>JBBSUR010000226.1:0-3588 GCA_038234255.1 Mycobacteriales bacterium | reverse complement strand
GGGCGCTGGCCCGGCTCGAGGTTCTACGCGGGGAGGCGGTGCGGCGCGAGAGCGAAAGCATGCTGCCGACCGGCGGATCGCCGCAGGCGGTGTACGAACGCGACGTCGCCGCCCAGGCCGCCGCCAACCGGCGCGCCGACCTGGACCTGGCCGGGGAGGGACTGCTGTTCGGTCGGCTGGACCGCGACGACGGCACGGTGCACCACGTCGGACGGATGGGCCTGCGCACCGATGGCCAGGAGCCGATCGTCCTGGACTGGCGGGCACCGGCCGCCGCGGCGTTCTACCGAGCCACCGCCGCCGACCCGCAGGGCGTCGTGCGCCGCCGGAGCATCTCCTGTCGCCGGGACACGGTCGTCGGTGTCGACGACGAGCTGCTCGACGCCTCCGCCGAGGGATCGCTGGACGGCACCGTCGTCGTCGGCGACGGCGCCTTTCTCGCCGCGATCTCCCGCGAACGCACCGGCCAGATGCGCGACATCGTGGCGACGATCCAACGTGAGCAGGACGAGGCCGTACGCGCCCCCGACGACGGGGCCCTGGTCGTCACCGGTGGTCCCGGCACCGGCAAGACCGCCGTGGCGCTGCACCGGGTGGCCTACCTGATGTACGCCCGTCGCGAGTGGTACTCCCGCCGAGGGGTTCTCGTCGTTGGACCGTCGCCGGTGTTCGTCGACTACATCGGTGCGGTGCTGCCGGCGCTCGGCGAGACCAGCGTGCGCCTAGCCAGCCTGGCCGACCTCCCCGAGCTGCCGCGCGGGGTGGCGGTCACCGGCTACGACGGCCCGGCCGCGGTGGCGGTCAAGGGCTCGGCGCGGATGGCGGAGGTGCTGCAGAAGGTGGTGCGCCAGCTCGGCGGAGCGCGTCACCTGCAGGACCTCCCAGTCGACCGGTGGGGCGCGACGGTCAGCGTGCGGGGCAGCGACATTGCCCGCCGACGGGCACAGGTGCAGCGTTCGGCGCGGAGCCACAACAGTGGGCGGGCCGCGTTCTCGTCGGCCCTGTCCGAGTTGGCGTGGCGGGCCTGGCAGCGCCGGCCGCAGGCGACCCGGATGGAGGCCGACGACCACGAGGACTTCCTGGCTTTCCTCCAGGCCGACCCCGCTTTCCGAAGTGCTGTGGACGCCGCGTGGCCGGTCCTGGTGCCGTGGCAGGTGCTGACCGACCTGCGCGCCGGGAGCGTTGCGCTGCGCGAGGGCGCGCTCGGCCTGTTGACCGGCGAGGAGGTCGCGGCCCTGGGGGCGTCCTGGTCCGGGGGGGCGGCGTTGACCGTCGCCGACGCGGCGCTCTACGACGAACTCGCCGCGCTGGTGGGGTCACCTCCGGTAGAGGCCGAGCCGGACGACGACGGCTGGGACGAGCTGGCTGAGCTCGACGAGCTCGCCGCCGCCGAGGGGGTCACCACCTTCGCCGACCGCAACCGCGGTGCTGCCCGCACGGTGGCGCAGGAACGCGATTACCGGACGTACGCCCATGTGGTCGTCGACGAGGCGCAGGACGTCACCCCGATGCAGTGGCGGATGCTCGGCCGGCGGGCCCGCGGCGCCACGTGGACGGTGGTCGGTGACTGGGTGCAGTCCGCCTGGCCCGACGTGCAGGAGATCCGCGACGCCCTGACGGCGGTGCTCGGCCGGAGCCGGTTGCGGCAGGTCGAGTTGACCACCAACTACCGGACCAGCACCGAGATCGCGGCGCTGGCCGCGCGGCTGCTCGCCCGAATCGATCCCGCGTTGACCGCGCCGACCGCCGTACGCAGCACCGGCATCGCCCCGCTGCTCGTGGTGGGCGACCCGCTGGATGAGCTGCCGGGCGTCGTAGAGCTGCTGCTCGGTCAGGTCGGCGGCACCGTCGGCGTCGTCGCCCCGCACAGCCTGGTCGAGCAGGTACGCGACCTGCTCCCGAACGACCCGCGGGTGTCGGCGGTCGACCCTTGGCAGGTCAAGGGTCTTGAGTACGACGGCTGCGTCGTGCTCGATCCGCACGGCATCGCCGGTGAGAGCTCGCACCCGGTCGCCGGTCTGCGGAGCGTCTACGTCGCGCTCACCCGAGCGACCCAGCGGCTGGTCGTGGTGGGCGCCCAGCCGCTGGAGTCACTGTTCTAGCTAGTGCAGAACGGACCGTGCGGGCCATGCCCGGGCGGAGCCTGTCTCGATGGCCGCTGATCCTGCGGCGACCGTGCCGGGCCTGCCGAGCAGGTCGCCCTGAACGCTGGCCCCGGGCGGCAGGGCCTGGAGCTGCTGCGTCGTCTCGACGCCTTCGACGGTGCACTGCAGGTCGAGATCGCGGGCGAGCCCGGCCACGGCGCGGACGATGGTGGCGCAGGTCGGGTCGTGAGGCAGTCCGGCGGTGAAGCTCCGGTCGATCTTGACAGCGCTGACCGGGAGTTCGGCCAGGTAGCGCAGGCTGGCGTAGCCAGTGCCGAAGTCGTCGATCGCGATGCCGATGCCTGCCTCCCGGAGCTTGTGGAACGTCGTGATCGTCGACCGCCCGGCCTGCAGCAGGACGGTCTCGGTGAGTTCCAGGACTAGGCGGTCCGCCGGTAGGCCCTCCTCGGCTAGGACCGCCATGACCTCGTCCGCGAGCGCCGGGTGCTGGGCCTGTCGGGCGGACAGGTTCACCGCGACGGTCAGGTGGTCCGCGTGGGCGTGCCGGTGTCGCCACGCGGCGAGCTGCCGGCATGCCTGGCGCAGCACCTCGTGCCCGAGCGGGCGGATCAGTCCGGTGTCCTCCGCCACGGCGATGAACAGCTCAGGCGGGACGGGCCTGCCGGCTTCGTCGGTGAGCCGGGCGAGGGCCTCGAAGCCCTCGAGCCGGCCCTCAGCTCCGCCGTAGACCGGCTGGTACGCCACGTCCAGCCGGGCGCCGTCGGCAACGGTGAGCCGGGGCGACGGCACACCCTGTGGACGCGGCACGTGCACCGCGCGGCGCAACAGGCGTTCGACGCGACCCCGTTCGGCCACGTCGGTCCGCAGGCCGTTCTCGAAGACCTCGAAGCGGTCCTTGCCGGCAGCCTTCGCGCGGTACATGGCCGCGTCGGCGTCCCGCAGCACGTCCTCGGCCGTCCGGGTGCTGCCCGGCGCTCCGGCGTACGCCAGGCCGACGCTGGTGCTGATGACATGCTCGACGCCGTCGATCAGCACCGGTTCGGCCAGGGCAGCGACAACTCGCCGGGCGACGTCGATTCCCAGGGTCCGCGAGGATTCTGCCCCGCTGCCCGGTGTCGCCCGCCGATGAGCGGTGCCGCTGCCCGGGGCGTTCTCGTCGTCGGCTTCCAGGACGATGACGAACTCGTCGCCGCCTACGCGGGCGACGGTGTCCTGCGGTCGCAGTAACGACCGCAGCCGATCAGCTGTCTCGCACAGCAGCAGGTCGCCGGCGGCATGGCCGTTCGCGTCGTTGACCCGCTTGAAGCCGTCCAGATCGCAGTACAGGACGGCGACGTCTTGGCCGAGCCGCTGAGCTCGCGTCAGCGCCCCGCCCAGACGGTCGGTCAGCAGCGTGCGGTTCGGCAGACCCGTGAGTGGGTCGTGCAGCGCGGCGTGGCGGAGCTGATCCTCGGCAGCGACGATCTCCGACACGTCCCGGATG
>JBBSUR010000225.1:0-3589 GCA_038234255.1 Mycobacteriales bacterium | reverse complement strand
GTTCAGGCGACCCGCCAGTTCTTAATCCGTCTCGATCATCGGTAACAACTGGCGCTTGAAGAACTGCTCGAGCGTGCGACTGTGCGGCGGGTGGCCCAGATAGTGACCCGGTTTCGGGGCCGTCTCGGCAGGCACCCCGAGGCCGTGAGGGCCGGCGTGCGTGGCTGCTCAGTCGAGCAGCCGGAGCCGGACGCCGAGGCGGGCGTACGTCCCAAGTGCCCGGCGGTCCCGGCTGACCAACTCCAGGTCGTGCTGGACGGCGACAGCACCGACCAGCGCGTCGTAGACCGAGCCGCCGGACAAGCGCAGCGACGACAGCGCCGCGAGCAGCGCAGCCGCCTCCTGCGCGCCGAGTTGGCGGCTGTGCGCGAAGTCGGCTGCCAACAACCGACCGGCGGCCGCGGGACTCAGTCGCTGAACTCCCGGCAACCGGGTCAGCACCGACCAGGTCTCGAAGGCGGCGTGACCAGCCAGGCCGAGCTCGCGTCCGGACAGTGCCGCGGTCGTGGCGTCGTGCGCTTCGTGATCAGCCAGCACGAGTGGGACGGCCGCGCTGGTGTCGAGCAGCAGCGGCTCAGCGGCGGTCGGCATCGCGCAACGCCCGTACGTCCTCGTCAGTGAGCCGAGCGCCCCCCGGGGCGATGACCAAGCGCCCGTCCCGCTCGACGAGCGAGACGTCGGCGATCACCGGCGCCAGGTGGAGTCCGCCGCCGTCGATCTCCAACTCGACGGGTCCGGCGTGCAGGCCAAGCCGGTCCCGCAATTCCTTCGGGATGACCACTCGGCCTGCCTTGTCGATGGTTGTACGCATACCACGACGCTACCAGCGCCGGTGGGCGCGGCGTGCGCGAACGGGGCGGGTGACCGCTGTGCTCACCGGCCGCACGACAGCTGTCACCCTGGGCGACGGCCGGCCGGTCGACGACGTGACTTGACAGTGACCTGGGACCTTGGATTTCGGCGCGCGCGGGACGGGGGGCGGTGCCCGGCGGACCGGACGTCCGTACCGAGATCGGCGCCGGGGTGCGGACGGAAAGCGGCAAGGCACGCCTCGGGACGGCGAGCACGGCCACGACGACCGCACCGGTGGCGAGACCGGCATCGCGGACCTGGGACTGCCTCAGCCCCATGGAAGAACGGTAGCCACCGCCGGCAGTCCGAACCCACCGGCGCCCGCTCACTGAGGCCTCCGGCTCCGCTCAAGCTCAGCCGACCGGCACGACGTACGGCAGGTGACCGACCCGAGCGAGCAAGCGCTGATCGGCAGTGGCGAAACGCGCCGACAGCCGTTCGGCCAGCGTTAGGTAGACCAGGACGTATACGGGATGCTCGTCGTAGCGGCGGGACAGCTCGTACGCCCGATCCGCGTCGCCGGACAGATCGGCCAGCGTGACGGGCAGCCGGCGCAGCCGGGCGTACGCCGCGTCGGCCTCGGCGCCGTCCCACCTGCCCCGCCGGATACCTGTCAACAGCGCGTTACCGACCTCGTGCAGCAACAGGCGGGGCGCCACCAGGTCCTCGTCGGTGTCCGCAAGCCGGTCGAGCAGCGCGAGAGCGGGGGCGGTGGTGGCGATGTCGGGTGCAACCCAGTCGACGACGACGCTGGCGTCAACGACCGTGGTCATCGGACCACCGGTCCTCCGCGACCAGTAAGGCGGCTGAGCTCTCCGCACCAGGGGCCCGCCGAGATGCGCTTGCTGCCCACTCACGCAAGGACAGCGGGCGAACAGATGTCTCGCCCGAGATCGCGGCATCCAGGTCCCGGCGGGCGATGAGCAATCGGTTGCCCTGCCGAGATGCCGGAATCCGCCCTGACCACACCCAGCGCCGGACCGTTTCCGGGGTGCGGCGGACATACGCTGCTGCCTCCCGGACGTCCAGGACGTCTACGCCATCAACACTTTGCATGAGGTAACGCTACTACACCATCTGCAGACCGCCCGGCGGCGATCAGTCTGATCGTCGTCGTTGCACTCCTCACGCCGGGACGCCGAGGCAGTTCCCACTCATATTCCGGATGGCCTCATCCTCATCGAAATATGAAAAGGGCTATCCGGATGACGGCAGTAGGCTGCGGGCATGGGCTTGGGATCACCGGCGGCCGGTGTGCACTACCCGGGAAACCTTGCTGCCGTGCGGGCGTGGTTCCCAGACGACGCGGCGTGCCTGGACTATCTGGACTGGCTGCGCTGGCCTGACGGCTTCCGCTGCACGCACTGTGGCTCCGAGAAGGGCTGGCGTCTACCGGCTGGCGGTTGGTCCTGCGGCGGCTGCCGCAAGCGGGTCCGGGTGCTCGCTGGCACGGTCTTCCAGGACACCCGCACGCCGTTGACGGTGTGGTTCGAGGCGGCGTGGCTGATGGCCGTGACGAAGAACGGGGTCAGCGCCGCATCGTTGCGGCCGCTGCTCGGGCTCGGCTCATACGAGACGGCATGGGCGATCTGTCACAAGCTGCGGACAGCCATGGGGCGCACCTCGGTCGACCTCCTCAGTGGTGACGTGGAGGTCGACGAGACCTTCGTCGGTGGTGTCAAGACTGGCGGAAAACGAGGCCGCGGCGCACCTGGCAAGGCGTACGTGGTGATCGCCATCGAGTCCAAGGAGCACTCGTTCGGCCGCTGCCGCCTCGAGGTAGTGCCGAAGATCGACGCCGAGCATCTCGGGAAGTTCTTACACCGGCACATCACCCCAGGCTCGATGATCATCAGTGACGCGCTGCGGTCCTACCCACCCGCCATCGCCGACGCCTTCGGCCACAAGCCGTTCAACATCAAGCGCTCCGGCCTGCACGCCCATGAGGTCCTGCCTGGAGTCCACCGGGTGGCCAGCCTGCTCAAGCGCTGGCTCGCCGGCACCCACCAGTCCGGCGTCTCGGCCGAGCACCTGCAGGCCTACCTCGACGAGTTCACGTTCCGCTTCAACCGCCGTCACTCTCGAGCCCGCGGCCTGCTGTTCTTCCGGCTACTCGAAGGCGCCGTGACCGCGCCACCCACGACTATGCGCGAGCTCATCAAGGTCCCGAACCCACACCCCGTACGAAAGCCCCCGCCCACGAGGCCCGTCTGGCCGGAAAGCCTTGCGTCAGAAGCCCTCGATCGCCCCTGGCGAGATCTGACGGTCGGAGCACTGCCGTGATCCGGATAGCCCTTAATATGAATGGTTTCCGGTGGCGCGCCGCCGGGCGAACCGCCGTCCGCCACCCCGTCGGCGGCGCCATGACCACAGCCCCCGCGCACCCAGCGCCCGGGTCGGATCCCCGCCGACGACCTCGACGAGATCCTGCCGCGCGTGCACCGCGTCATCAGCAACGTCAGGACTGGCTTCGTCCTTCTCCGCCGTGGCAGCAACGGAGGTGGCAAGCATCACTTACTCGTCGCGCCACCCGAGCCAGGCGCGGGACGCGGCGAGGTCCTCCACACGGCCAGGCGTCCAGTCGGGCCGCTGCTGCACTAGTGGTCCGTCGTTGAATTGGTCTGGCGGGTCAGTGCTGCGCGGCCGCGCTGGACCTTTTCGATGATGTCGTCGGCGGTGGCTTTCCAGACGAAGGGCTTGGGGTCGCTGTTCCACTTCGCCGACCAGTCCAGGATCG
>JBBSUR010000224.1:0-3607 GCA_038234255.1 Mycobacteriales bacterium | reverse complement strand
CGCGCGTCGCACATCTCGGTGAAGCGGAGCTCCTCCGAACGCGGCACGGTGACGATCGCGCGCCCCGCCGACTCGCTGAACAGCTGCACGAACGGCTCCACGCCCGCAGGCAGGACGATCCGCACCCCGATCCCGGTGCGCAGTCCCTCACTCCGCCGACCGGCGAGGCACGACTCCGCCAGCGCCTGGGCCAGCCCGCCGTCGGACAGGTCGTGGGCGCTGGACAGCATCCCGTCCCGCGAACCGGCGACGAGCACGTCGGCCAGCAGCCGCTCCCGACCCAGGTCGACCGCCGGCGGACGGCCCCCGAGGTGGCGATGTTCGGCCCACGCCCACTCCGACCCGCCGAGCTCGTCCCGCGTCTCGCCGAGCAGCAGCACCGACTCGCCCGGCTCGCGAAAGCCCATCGGCGTACGCCGCGCGACGTCGTCGAACAGGCCCAGCACCCCGATCACCGGAGTCGGGTGGATGGCGACACCGGCCGTCGAGTTGTAGAAGCTGACGTTGCCGCCGGTCACCGGCAGCGCCAGCGCCCGGCAGCCGTCGGCCAGCCCGCGGGTGGCCTCGGCGAACTGCCACATCACCTCGGGATCCTCCGGGCTGCCGAAGTTGAGGCAGTTGGTCACCGCGACCGGGACAGCCCCGGTCGCGGCCACGTTGCGGTAGGCCTCGGCCAGGGCGAGCTGCGCACCGGTGTAGGGGTCCAGGCGGGTGTAGCGGCCGTTGCCGTCGGTCGCCAGCGCCACCCCCAGACCGGTCTCCTCAGACAGCCGCACGACGCCGGCGTCCTCCGGCCAGGCCAGCACGGTGTCGCCGAGCACGATCCGGTCGTACTGCTCCACCACCCAGCGCTTGCTGCACAGGTTGGGGCTCGCGACCATGCGCAGCAGGACATCTCGCAGTTCGGTGCTCTTCGGGTACGGCGGGAGCGCGGCGCTCTGCAGCGCAGCCAGGTCGGCAGGGCGCGCCATCGGCCGCTCGTAGACCGGACCGTCGTCGGCGAGCGAGCCGGGCGGCACGTCGACGACGACCTCGCCGTGCCAGGTGACGACCAGCCGGTCGCCCTCGGTGACCTCGCCGATGGCGGTGGCGAGGACGCCCCATCGGGCGGCGATCGCGAGTACGGCCGGCAGATTCGCCGGCGTGACGATGGCCAGCATCCGCTCCTGCGACTCGCTCGCGAGCACCTCGTGCGGCTCCATCGAGGCCTCACGCAGCGGTACCCGGTCCAGGCGCGCGTGCATGCCCGACTTCCCGGCCGCAGAGGTCTCGGTCAGCGCGCAGGTGAGGCCCGCGCCGCCGAGGTCCTGAATGCCCTCGACGAGCTTCGCGTCGTACATCTGCAGGCAGGCCTCGATCAGCAGCTTCTCGGTGAACGGGTCGCCGACCTGCACGCTCGGCCGGCGGGCCGGTCCGTCGGCGTCGAAGGTGGCGGAAGCGAGCACCGACACGCCGCCGATGCCGTCCCGGCCGGTCTTGGCGCCGAGCAAGACCACGACGTTGCCGACCCCGCGCGCGGCCGAGAGCTGGATCCGGTCGACGGGCAGAACCCCGAGACACAGGGCGTTCACGAGCGGGTTGCCCTGGTAGGTGGGGTCGAACACCACCTCGCCGCCGATGTTGGGCAGACCGAGGCAGTTGCCGTAACCGCCTATCCCGGCGACGATCCCGGGCAGCACCCGGGCCGTGTCGGGATGGTCGGCGTCGCCGAAGCGCAGCGGGTCCATGACCAGCACCGGCCGGGCGCCCATGGTGAGGATGTCGCGGACGATCCCGCCGATCCCGGTCGCCGCGCCCTGGTAGGGCTCGACGAAGCTCGGGTGGTTGTGCGACTCGATCTTGAAGGTGACGGCGAGGCCCTCGCCGACCTCGACGACGCCGGCGTTCTCGCCCATCCCGACGAGCATGCGGTCGCCGCGGGGCAGGTCAGCGAACTGCCGCAGGTGCACCTTGCTGCTCTTGTAGGAGCAGTGCTCGCTCCACATGATGGAGTACATGGCGAGCTCGGTCTGGGTGGGGCGTCGGCCGAGAATGCCTCCGATAGAGGCGTATTCGTCATCCTTGAGGCCGAGTTCGCGGAAGGGCTGCTCGGCGTCGGGGGTCTGCGCGGCGGTCTCCACCGTGTCGACGTCCATCCGCCGAAGGCTACCGGCGCTCAGGCGAACAGCTCCGCCAGCCGGAACCGGAGCCGGGCGGGCTCGTCGATGACCACGCCGTCGAGGAAGCGGGCGGTCTCCCGGTAGACGTCGCCGTCGAGGGCGTGGGTGATCAGCACCGGCTCGCTCTCGCGCTCGAGCCGCCAGTAGTGCGGGATGCCCGCGCGGGCGTAGAGCACCGGCTTGACCAGCCGGTCGTTGGTGATGCTGCTCGGGCTCATCACCTCGACGGCGAGCAGCACGTCGTGCGCACTCGCCCGGGAAGCCGTGAGGGCCACTCGGCGGACGACCACCAGGTCGGGCTCACGGTAGTTACGCCGATCCACGACCACCCCCGGAGCAGGCACGACGCGCCAGGAGTCATCGAGCGCGCTCTTGAGCAGAACCCCGAGCTCGAAGGCGGCCGAGTTGTGTCCGACAGTGGGTGGCGGACTCACCAGCAGTGTCCCGTCGACGAGCTCGTAACGCAGTCCTTCGTCGGGCAGGTCGTCGAGATCGTCGATGGTCCAGCCGTCAAGGCGTACGGGCAGCAGCGTCACGGGCTCCATGGTGCGCCTTACGGCTCGGCATGTCACCAGAGTGCTGTCGCAGACACCGACCCGGAAGACCAGCGACGCGAAATGTGGACGGAGCCCCGGCGTCTACGTACGGACGAACGACTCCAGCACGGAGGTGAAGAAGACCAGGCCGTCGACGCCGGCGGTGCCGATCAGCGCCTCCACGGCGTGCTCCGGATGGGGCATGAGCCCGACCACGTTGCCGCGCTCGTTGGCGATGCCGGCAATGTCGCGGGCACTGCCGTTGGGGTTGCCGCCGGCGTAGCGCGCGACCACGCGACCCTCCCCCTCGAGCCGGTCCAGCGTCCCCGCATCGGCCACGTAGCAGCCCTCGCCGTTCTTGATCGGTACGACGATCTGCTGGCCGGCCGCGAAGCCACCGGTCCATGCAGTGCTGATGCTCTCCACCCGCAGTCCTTGGTCGCGGTTAACGAAGTGCAGCGAGGAGTTGCGGGTCAGCGCACCGGGGAGAAGCCCTGCCTCGCAGAGGATCTGAAAGCCGTTGCAGATGCCGAGCACCGGCAGGCCGTGTCCGGCCTGTTCGACGATGGTCGCCATCGCCGGCGCGAAGCGGGCCAGCGCACCGGCCCGCAGATAGTCGCCGTAGGAGAACCCGCCGGGCAGGACTACCGCGTCGACCCCGTGCAGGTCCGCGTCGCCGTGCCACAGCGCCACCGGTTCGGCGCCGGCCAGGCGTACCGCCCGTTGGGCGTCTCGGTCGTCCAGGCTCCCGGGAAAGGTCACCACACCGATGCGGGCCGTCACGGGCAGGAGTTTAGTGGGCCGGTCGAATCGTCGCCCCACCTCCCCAGTCCTTGCGTCTGATCTTTTGCCGTGCGGGCTGCCTCGTTGGATCAGACAGACGTACGGGGGTGGGGTGGGCCCTGCGGCGGG
>JBBSUR010000223.1:0-3661 GCA_038234255.1 Mycobacteriales bacterium | reverse complement strand
GAGTGCTGCGCCGACTGGGGCGTCCAGGAGAGCACCGACGTGGCGGTCCTGCTGGCCAGCGAGCTGGCGACGAACGCGGTCCGATACGCCACGTCCCCGGTGGTCGTGTGGCTGGGGCACCGCTCGGACCGGATCGTGCTCAGTGTCGAGGACGCCTCGCACGCGTCGGCGACGGTCCGGGAGCCGAGCGCGACGGACGAGGGCGGTCGCGGGCTGCTGCTGGTCGACGCACTGGCGGCCCGCTGGGGCGAACGCGAGGTCGCCACCGGCAAACTGGTCTGGGCGGAGATCGCTACTGCGGCGCTGGCCAGTCCTGCCTCGCCCGATATATAACAGGTCCCGCACGGGAACGGGGGACAGATGCGCAGGAGTCGGACGGAAGCCAAGCCGGTGCCGTCGGTGACCTCCTGGCTGCCGGAGATCGACCCGGTCTTTCGCGACGAGGTCGACCCCGATCCGCTGGTCGAGGAGATGGTCGCGCGGCTGCGCGGGTCGCTGGCCGGGCTGGTGGCGCTGGACGAGTACGGCCGGCCGGTCCCATGGCGCAGCGTCGTCCGGCTCGCGCTGGGGTCGACGCTCGGGCAGCTGCGCGATGCCGAGACCAGCGTCGTCCTGGCGCAGCACCTGAGCGAACACAGTCCCTGAGCGAGGAAGCTGCGGGGCAGCCCACCCCGGACGAGCGCCTCGCCCGGGCGCCGCAGGTAGGTCGACCTGATCCCGGTCTGACGCTCCCCCCCCCCGCGCCAGCCCCTCACCCGGTGGCGACGGTGAACACCACCCGGGCGCGTACGACGGGGTCGTCGTAACGGCGCAGCGTCCGGTTCAGGGAGAGCCCGGCCAGCAGGGTGACCACGACGCCGAGTCCGAGTGGCATCCACCACAGCCCGGTGGCTGCGGCGGAGGCGATGACCACGCCGACACAGGCGGTGGGGATGGCCAGGCGCACGCTCGCGACGGCCAGCGCCCCGGGCGGGGCCACCGCGTCACGGGGTCCGTGCAGCGTGGCGTGGTGCGGCCGGCGTACCGAGGCGCGCAGGCACTGGGCCACCACGACGGCGGTGCAGGCCAGGCCGGCCGCGACGATCGCGGCCAGCTCGGCGGCGGTCGGGTTGCCGGGGCTGCGCAGCGAGCCGGCGACGGCGGCGACGACGACCGCGCCGAGCACCGTCTCGGTGAGCACGACCGCCTTGGCCCGGGCGACCAGGTGCGGCTCGGACGGCAGCGAGGCCAGCCAGAGCGCGCCGGAGCCGTCGAGGCAGAAGGCGTTGACGCCGAACAGCAGGCCGGCCCCGGCCGCGACCAGCCCGGGCAGCACGATGAGCGACTCCCACGGTACGGCCGCACCGGCCGCGAGCAGACCGGGCAGCACCGCGAGGACCACACCGCCGCGGCGCAGGGCGGGGGCGCGCCAGACACTGGCCCGGTCGACCGCGACCAGCTCCCGCAGGGGGGTGCGGGATCGGGACGCGCGCCGGCGTACCGGCTGGAGGTGCCGGACGCTGCCGGCGTCCCCGGCCCGGGCCAGCGCCCAGCCGCAGAGCCGGGAACCGGCCAGCAGGCCGAGCGCGACCAGACCGAGCAGCGCTGCCGTGGTGACCGCCCAGCGGGCCGGGTCGTCGACGGTGACCGCCCGTACGACGCTGCGGGTCGGGCTGGCGGCGAGGGCGGCGCCGACCGAGCCGCTCTGGACGGTGACCACGGCGGCGAGGCAGAGCAGCGTGGCGGCGGCGGCGACGGTGCGGCGACCCTGGCGGGTCTGGCGCAGCCCGACGACGAGCCAGGCGAGCGCCTGGCCGAGCACGGTGAGGCAGCCGACGTACGCCGCCGAGGTCAGCGCGCCGCGCGCCAGGCTGGTGTCCAGGGTCAGGTAGCCGGTCAGCGCGGCCAGGACCAACAGCTGGGTGACCCAGACCAGGTTGAGCGGGGCGAGCACCAGCGCGCCGAGGAACTGGGTGGTGGGGCGTACGGGGTAGGCGACGAGCTGGTCGGGCGGCACCACCTCCAGGCCGCCGCCGGAGGTCAGGGGCGCGATCACGGCGAGCACACCGAACCCGAGGAAGGTCGACGGCGCGAGCTCGATCGCGGTGGCGAGGGTCGGGGCGTCCAGCGCGCCGCCGCTGGTCACGACGAGCTGCACCAGCCAGGCGAGAAACAGCGCAGTGGCGACAAGGCCGAGCCGGGTCCCGGCGCCGCGCACCATCCGCCAGCGCAGGCCGAGCAGCGCCCGCAGCTGCGCGGTAGCGGAGGTCACGTGATGAGGGCCCGGTAGCGCAGGTCGCCTTCGCTGCCGGTGAGCTCGGCGGCGGGGGAGGCCCCGACGACTCGGCCGCCCTTGAGTACGACGGCCTCCTCGCACGCCTGGACGGCCAGCGGCAGCAGGTGAGTGGAGACCAGCACGGCGGCGCCGGTGGCCCGGGCCTCGGCGACGACCTCCAGGGTGGCGTCGACCCCGAGCGGATCGACACCGTCGAACGGCTCGTCGAGCAGCAGCAGCCGCGGTTCGTGAAAAGTGGCGAGCACCACCGACATCCGCCGGCTCATGCCGTGGGAGAACCCGGCGGTGACCCGGTCGGCCGCGCCGGTCAGGTCGAAGCGGTCCAGCAACTCGGTCGCCCGGTCCTGCCAGCCCTTCATACCGCGCAGCTTGGCGGCGAGCTGCAGGTGCTCCCATGGGGTGGCGCGGGGGATCAGCCCGCCGACGTCGGGGCAGTAGCCGACCACGGCGCGCACGCCCGAGGGGTCCTTGGCCGCGTCGATGCCGGCGACGCGGACCTCGCCGCTGCTGGGCGGGAGTACGCCGGCGAGCACCCGCATGGTGGTCGACTTGCCGGCGCCGTTGCGTCCGACCAGGGCGACGCTCTTGCCGGCACCGACCGACAGGTCGAAGCCGTCGACGGCCCGGACGTCGCCGAAGTCGACGATGAGGTGGCGGGCCTGGAGCACGGGTTCCACGGTTCTCCTTCGACTGCGGTACGGCGACGCTATAGCCGCCCTCCGACAACCGCCGCCGGCAGCCGGTCATTGGGGTGGCGCTCGGGGCCGGTGTCGAAACGGCTGCGGAACCGGAGGCCGTCGAACGTGGGTCCGGTTCGATCGGTCACCCCGTCGAGCAGGGTCGCGAAGTCGCGCGGCACGTCGCACGGCACGTCGTACGGCGTCAGGTCCGACAACTCGTGGGTGACCCTGAAGCCGATCGCCTTGCGGCTGGTCAGGTGTGCCAGCGTGACGCGCTGCGGAAGGTCGAGGGCGTGAGCTCGGCGGTCCTTCAGCGTCAAGGGCGTCAAGGGCAGGGGCGTCAAGCTGATCGTCCTCGAGAGGGGCCGGGTGTGACTACCGATCGGGCGCGCGGAAACCTGCTGCCGGCTCCACGTGGACGGTGAAGGGCACGCCGCGTACGGGATCGTCGTCCAGCGTGAGCTGGACGAGGTAGCGGCCCGGCACGGCGAACGGCAGGGCCTGGAAGGTGAAGGCGAAGGGGACGAGCTGCTCCTGGCCGCTGCCCAGCGTCGGCGGACGGCCGACGTTGAACTGCATGGCGCCGGCGATGGGGCTGGCGGACGGCGGCTCGCCCGGCGCCGCGCTCCCCAGCAGCGGCGGATGGCCGTCCTCGGTCACGATGGTGAAAGCCAGTTCGTGCGGGGTGTTCGTGGCGGTGAAGGGG
>JBBSUR010000222.1:0-3663 GCA_038234255.1 Mycobacteriales bacterium | reverse complement strand
CCGATCCCTAACTGGACCCTCAGACAGTTCACCAACGCATCTCCGAGAGCATTCTCAGCTTCAGAATGCTCTCGGAGATGCGTTGGGGGGCGCCACCCTAGCCATCGGCACCGGATTTCCCACCCGTGCGATAGCGCACCAAATGACTATGTATCCCGAGGGCCGTAGCCGCGATGCTGTCGAGGATGAGCGGACCAACCGCTCTCCGAACGCGATGGTGGGCAGGAATGGCCGAGGCGACGCACGGCGCTGTCGTCGCCGGACGCTACGTCCTCGAGCGCTCGCTCAAGAGCGGCAACGGTGTCGACACCTTCCTCGCCCACGACCTCCACACCGATACCGCGGTCGTCCTGAAGTCGATCGACTCCTCGGTCATGCACGCCGCTGCCAGGTTGCGGCTGGAACACGAGAGCCTCGTCCTGCGAAAGCTCTCCGATAACGGACTTCCCGGCCTGCACGACGCCGGGTTCGCCGCAGACCACATCTACCTGGTCCAGCCGTACGTGCAGGGCACCACGCTGGAGACGTTGATCGCGGCCGGCCCGCTGCCACTGCTCGCAACCTTGCGGATCGGCATCGACGTCGCGACGGCGCTCGGCATCGCCCACGACGCCGGCATCTGCCACCGGGACGTCAAGCCCGCCAATGTCCTCGTCCACGGACCCGAGACCGTCGAGACGGCGACCGTCAAGACGGCGACCCTCGTCGACTTCGGCTTCGCCCGCAGCTCGTCCTTGGACGAGTCCATCCGGGACGACCTGGTCGGCACCGTCCGCTACCTCGCGCCGGAGGCCGCCGGGCTGCTCGCCGCGCCGGTCGACGAGCGCTCCGACCTGTACGCACTCGGGGTGCTGCTGTTCGAATGTGCCGCCGGGCAGCCACCCTTCACGGGCGCGGGGGTCGGGGAGCTCCTGCGCCAGCACCTGAGCATGCCGGTGCCCGAACTGCGGACCGCCAGCTGGCCGGTACCTCGGGCGCTCGATGCGGTCGTGCAACGGCTGCTGCGCAAGGAGCCGGCGGAGCGCTACCAGTCCGCCGCTGCGGTAGCCGGAGACCTTGCCGAACTGCTCGCCGCGGTCGAGGCGGGTGATCCCGACCCTGCGCTCGTGATCGGCCGGTTCGACCAGCGACACAGCCTGACCGACCCCGCCTTCGTCGGTCGGGAAAGCGAGCTGAGCGCCGTCCTCGACCTTGTCCGGAGCATCAGCACCGGCTCCGGTGGCCTCACGCTGCTGGAGGCCGAGTCGGGCGGCGGGAAGAGCCGGCTGCTCACCGAGGTCGCCCAGCAGGCCCGCCAGGCCGGCGTCACCGTGCTGCACGGCCAAGGCGTCGCCCAGGTGGCGCAGCGGCCCTTCACGCTGCTGCACGGCGTCGCCGCCGACCTTCTCGCGCTGGCCGCAGCCGACCCACAGGCGGGCGAGGCGCTGTCCGCCGCGGTGGCCGACGTCGCACCAGAGATCGTCCGCGCGCTGCCGTCGCTGGGGCCGTTGCTCACCACCGGAGCCCAGCCCGACACCGGTCCGGAACAGTTCGGGGAGCAGCGCAGCCTCAGCGCACTACGCGCCCTGCTGGGCGCTCTGGCCACTCCCGAGCGGCCGGTGCTGCTTGTTCTCGACGACTGCCAGTGGGCGGACACGCTGACCGTGCGCCTGCTCGCCGACTTGGCGGCGGATCCGGACATGCACCTCGGCGTCGTGGCAGCGTTCCGCTCCGAAGAGGTACCGGTCGGACATCCGCTCCGCGCCATCGAGCCGGCTGCCATCGTCGGCCTCGGACCGCTTTCCCCCGCGGCGATGTCGATACTGGCCGAGTCGATGGCCGGGCCGCTTCCGGACGCGGCGGTGGCGGCTGTAGCCCGACTCGCCGATGGCAGCCCGTTCATGGGCGCAGCCGTGCTTCGTGGCCTGGTCGAATGCGGAGCGCTGATCGGCCAGCCCGGCGGCTGGTCCTTCGACGAGACCGCACTCAAGGACGTGCAGACCGCCCGCCGCTCGGCGGCCTTCCTCGTACGCCGGCTCGAGCTGCTGCCCGACGACGCACTCGAACTGCTCAGCATCGGCGCCGTGCTCGGCAAGGAGTTCGACGTCGCGTTGGCCGTCCGCCTCGCGGACGAATCCGGCGGCGCCGCCACGATCCTGGAAGATGCC
This sequence comes from Mycobacteriales bacterium, assembly GCA_038234255.1. Lineage (GTDB taxonomy): Bacteria > Actinomycetota > Actinomycetes > Mycobacteriales > SCTD01 > SCTD01. Next base: position 1,516 of record JBBSUR010000222.1, on the reverse strand, counting down.
CGTCGCCGCCGGCTGCTGTGGGTGGATGAGCGGACCGGCCGCTGCACCTTCTTCCACGACAAGATCCGTGAGGCGCTGCTGAGCCGGCTGCGAGACACCACCCGACGCGAGCTGCACAGCCGGGCGGCTGACGCGCTGCCCGTTCCGGCGGAAGGCGGTTCCCCGTTCGAACTCGCCTACCACCTCGACGCCGCCGGCCGCGGCGCCGAGGCCCTGCCGCATGCACTGGCGGCCGCCGAGATCTCCCGTACCCAGCACGCACTCGACGCTGCCGTCGTCCACTACCGGATGGCGGAGCGAGCCGCCGACGAGCGGGACCACGCCCTGCTCGAGCGCATCGCCGAAGGCCTGGGCGACGTCCTCACGCTGCAGGGGGTCTACGCCGAGGCCGAGACGCAGCTGGCCCGTGCCCGCTCGCTGGTCGACGCCTCCGGGCAGGCGGCAGCCGTCGCCGCGCTGGACGGCAAGCTCGGTGACCTCGCCTTCAAGCAGGGCGACGTCACGACGGCCAAGCGGCACCTCGAGGGAGCGGTAGCCCGACTCGGTCGTCCCGTCCCCCGGGGCGCGGTCGTGCTGGTCCTGCGCCTGTTCTGGGAGGTGGCGGTACAAGCCGCGCACACCACCCTGCCGCGGCTCACGACCGGACGCCGCCGCCCGCAGGCAGGGGAGAGCGACTTCCTGGCGATGCGCCTGTACAGCCGACTCGCCTACCTCTACTGGTTTCACAGCGGACTCCTGCGGTGCGCCTGGGCGCACTTGTGCGGGCTCAACCTGGCTGAGCGCTACCCGCCCTCGGCCGAGCTCGGGCAGGCCCACAGCGAGCACGCGCCGGTGTGCACGATGCTGCCCGCCTTCGGGCGCGGTGTCCGCTACGCCGAGCGGTCGTTGGAGATTCGGCGCCGACTCCGCGATGTCTGGGGACAGGGGCAGAGCCTCGGCTTCGCCGGTGTCACGCTCTACGCCGCAACGCAGTACGAGCGGGCGGCGACGGCCTGCCAGGAGGCGATCCGGCTACTGGAGCGCACCGGTGACCGGTGGGAGGTGAACACCGCCGGCTGGAACCTGGCCATGTGCCAGCACCGCAGGGGCGAGCTGGTCGAGGCCGCCGCGACCGCCGAGCGGGTCTTCCGGGCCGCGCAGGCGATCGGCGATGCCGCCTCGGCCGGGATCTCGCTGAGCGTGTGGGCCAAGGCCACCGGCGGACGCATCGATCCCGAACTGATCCGGGTGGAACTCGAGCGCGGCAGCGAGGATGCCCACACGTCCTGCGAGCTGCACATGGCCGACGCCCTGCGCCTGATGCGCGACGCACACATCGAGCCAGCGGTCGCCCAGCTCGCCGCCGGCATCGACATCGTCCGTCGGGCCGGCCTGCGCCAGGAGTACATCGCCCCCGTCTTCTCCTGGTACGCCACCGCCCTGCGCCGGCTCGCCGAGGCCACGCCCGACCACAACCCGGCGCTGCGATCCGCCCGGTTGCGCGACGCCGACGCCGCCGTACGCCGCGCGCGGCGGT
>JBBSUR010000221.1:0-3664 GCA_038234255.1 Mycobacteriales bacterium | reverse complement strand
CGTACGTCCTGGTCACCGGTCATCCCTACGTCGATGTCTGGCAGGCGGTGAAGCCGTCGGCGCTGAAACTGGCTGCCTGGCCGGTGATTGCGCCGGGACAACCGTGGAAGGAGGGCGTCTGCGCGGCGCTCGGCTGGGGCGAGAGCTGGCAGGGATGGAGGCGGGTGTTGGCCGCGGTGCAGGACTACACCGATCTCGAGGTGCCGCTGCTGCGCTCGGTCGAGATGCTGATCGACTTCGTGACGACGAGCGCGTGACCGTCCCGTCCACCTCGCTCGCCGCTCCGCCCGGCCGGCGGTTGCGGGCGTGGCAGGTCGAGGCGCTGCAGGCCTACCGCACGGCCGCGCCGACCGACTTCCTGGTCACCGCCACGCCGGGCGCGGGCAAGACAGCGTTCGCGCTGAGTCTGGCCGCGGAGCTGCTCGAGCACCGGCAGGTCAACCGGGTCATCGTCGTCGCCCCCACCGATCACCTGCGTACCCAGTGGGCGCACGCGGCGCTGGCCGCCGGCATCCTGCTGGACCCGACCCTGACCAACGCCGGCCGGCTGCGGCCCGACGTGCTCGGCTACGTCACGACGTACGCGCAGGTCGCCACGCGCCCAGCGGTGCACCGGAGCCGGACCGAGCACACCCGGCGCACGCTGGTGATCCTGGACGAGATCCACCATGCCGGCGACGGACTGTCGTGGGGCGACGCGGTCGCGGAGGCGTTCGAGCCAGCACGGCGACGAGTCTCTCTGTCCGGCACTCCTTTTCGCACCCATCCTGGTGAACGGATCCCGTTCGTGCGCTACGAGCCGGACGGTGACGACGCGCTCACCAGTGTCGCGGACTACGCCTACGGCTACCGACAGGCCCTGGCCGACGGCGTCGTACGCCCGGTGGTCTTCGCCGCCTACACCGGCGTCTCGCGGTGGCGCAACAGCGCGGGCGAGGTCGTCGCCGCCTCCCTGACCGGCGACTCGACCAAGGCGGTGGAAGCCATCGCATGGCGTACGGCGCTCGACCCGGGCGGGCAGTGGGTGCCGCACGTCATCGCCGCCATGGACGAGCGGCTGACCCACCTGCGCGCCGCCGGGATGCCCGACGCGGCGGGGCTGGTGCTCGCCAGTGACCAGGACGACGCCCGGGCCTACGCCGCGATCGTGCGCCGGGTCACCGGCACCACGCCGGTGCTGATCCTGTCTGACGACGCCAAGGCTTCGCGGAAGATCTCCGCATTCACGACCGGCACCGAGCGCTTCGCGGTGTGCGTGCGGATGATCAGCGAGGGCGTCGACGTGCCGCGGGCGGCCTGCCTGGCCTGGATGACGTCCTACCGGACGCCGCTGTTCTTCGCCCAGGCGGTCGGGCGCGTGGTCCGGGCCCGCCGTCCGGGAGAGTCCGCGACCGTGTTTCTGCCCGCCGTACGCCCGTTGCTGGCGCTCGCGGCCGAGATGGAGGCCGAGCGCAACCACGTCCTGCCGGCGCCGTCGCCGGGGGAGGATCTCGACGAACCGCTGGGGTCGGACGACGCCGACGAGAGCGGAGCGGAGTCCTGGCAGCCGCTCGGCGCCGAGGCGGAGTTCGCCCACGTGCTGCACGGCGGCCGGGCGGTCACCGCCTCACCCGAGCTGACCGGCGCCGAGCAGGACTACCTGGGGCTGCCGGGGCTGCTGTCGGCAGAGCAGACCGCGGCGCTGCTGCTGCGCCGCGACGCCGACCACCGCAAGCGCGCCTCCAGCACCCGCGTCGACGAGGCACCGTCGGAGCAGGAGCTGGCGCAGTCCGAGCTGGAGTCCCGGTCTTGGCAGGCAAGCGGGCAGCTGCGCCGCGAGATCAATTCGCTGGTAGGCCAACTCGCCGCTCGTACCAGCACCCCGCACGCCACCGTGCACGCCCGCGTCCGCGCGGCGGTGCCGGGCCCACCGTCCGCGGCGGCGCCGGTCGAGGTGCTCAGCGCCCGGCGTGAGTGGCTGCTGGAGCAGACCGCTCGCGGCTAGTGGTCAGCCCGCGTAGGTGGTCGGCGAAGCCGCCGACCGTCCGGCTCTCCCGCCGACCGCTGGTGGCCACCGGTATGCGACCGGTCGCGACCAGGCGGCGCGCCCGAAGCCGCAGGGCGTCGACGAGTGCCTGGTCCTCAGCCAGCGCCACCGGAGGCACCCTGCCGGCGTCGAGGTAGGCCGAGGCGGACATCCCGAGGTTGGCGCCGTGGACGTGCAGGTGACCCTGACCGGGCGCGCCGTAGGTGCGCTCGAAGCGCTGGCGTACGGCGAGCGGCTGCTCGGACCAGTCCCGCACCTGCACGGTCCCCGCGACCACCTCGGCGCCCAGCGCCGCCAGGCGCAGCTGCTCGGCGAGCCAGTCGCCCGGGACGGTGGAGTCGGCATCGGTGGTCGCGAGCCACAGCTCGCCGGGAGCCCGTCCCGCCTCCCGCGCGAGCACCGCGTCGAACCCGGCGGCGCGCGCTACCCCGACGTTGCGGGCCTGCACCTCGACTGCTCCAGGCGCGAGCGCGCCGCTGTCGTCGCTGCACGCGTCCAGAACCACCACCAGATGTAGCTCCACCTCGCGCAAGGCCGGGTGCCGGGCGGCGACCCGCAGCGAGGACAGGCACGCCGGGAGCAGGTGCTGCTCGTCGTGGGCGGGCACGACGACGCCGACGGCGCGTACCGGCCGGATCGGCGTCACAGCAGTCCTTCTCGCCGGGCCACGCTGACGGCGCCTCCGGGCGCGAGGACGTCGAGCAGGAAGTCCTCCTCCTCGACCCGGCTGACCCGCGGCCAGCGGGCGAGCGCGGCGTGCACCTGGTCGCCGGTCTGCGGGTAGTCCGGCACCCGATGGCGCCAATGGCACGCCACAACGGTGCCGTCCGGCGCGAGGTCGCGCTCGACCAGGTCGAGCAACAGTTCCAGGTCACCGGCGTCGAGGTAGTAGCCGACTTCGGACAGCACGACCAGGTCGTACATCCCGGCCGGCCAGTTCTCGGGGACTGCGCCCAGCACCAGGCTCACCGACGGCGGTATCCGGGTACGGGCCGCGGCCAGTGCCCTGGCGCTCGGGTCGAGGGCGACCAGAGACGTGCACCGCGCCGCGAGGTTCACGGTGAGAACACCTATGGAACAGCCGATCTCGAGCCCGCGTCCGTAGCTCGGCGAGGGCAGTGCCGCGAGAGTCAAGGCGTACTTGCGCTGCTCGTACCAGCGGCGGGTAAAGCCCCACGGATCGGCGTCGGCGTCGTACATCCGGTCGAAGTAGTCCGCTGGCAGCGTCACGTCAGCACCACCTCGTACGGGCGGGCGAAGTGCTCGAGCATGTGCGGCGGCAGAACGGTCGCGTCCGCGGGAGCGGCTCCGATCGGCCGGATCTGCGTCAAAAATTCCGAAATGGCGTGGGCCTTGGCCAGCTGCACGGCCGGCGGCAGGCCGACCTGAACTGCCCGGCTCCAGGGCACCCGGAGGTCGTCGGGGCGGGCCCAGTGCCAGGCCCAGACCGGGTAGCTGAGTAGCCGGGCGCCGTCACGTTCCGCCACGCGGGCACAGCCACGGCCGACCGCCTCGTGGTCGGGGTGCCCGTCACCCGCCCACGGGCCGAGCAACCACGTCCCCGGCTCCAGCCGCAGCGCGTCGACGACCGGCTGCTCCAGCGCCTCCCGACCACCGTCCGGCAGCTGCAGCCGCTGG
>JBBSUR010000220.1:0-3692 GCA_038234255.1 Mycobacteriales bacterium | reverse complement strand
GTGCGCCACGGTGACGGCAGCGTCACCTGGACCAGCCCACTGGGCCGCGACTACCACCGGCCCTGCCCGCACGACCCGCCGCCCCCCGTCGACCTGTTCCAACAGCCGCCGCCGCTACGCCCACCCCCGACACCGACTCCGATCCGGTGGGCCACCGCCAAGCAGCCGAACCCCCCAGCGGGTGAAGCGAATCCGACCCCCGGCGGTAGGGCCAACGACGACCCGGCCGACGACGACCCGGCCGAGCCGCCGCCCTTCTGACGCAGTCCACCGGCTGCCGCGTCGATGAGATGCAGACGAGAACAGCGACTGCCGACGGGGACGCCCTTCAGGAGCACGCCCCCATCTGCCGATACTGCGGGCATGGTGCTGAGGACGGTGGCGGGCGAGCTGACGGGTGAGGACGTCGCCGACCTGCGGTCCTGGCTGCGCGAGCTACCCGGTGCTCCCCCGCTGCACGAGGTTGCCGTGCTCAGCTGCGCGGGGCACGGCGACGAGCAGCCGACCTGGGCCTACGTCGAGGCGGACGCCACCGCCGGTGTCGCCCGCCGTCGCTGCCTGGCCTGTGCCAGCAGTGTCTGGTTGCTCGACTCCGAGGCGCGTTGGACGCACCCGCCGATGTTCGCCTGCCAGGGGTGTGGCCACTCCATCACCGAGCTCGCCGCCGGCCTGCACGTGCCGGACGGCGAGCACGTCCGGTGGGTGGTGGTGGCCGCCCGCTGCGTCGAGTGCGGACGACTGGCCGGGCTCACCGACATGGTCGTCGACGGGATCCGCGCAACCGACGTGCTCGCCGCGCTGTAGGGACCAGCCGGACTGACCGCCAGCGGCGGCAGACTGGACGCGTGCGCCTGCTGCTGATCGCCGACACCCACCTGCCCCGACGGGCCCGTGACCTCCCGGCGCAGGTGTGGGCCGAGGTCGCGGCGGCCGACCTCGTCGTGCACGCCGGGGACTGGGTCAGCACCGACCTGCTGGACCGTCTGGCGGACCACTCCACCGCCCTGCTCGGCTGCTGGGGCAACAACGACGGCCCGGAACTGCGCGCCCGGTTACCGGAGGTCGCCCGGACGACGGTGGCGGGCGTACGCCTGGCCGTCGTGCACGAGACCGGCAGCCGGGCCGGACGCGAGCAGCGGGCAGACCTCGCCCATCCCGACACCGACCTGCTGGTGTTCGGTCACAGCCACATCCCGTGGGACACCGTGACGCCCGGCGGGATGCGTCTGCTCAACCCGGGATCACCGACCGATCGCCGACGCCAGCCCACCTGCACCTACCTCACCGCGCACCTGATCGACGGCGCCGTCACCGACGTCGTGCTGCACCCGGTCGAGCGCACCCCCCATCTATTCTGACTCCTCGTGTCCCTGCACCCTTTGCTCGCCGACCCCGCCGTCCGGTACGCGCAGCTGGCCGTCCCCGGCGGGCACCTTGCCGTGCTGCATCGCGAGCCGGCGGGTGGGCAGGGCGTACGTCGGCCCACCATCGTCCTGGTCCCTGGGTACAGCGGCAGCAAGGAGGACTTCCGGCTGCTGCTCGGCCCGCTCAACGACGCCGGGCACCCGGTCCTCGCCCTGGACCAGCGCGGGCAGTTCCAGTCGCCGGGACCGGCCGATCTCACCGCGTACAGCACGGCGGCACTCGGGGCCGATCTGCTGGCGGTGCTGGACGCGGTCGGCGAAGGGCCGGTGCACGTCGTCGGCCACAGCTTCGGCGGTCTCGTCGCGAGGGCTGCTCTGCTCGCCCGCCCCGACGCCTTCCGCACGCTGGTGCTCATGGGCTCCGGACCGGCCGCGCTCGACTCTCCGCGGGTCGCGGTGCTGTCCCTGCTGCGCCCCATCCTGCAGAGCGGCGGGATGCCGGCGCTGGTCCAGGCGATGGACGCCCTCAACGCCGGCGACGCCCGGTTCCTGGCCCTGGACGCGCCGGTGCAAGCGTTCCTGCGCGACCGGATGCTGGCCTCCAGCCCGCACGCGCTGCTCGGCATGGCCGACGCCCTCACCTCGGAGCCGGATCGGGTGGAGGAGCTGCGCGACACCGCAGTCCCCGTGCTGGTGATGCACGGCGAGCACGACGATGCGTGGACACCGGCGCTGCAGGCGGAGATGGCGACTCGGCTCAGGGCGGCGTACGCCGTCGTCCCCGGAGCGCTGCACTCACCAGCCGTGGACAATGCGCCGGCGACGGCGCAGATTCTCCTGGACTTCTACGGGGCGCTGGACTCCTGAGCGACCTCGAAGGCCCACAGCGTCGAACCGGTAGCTGCTGGCGCGCCACCCTCCGGTCGGGCAGCGGAGGAGGCGTGACCCTGGCCGAAGGCCTGTGAGTCCCGCCAGGCCGCGAAGTCGGCCTGGCTGCGCCAGCGGGTGTAGACCAGGAAGTCGCTGGTGCCCTCGACCGGCCGCAGCAGCTCGAAGTGCTCGAAGCCGGGAGCGCCGTCGACCGCGCCCTGCCGCGCCGCGAAGCGCTCTTCGAGCGTGCGCCCAGCCTCTGCCGGGACGGTCAGGACGTTGATCGCGACGTACGCCATGCCGGCAGGATAACGGCCAAATCATGGCCGTGCAGCCTGACCCACGCCCTGCTGCTCCAGCCGCTCCAGCCGGGCCGCGGCGGCGTGCAGCGTCTGCAGCTTCTTGGGGAATGCGAACCGCAACTGCCCAGCGCCGTCGGCGGGATCGGCGTAGAACGAGGTGCCCGGGACGGCCGCCACCCCTGGGTCGGCAACCAGCCGACGGGCGAAGGCGTTGCTGTCGCGAGCCGGGTCCAACGACCCGGTCTCACACAGCACGTAGTAGGCGCCGTCGGGTATCCGGAAGCTGAATCCGGCCCCTGCCAGCACCGAACAGAGCAGGTCCCGGCGCTCCCGATAGGCCTGCGCCGTGCGCTGGTAGTAGTCGGCCGGCAGCGCCACCGCCACAGCGCCGGCGGCCTGCAGCGGAGCGGCCGCGCCCACGGTGAGGAAGTCGTGCACCTTGCGGATACTGCTGGTGATCTCGCGCGGGGCGATGGTCCAGCCGACCCGCCAGCCGGTCACGGCGTAGGTCTTCGACAGTGCGTTGATGGTGACCGTGCGGTCCTCCAAGCCGGGCACCGTCGCCGGGGGGACGTGCACGGCGTCGTACACGATGTGCTCGTAGATCTCGTCGGTCAGGCACAGGACGTCGTAGTGCTGGCACAGCTCGGCGAGCAGCTCCAGCTCGGACCGGGAGAAGACCTTGCCGGTCGGGTTGTGCGGCGTGTTGACGATGACCGCGCGGGTCCGGTCGGAGAAGGCCGCCCGCAGCTCGTCCTCGTCGATCGACCAGTCCGGGGCGTGCAGGGTGACGTAGCGCGGGGTGGCGCCGCTGAGCACCGCGTCCGGCCCGTAGTTCTCATAGAACGGCTCGAAGACGATGACCTCGTCGCCGGGGTCGACGGTGGCCAGCAGGGTGGCGATCATCGCCTCGGTCGAGCCGCAGGTCACGCACAGCTCGGTCTCCGGGTCGACCGACCACCCGTCGTACGTCGCAGCGACCTTGGCCGCGATGCCGTCCCGGAAGCCCTTCGCGCCCCAGGTGATGGCGTACTGGTTGACGTCGTCGTCGATGGCCTGCTTGGCGGCGGCTTTGAGCTCCGGCGGGCAGGGGAAGTCGGGGAAGCCCTGCGCGAGGTTGACCGCACCGGAGCCCGCGCAGAGCCGGGACATCTCG
>JBBSUR010000219.1:0-3708 GCA_038234255.1 Mycobacteriales bacterium | reverse complement strand
CTTGGGCGCCAGACCCAGGCTGCTGGCACCTCCGCCGACTCCCACGTCCAGCACCGACCCTGCGTCCGGGAGCGCCTCGAGCGCGCGCTGACGCGTCGGGCGGACGGGGCGCTCGGCGTCGTGCTCGGGACGCCAGCGGAACATCTCGGGTTCCAGCGTCGCGTGCGGCTCGGGGGACGTGTCGACGACGGACTGGGGAGCCACCCAGTCGCGGACGGACTGGCGCCACCGGTCGGCCGGTTGCGGCGGCGAGTCGTCGGGGTGGAATTGAGGCGGCATTTCGTGACGGTAGGCCCACGACGGCCATCAGCCTCGGCCGACCTCAAGGCCGCCGCCCTGCCGCGGCCCGCAGCACCTTCCACCAGTCCGCCGCGAACCGCTCGATGCCGAACCGCTCCTTTGCCACCTGCTTCGCGCCGACTGACAACTCTGCCGCCTCGTCGCGGTCCTGCACCAGCCGCCGGGCGTGCGCGACGAGGCGGTCCACGTCGGTCTCGACGTAGCCGTTGACGCCGTTGCGCACCGCCGTGGCCATCTCGGTGGTGGCCAGCCCGACGACGGGCAACCCGAGCGCCATCGCCTCGCAGACCGCGAGCCCGAGGGAGGTGTAGCGGATCGGGTTGACGAACACCCGGTAGGAAGGCAGCCGCCGGTGCAGCTCGGCCAGGCGTACGTCCCCCAGCCAGTCAGGGTGCCGGCCGCCGTTCATGCCGGCCAGGTCGACCGGCACCGCGGCGGCGACCCGCTCGAAGACGTCCGGGCCCAGCCGGCGACCGCGATCCCACAGGTTGTTCACCACAGTGACCGCCCGCGGCAGCTCGCCGGTCCAGGGCAGGTCGGGCACGGCGACTCCGTGCTCGACCACGGTGCTGGGCGTGACCCCGCTGTCCCACATGAGGTCGTTGAAGGCGGTGACGTGCACCAGCAGGGCGCCCGGGTCCTGCACCGGGTGCAGCGCGTCGTTCGGCCAGGCCGACGGTGGGTCGTGCTCGACGTGCACCCGGGGCAACTCGTTCGCCCGCGGCCCCAACAGTTCGTGCCGATCGACCTCCCAGTTGGCCCGGCTCTGGGTCAGGACGACGTCGAGCTCGGCGTCGCGTACCTCGTCCGCACGGATCTCGTGGACGTTGTCCGGCCAGGAAAACGTCGCGCCGCGTCCGCCGTAGCCCGCCGCCCGGTCCGGTCGGACCGGCAGCAGCCAGGTGACCGGAACCGAGCTCAGGTAGTTCAGGTAGGAACCGTGGACGTGCCAGGTCAAGACCCGGAGCGAGGCGGACACGTCCTGCGCCTGCCCGGTGGCGCCTTGCTGGAACCCGCGCCGCGAGGTCGGGCGTCAGAAGGTACGTGGCACATGTCAGCAGCTCAGCAGCGGAAGCGCTTGATCGGAAGCAAGGGACCCAGGATGATGCCCCCGCTGATGCCGCTTCCGACGCCGGCATTCTTGCGGTCGGCCGCAGCGGGTAGGCGAGATCCATGACTGTTGCGTTCGCCCCGACACCCGCCCTGCTCGACGCACCGACGCAGGCCGTGCCGGGGGAGTTCTTGGAGGTCGTCGATCCCTGCACCGACGAGCTCGTCGGCACGGTCCCGGTGTGCACCGCCGCGCAGGTCGATGCCGCAGTCGGCGCCGCCCGGGAGGCGGCTTCCGGATGGGCCCGCACGGCGCCCGCCGAGCGGGCCGATCTGCTCAAGCAGGCAGGTCGCCACCTCCGCGCCGAAGTAGACGCCCTGGCCGAGCTGCAGAGCCGGGAGGGCGGTAAGCCGCTCGCGGACAGCCGCGGCGGGGTGCTGGCCGGGATTTCTGCGCTGGAGCAGTACGCCGAGCTCGGCCCCCTGCACCGGGGCCACGCCCTGCAGGGCGGCTGGCTCTGCACCGACGTGATGACGTGGGAACCGCGTGGGGTGTGCGCAGTCCTCACGCCGTGGAACGACCCGGTCGCGATCGCGCTGCAGGCGTTGGCCGCAGCGTTGGTGGCGGGTAACACCGTGGTGTTCAAGCCGAGTGAGCGCACGCCCCTGTCCGGACACCGGGTCGCGGAGATGCTGCGCGAACACCTGCCGCCCGGGGTGCTCCAACTGCTGCACGGCGACGGCCGCACCGGCGCGCCGCTGGCCGCCCATCGGCAGGTCGACGTCGTCTACTTCGTCGGCTCCTCCCGGACCGCCCGGTCCATCGCCCGGGGCTGCGCCAAGACCGGAGCACACGCCGTCCTGGAGGGTGGCGGCAAGGACCCGTGTCTGGTCGACGCCGGGGTCGACCCGGTGTGGGCGGCGGGGCAGGTGGCGCTCGGTGCCTTCGCGAATGCCGGCCAGATCTGCACCTCGGTGGAGCGGGTCTATGTGCACGAGCGCATCGCGCCGGCGTTCCTCGACGCGCTGGTCGTCGAGGCTCAGGCCCGGGTGCTCGGCGGGTGGAACGACCCCCGCACCACCATGGGCCCGATGGTCGACCGCCGGCAGCGCGCGGTCGTGGACGAGCACGTACGAGGCGCGCTGGCCGCCGGAGCCCAGCGGCTCGCCGGCGGCGAGATCCCTTCCGGCGTAGGCGCTTTCTACCCGGCTACGGTGCTGACCGGCTGCACCGACGACCTGGCCGTGATGACCGAGGAGACGTTCGGGCCGGTCGCGGCGGTGCAGGTGGTCCGCTCCTTCGACGAGGCGATCGAGCACGCCGGCCGTTCGGCGTACGGCCTGGCCGCCACCGTGCTCAGCACCGACCTGGCGCACGTGCAGCGCGCCGTCCGGGAACTGCCGGTCGGGACGGTGAAGGTCAATGCGGTGTTCGGCGGCGCGCCCGGTGGCGCTGCCCATCCCGGCCGGGGCAGCGGCCAGGGGCTCGGCTACGGACCCGAGCTGCTCGACGAGCTGAGCCGCGTCAAGGTGGTGCACATCGAGCCCGCGCCGCTCGGTCCCGCGGCCGCGGGCTGAGCTCAGGACACGTACCTGCGGGCGGTCGAGCGACGCTGCATGTCGTCCAGCAGCCGGTAGCCGGCCTCGACCTTCGGCGGCACCGGCCGGCGCTGCGCCAGCACCCAGGGCAGCCCGCGCACCGCCTCGGCCAGACCCCGCCGGGTGACGGCGTCCCGCGGCAGGCTGGCCACCAGCCGTACGGTCCGCAGCAGCGCCGAGGACAGTGGGCGGCGCAACCAGGTGAACCACAGCGTGTTGCGGATGCCGTGCTGGCGGCGCAGGTGTGGATCGCGAGCGCGGGAGGGCTGGTGGTGCACGACGATCTCCGGCACGTACGCCATCGCCCAGCCCGCCCGGGCCAGGTCGGAGGCGAGCAGCTCCTCCTCCCCACCGAGCCACAGCCGCGCGGAGAATCCGCCGCCGGCCTCGAAGGCGCTGCGACGCACGACCGAGGCGCCGGCCAGGAAGCTGAGCAACCCATGTCCCGGCAGGCCGGCCGGGAGCGCCAGGGGCGACCGACGCAGCTCCTCGCAGATCGGGTCCTCGCGTCCTCCCGGCTCCACCAGGATGTGCGCGGTCAGCACGGCGAGCTCCGGATGGCGGTCCAGCAGGTCCGCCGCCCGCGCCAGCGAGCCGGGCTCCCACCAGGTGTCGTCATCGCAGAAGGCGACATACGGCGCCTCGACCAAGGCGACTCCGAGATTGCGCCCGACCGCGCCGAGGTTGACCCCCGGCGTCAGCAGCGTGACGTCGGGGTGGTCGCGACGCACCATCTCGGCGGTGCCGTCCCGCGAGCCG
>JBBSUR010000218.1:0-3719 GCA_038234255.1 Mycobacteriales bacterium | reverse complement strand
CGAGCGGTGCTTCGTACGCCGCGACCGCCGCCGCCGAACCGCCGCCGCTGCCGCCGGGGATACGGGAGAGGTCCCAGGGGTTGCGGGTCGGGCCGTACGCGCTGTGCTCGGTCGAGGAGCCCATCGCGAACTCGTCCAGGTTGGTCTTGCCGAGCAGCACGACACCCGAGGCCTTCAGCCGGGTGACAATCGTGGCGTCGTACGGCGGGACCCAGCCTTCGAGGATGCGCGAACCGGCCGTGGTCGGGACGCCTTTCGTGACGACGATGTCCTTCATCGCCAGCGGTACGCCGGCCAGCGGTCCGGTGCGGCTGCCCCCGTTCACGATGTCGCCGTCTGCGATGGCCGCATCGACCCGCGCGGCCTGCGCGAGGGCGCCCTCGGTGTCGACGTGCAGGAAGGCGTGCACGGCGCCGTCGACGGCGGCGATCCGATCGAGGTGGGCCTGGGTGACCTCGACGGCGCTGACCTCGCGACTCGCGACGGACGCGGCGGTCTGGACGGCGGTGAGCCGGGTGAGATCGCTCACGAGGGGTCGTCGAGAATCCGCGGTACGCGAAAGCGGCCGTCCTCTGCGACGGGCGCGCCGGCGAGCACCGCAGCCCGGTCCAGCGAGGGGCGGACCACGTCGGGACGGGTGACGTTCTCGATCGGGACGGCGTGGGTCGTCGGCGGGACGTCAGCGGCGGCGGTCACCTGCGAGATCTGGGCGACGGCGGTGAGGATGACGTCGAGTTGGGCAGCGAGCCCGTCGAGCTCGGCGTCGTCCAGGGCCAGCCGCGACAGCCGCGCCAGGTGCGCGACCTGCTCGCGGGTGATCTCGGGCATGCGGCTCCTCGGCGGGAAATCGGGGTCGCCTAAGAGTCTAGGGTCGCCGATCGCGCGCAGAACCGCAGCCGACGCTCCCGCCGGCGCAGGTCAGGTGACGTAGGACATCAATGTCGCCATGCCTGAGGCCATGTGGTAGGCGTTGTGGCAGTGCACCAGCCATTGACCAGGGTTGTCGGCCTGCAGGTCGACGCTGACCGCAGCCCCGGGCAGCACGATGATGGTGTCCTTGCGTACCCCGGTGTCGGTCAGCGCGAACGTATGGCCGTGCACGTGCATGGGATGGAACATGCCCGTGTTGTTGGCGAACGTCAGCCGAACCCGCTCATCCATGGCGATGTCGAACGGCTTCAACGACTCACGGCTACGGCCGTTGATCTGCCACTGGTAGGCGTTCAACAGGCCCAGGTCGAAGCGTGTCTGCCGGTCCGGCGGGCGCGAGGGAAGGACCACATCCGCTGCCGGCGCTAGGTCGCGGTAGGTCAGCAACTTTCCGGACAACTCGGTCGGCACAGCATCGGCCGGCGGCGTCTGCGCCATCGTGGTCCGCAGCACCGCCCGCGCCGCCGGCTGGCCGTCCTTGCCCTCGGGCACGGCCACCACCGGAAAGGCTCCATCCCCCGCGGTCACGACGACGTCGTACCGCTCGGCCATGCCCAGGATGAGTGAGTCGACCTCCACGGGCACGACGGGGAAGCCATCCGCGTGGGTCACGGTCAACTTGTGACCACCCACCGCAAACCGGTAGGCGGTGTCGGCGCCGGCGTTGATCAACCGCAGCCGTACCCGCTGCCCGGGACGCGCCTCCAGCACTGCCTGGTCCTCGGGGGGACGGCCGTTGATCAGATGCAGTGGATAGACGACGTCGCCGGTGTCGATGCCCAGGGGTCCGCCTCCAGCACCTCCACCGGACATGTCCATGCCGCCCATCGCACCCATCCCGTTGGCGGACAACTCGGCGAAGGCCTCCTCGGGGGTTCGGCCCAGCCCGTCGAGCCAGTCATCGAACACGACGACGTGCTCGACGTCAGCGATGGCCGGCTCGCTCGGGTCCTCGAAGATCAGCGGACCGTACAGCCCCCGGTCCCGCTGCATGCCGGTGTGCGAGTGGTACCAGTAGGTGCCGGAATGGGGAACGGTGTAGGAGTAGGTGAAGTCCGTGCTCGCCGGAATCTGGTCCTGCGTAACGCCGGGGACGCCGTCCATGTCGTTGCGGAGGGCCAATCCGTGCCAGTGGACCGACGTCGGCTCTTCCATGGCGTTACGCACTCGGACGGTCAACTGGTCCCCGACATTGGCCCGGATCTCGGGGCCGGTAAGCCGGTCGCCATAGAGCGAGGTGGCCGCCGTCCGGCCGGCGAAGTCGACCGTGCCGGGGGCAACATTCAGATCCATCGACACGGTCTTGCCGGTGTGCGGACGGGCCTGCTCAGTGGCCGCTACCAGCGGGGAATCGGGCATGATGGGGCTGCGCGATGGGCCCTGTTCCCTGCCCGACAGCAGGATGCCACCAAGACCAGCGATCGCCAGCCCCCCGACGGCGCCCCCGGCCAGCACGTTGCGGCGGGTGATGCCTGTCCGCGGTGGGCCGGCCTCGTCCAGCGAAGGCTGAGTCGTGTCCTTCGTGCTCATGATCCTCCAGGCTGCCCTGCGCCACGGCCAAGCCGGTGGCGCTTCAGTTGACGTGCAGTAACCATAATCGAAACTGCAAGGACTGCAGGCTGGCGTGCACTGGTCCGGTGACTCATGGCGCCGTAACGTCCCGGCAACAGCGACGGACCACAATGGCGGCCGTCCGAGCATCCGGCCCGGACAGGAGGTGGACATGTCCTATCTGTTGCGGATCGTGCTGCCCGACCGGCCGGGGATGCTCGGGGCCGTAGCGACCGCCCTCGGCGGCGCCGGCGCCGACATCGTCAGCCTGGACGTCGTCGAGCGCGGACCGGACGGGGCGGTGGACGACCTGCTCGTGACGCTTCCGCCCGGCGGCCTCGCGGACACGCTGATCACCAGCGCACAGTCCGTGCCCGGAGTGGTCGTCGAGTCGCTGCGGCCCTACTCCGGCGGCGCGGATCTGCACCGCGACCTCGAGCTGGTCGAGCAGCTGGCGGCGTACCCCGCAGCCGGGTTGGCACTGCTGGTAGCCGGCCTACCGGGCGTCTTCCGGGCCGGCTGGGCGGTGCTGCTGGAGACCGGGCCGCTGACGGCCGGGCCGGCGGTGCTGGAGGCGAGCCCCGGCTCCCCCGATCTGACCGCAGTCGCTGTCCCCTGGATGCCGCTTCCCGAAGGCCAGCGGCTGGACCCGCGCGAGCCGTGGGTGCCCGAACACTGGCGTGCACTCGGTACGCAACTGCTCGCCGCTCCAGTCGGGCCGGACCGGGCGGTGCTGCTCGGCCGTCCGGGTGGGCCGAGCTACCGCGACTCGGAGGTCCTGCGGTTGAACCACCTCGCGGGAATCGCCGCCACCGTCGCGGCCGCGAACGCCCTGGCCTGAGCTGCGCGCAGCCGAGCCCGGCCCCAGCAAGATCTTCGGGGACTACACAGGGTGGGCACCCTGTGTAGTCCCCGAAGATCTTGGACCGCGGTACCGAGCGGGGCTACTCCGTGACCTCCGCGACCTCCGGGCCGACCGCCACCGCCCGCGCTGCCTCCGCCCCCTGCTCCAGCAACACGGTCAGCCCGGCATCGTCCAGCAGCGGCACCCCGAGCTTGACCGCCTTGTCGTACTTGCTCGCCCCCGGCTCGGTCCCGGCGACCACGAAGTCGGTCTTCTTGCTGACGCTGCCGGTCACCTTGCCGCCGAGCGCCTGCACCGCCTCGGTCGCGCCGTCCCGGCTGTACGACGCGAGC
This sequence comes from Mycobacteriales bacterium, assembly GCA_038234255.1. Classification (GTDB taxonomy): domain Bacteria; phylum Actinomycetota; class Actinomycetes; order Mycobacteriales; family SCTD01; genus SCTD01. Next base: position 41 of record JBBSUR010000218.1, on the reverse strand, counting down.
GTGCCCGTCACGACGACCGTGACGCCCTCCAGCGGACGCGG
>JBBSUR010000217.1:0-3737 GCA_038234255.1 Mycobacteriales bacterium | reverse complement strand
GCGGCCTCGATCCGCGCTCCCTTCGCGGCTCGGTCGTTGTCGGGCATCCGGCGCTTGGCGCGGACGGCTCCGCGTACTGACTGCTCACGCTGGCGCTGCGCCTGCTCGACCAGCCCGGAGCGCTTGTCCTCGTACTCCTCGTACTGCTCGCGGGCCTGCGAATGACGGCGGGCGCGCTCGGTGAGGTAGGTGTCGTACCCGCCGCCGTACATCGTTGCGATGCGCGTCGGCGCGTCGAGGTCCAGGACCGAAGTCACGGTCCGGGAGAGGAACTCGCGGTCGTGCGAGACGACAACCAACCCCGCCGGCAAGCCGAGGACGAACTGCTCCAGGCGCTCCAACCCGGCGAAGTCCAAGTCGTTGGTCGGTTCGTCGAGCAAGAAGATGTCGTATCGCGAGAGGAGCACCGAGGCCAGCGACGCCCGCGCGGCCTGGCCCCCCGAGAACGAGGCGGTCGGCGCCTCGAGCAGGTCCAGCGACAGGCCGAGCTCGACACACACCTGCTCGATCCGGGCGTCGAGGTCGGCGCTGCCAAGGTCGAGCCACGCCTCGAGCGCGGTGGAGTATTCGTCGCCCGCGCCGGGCGCGGCCTCGGTCAACGCGGTGGTCGCCAGGTCGAGCCGTTGTTGGGCGGCGGCGACGCCGGTACGCCTGGCCAGGAACCCGGTCAGCACCTCGTCCGGCCGGCGGTCGGGCTCCTGCGGCAGGAGCCCCACCGTCGCCGAGCGGGGGGACACCGCCACTGTCCCGGTGTCCGGTACGAGGCTGCCGGCGAGGGCCGCGAGCAGGGTCGACTTGCCTGCGCCGTTGGGGCCGACCACGCCGATGCGCGATCCGGGGGCGACGGTCAGCGACACGCCGGACAGCACGAGCGTCGGACCGCGGACGACAGTGACGTCGGAGGCGACGAGGGTGGCGGACACCGGCGCGACGTTACCCAGCCCGGCCGGGTCGCCCGCCCGTCAAAGGGTCAGGCACCGGCCGGGCGCAGGACATCCGCCAGGTCGAAGCGCACCGGCCGCTCCAGCTGCGCGTACGTGCAGGAGGGCGCCGCGCGGTCCGGCCGGAAGTGGCGGAACTGCGCGGTGTGCCGGAAGCGCGCACCCTCCATGTGGTCGTAGGCCACCTCCACCACCAGCTCGGGTCGCAGCGGCACGAAGCTCATGTCCTTGTCCCGGTTCCACCTCGACGGCTCGCCGCCGGGCCGGCGCGCGCTGGGCAGCTCGCCGAGCCACGGGTGCTCCTCGCCGTCGCCGAGCAGGTACGGCCGGAGCTCGTCCACTAGCTCGGCGCGCCGCGCCATCGGGAACGACGCGGCGACCCCGATGTGCTGCAGGCAGTTGTTGTCGTCGTAGAGCCCGAGCACCAAGGACCCGACGACCGGGCCGCTCTTGTGCCAGCGGAACGCACCGACCACGCAGTCCGCCGTACGCGCGTGCTTGACCTTGAGCATGCTGCGCTTGTCCGGCAAGTATCGACCGTCACGAGGTTTCGCGATGACGCCGTCCAGTCCGGCACCCTCGAACAGGGTGAACCAGGTCCGGGCCAGCGCCGGGTCGTCGGTGGCAGGGGTGAGATGCACCGGTGGCTCCGCGCTGCGCAGCGCCCGCTCCAACCGGTCGCGACGTTCGCCCTGGGGACGGTCAAGCAGTGAGTCATCGCCCAGAGCGAGCAGGTCGAAGGCGACGAAGGAGGCGGGCGTCGACGCCGCCAGCATCCGCACCCGCGAGTCCGCCGGGTGCACCCGCTGCAGCAGCGCTTCGAAGTCCAGCCCCGCCGGACCGGCGATCACGATCTCGCCGTCGACGACGCACCGGTCGGGAAGCTGCGCGCGTACCGCCTCGACGACCTCGGGAAAGTAGCGGGTGAGGGGCTTCTCCTTGCGGCTGCCCAGTTCGACGTCGTCGCCGTCGCGAAAGACGATGCACCGGAAGCCATCCCACTTGGGCTCAAAAAGGTAGTCGCCCTGGGGAACGTCAGACACGCTCTTCGCCAGCATCGGCTTCAAGGGCGGCATCACTGGAAGCTGCATGCCGCATCATGCCCGTTGACGCGATCCCCGGTGTACGGGCGCTGCGAACGAGTCCCCGCGGCGTACCTTTCCGAACATGACACGCGCGAGTGAGTCTCCTGCAGCGACGGTCGGCCTGCGGCCTGAATGGCTCGAGAACGCACCGGCGGACCGCAAGCCTGTCCGACCCGGGACTTCGGCGTTCAGTCCGTCGCTGCCAGCATATTGCCGCTACTGCGCACGCAGGAAGTGAAGCACCGCCACCACCCGCCGGTGTTCACGTTCGCCTTGTTCGAGCCCCAGCTTGGTGAAGACGCTGCGCACGTAACCCTCGATCGTCTTGGAGCTCAGGAACAGCTCTTGTGACAGGGCCGCGTTGGTCAGTCCCCGGGCCATCAGCGTGAGCACCTCCCGCTCACGGGAGGTCAACTGTTCCAGCGGGTTGCGTTCCCTACGCCGACCCACCAGTCGTGACACCAGCTCCGGATCGATCACGACCTCGCCCGCAGCGACGCGCCGGACGTCGCCGGCGAAGGCGCTGAGATCGCAGACCCGGTCCTTCAGCAGGTATCCCACCGCGCCGTCGAAGTCGTCCATGAGTCGCAGCGCGTGATGCATCTCGACGTACTGGGACAGCAGCATCAGTCCGACCTGCGGCGCGAACGAGCGGATCGTGACCGCTGCCTGAATCCCCTCGTCAGCGAACCCGGGAGGCATCCGCAGGTCGGTGATGACGACGTCTGGTGGGTCGCGGCGCACGAGGTCGATCAGCTCGTCGCCGTGCCGGGCCTGACCCAGGACCTCGAAGCCCACCTCCACGAGGATGCGAGCCATTCCTTCCCGGAACAGGACGGCGTCGTCGGCCAGGATCACCCGCATGGCAGCACCGTGCTGAGCCGGGTTCCGCCTCCGCCGGGCGGGCTTTCGACGAGGAGTTCCGCACCGAGTGCGGCGAGCCGGTCCGCGAGTCCCTGGAGTCCGCTGCCGCTGCCGCTTCCGGCCCGCGCGCCGCCGCGGCCGTCGTCGGCCACCTCGAGGCGCAGTCCGCCCTCGACCGAGGCCACGTCGACGCGGACCACACTCGCACCGGAGTGGCGAGCGGCATTGGTGAGCGCCTCGCTCACCACGTAGTACGCCGTCGCCTCGACGGTCCCCGGCAGTCTCCCGGCGACGGCGACGTGCAGCCGCACCGGGAGCGCCGAGCGTTCCACAAGCGTGCCCAGTGCGGGCTCGAGCCCCGACTGGGCCAGCACCATCGGGTGCAGGCCGCGGGCCAGCTCACGCAGTTCAGCGGTGGCCTCCAGTAGCTGCGCCCGCGCCTGCTTCGCTCGGACCGCTATCGCCACCTCGCCGCTGGCCTGAGCCTGCTCGGCCAGGATGCCGAGCTCCAGACCAAGGGTCACCAGTCGCTGCTGCGCCCCGTCGTGGAGGTCGCGCTCGATCCGCCGCCGGGCTGCGTCCTCGGCGGTGACGATACGGCGGGCCGCGGCCTGGATCTCCTGCGCCTGGTGCTGCTGCACGATGACGAGCCCCGTCTGCGCGGCCAGGTCCGCCAGCAGGCGATCCTCCGCGGAGGTGAGCGCCTCCCCGGACGGCTTGCGGAGCGTGATCGCACCGCGCACGGTGCCCTGATGAACGACAGGCCGGACGTGCCGGCGAGGGCCGCCGAGATCCGGCAGGGCAGCCGAACCCTCCTCGTAGGCCGAAGCCGGCCAGCAGACCTGCG
>JBBSUR010000216.1:0-3742 GCA_038234255.1 Mycobacteriales bacterium | reverse complement strand
GAGCGAGCCGCCGTGCAGGCGCTGATCGACTGGGGGCTGGTCGACGTGGTGGCGCGGCCCGGCAAGGGCGAGTTCCCCTTCACCTATTGGGATTACCGGGCCGGCATGATGCACAAGAACCTCGGAATGCGGATCGATTACGTGCTCGCGACGCCGGCCGTGCGGGTGCGCGACGCCTGGGTGGACCGGGAGGCCCGCAAGGGCAAGGGTCCCTCCGACCACGCCCCGGTGGTCGTCGACGTGGAGCTGTAGCGGCTAACCCAGCGGCGGCAGGGCCGTGCGGGCACGCTCCACCGGCAGCCCCACGCCGACGAGCAGGTCCACGACGGTGGAGCGCAACTGCGCGATGACGAGGTTCGTCGACAGTCCGTACGTCCCGGCCGGTTCAGGGTCGAGGTCGGCGGCGAGGAGCAGCAGCTCCTCCGGTGGCCCCGAGTCCTCGGCGCCGCCCACCGCCTCGACAGCCGAGGCGAGCCGGTCGAGCTTCTTGGCGAGCCCGGCCGGCAGCTGCTCGCCGGTCTCCAGGGCGTACACAATCCGTCGGGCCAGCACCCGGACGTTGCGGGTGGCGCGGTCGACGCCGGTCTGCAGGACGCCGAGCCGGTCGGCGACGCCGCCCCGGTCGCGGCGCAGCGGGGAGAGGCGGGTGATCTCGCGGCCGGCGAACAGCGCGTCGGCCCAGTCGCGCAGGCCCTCCTCGGTGGCACGGGCCCGCGAGAGCGCCTCCGCTGCCCTCGCAGGATCGTCGTCGCGCAGGGCGAGCGCGCAGCACCGCAACGCCGCCGCCAGCTCGTCGAACGAGCGTTTCGCACTGCGGCCCGCCGTACGCCATGGGTCCGCCGGCAGCAGCGCCGCGACCGCCAGCGCCATCGCGCCCCCGACAAGTGCGTCCTCCCATCGGGCCAGACCGCTGCCGGGCAGCCGGGGCAGGGCGACGACGAACACCGCCTGCAGACCGGACTGGGCGACCAGCAACGGACCGCCGTCGACCGCGAGTGCGACCACCATCGCGACGCCGACCACAAGTGCGATCTGCCAGGCGCCCACGCCGATGACACCGACGAGGGCGTCCCCGACGGCGACGCCCACGGTGACCCCGACGGCGAGCTCGCCGACCCGACGCAGGCGCTGCTGGGCGCGGACCCCGAGACACACCACCGCCGCCACGCAGGCGAAGAACGGCCGGGGATGTCCGAGCAGCCGGTCGGCGACCAACCACCCGACCCCGGCCGCGAGAGCGCACTGACCGATCGACCAGGCACCGTCCGACAGCCGCAGCCGCGCCGACGCTGCCCGACCGCGCACGACCCCGGCGGCGGCGGCGCGGCTGACCATGCCCGCGAGACTAGGGGTCGGGGGTCGGGGCCGACGGACGCGGCGGGCAGGATGGCGGGCATGACGAACAGCGCCCGCCACGACGGCGCCTGGCGCACCGAGCACGACAGCATGGGCGATGTCCGGGTGCCAGCCGAGGCGAGGTATGGAGCGCAGACGCAGCGCGCCGTCGAGAACTTCCCGATCAGCGGCCAGCGGATCGAGCGGGCGCACATCGAGGCGCTGGCCCGCATCAAGGCCGCCGCCGCCAAGGTGAACGCCTCGCTCGGTGTGCTCGACGACGCCATGGCGCAGGCCATCCGGGACGCGTCCGCCGAGGTGGCCGAAGGTCGCTGGGACGACCACTTCCCGGTGGACGTCTTCCAGACCGGCTCAGGCACCTCGTCGAACATGAACGCCAACGAGGTGATCGCCTCGCTGGCGACCGAAAGACTGGGCGTCACCGTCCATCCCAACGACCACGTGAACGCCTCGCAGTCGAGCAACGACGTCTTCCCCAGCTCACTCCACATCGCAGCCACCAGCGCCGTGGTCGCGGACCTCGTTCCGGCGCTCGAGCACCTGGCCGCCGCATTGGAACGCAAGCGCGACGCGTGGGCATCCGTCGTCAAGGCTGGTCGTACCCACCTCATGGACGCCACCCCGGTCACGCTCGGACAGGAGTTCGGCGGCTATTCGGCGCAGGTGCGGTACGGGGTGGAGCGGCTGCAGTCGTCGCTGCCCCGGCTGGCTGAGCTGCCGCTCGGTGGCACCGCGGTCGGCACCGGGATCAACACCCCGCCCGGCTTCAGCGCCGCGGTGATCGCCGAGGTCGCCTCGGTGACCGGGCTGCCGCTGACCGAGGCGCGGAACCACTTCGAGGCACAAGGAGCGCGCGACGCGCTGGTGGAGGCGAGCGGCCAGCTGCGGACGATCGCCGTGGGGCTGTTCAAGATTGCCAACGACCTGCGCTGGATGGGTTCGGGTCCGCGCGCCGGTCTCGGCGAGCTCGCGCTGCCCGACCTGCAACCGGGCAGCTCGATCATGCCGGGCAAGGTCAACCCGGTGATCCCCGAGGCGACCTGCATGGTCGTCGCGCAGGTCATCGGCAACGACGCCGCGATCGCCTTCGCCGGTGCGTCCGGCAACTTCGAGCTCAACGTCATGCTGCCGGTGATGGCCCGCAACCTACTGGAGTCGATCCGCCTGCTGGCGAACGTCAGCCGGCTGCTGGCCGACCGCACCATCGACGGGGCCGTTGCCGACGAGGCGCGCTGCCGCGAGCTGGCCGAGTCCTCGCCGTCGATCGTCACGCCGCTCAACCGCTACCTCGGGTACGAGGCTGCCGCCACGGTGGCGAAGACGGCGCTGGCCGAGCGCAAGACGATCCGCCAGGTGGTGATCGAGGGCGGCTATGTCGAGCGGGGGGCGCTGACCGAGGTGCAACTCGACGAGGCGCTGGACGTGCTGTCGATGACGCGACCGCCTACCTGATCGCGGAGGCGGTGCTCGGCTACAGCGAGAGGTCCTCCAGCATCTCGGTGACCAGGGCGGCGATGGGTGAGCGCTCCGAGCGGGTCAGCGTGACGTGCGCGAAGAGCGGATGGCCCTTGAGCGCCTCGATGACGGCGGCCACCCCGTCGTGCCGCCCGACCCGGAGGTTGTCGCGCTGCGCCACGTCGTGGGTCAGCACCACGCGCGAGCCCTGCCCCAGCCTGGACAGCACGGTGAGCAGGACGCCGCGCTCCAGCGACTGCGCCTCGTCGACGATCACAAAGGCGTCGTGCAGCGAGCGGCCGCGGATGTGGGTCAGCGGGAGCACCTCGAGCAGGCCGCGCGCGAGCACCTCCTCGACGACCTCGGCGGCGACGAGCGCGCCGAGCGTGTCGAATACGGCCTGCGCCCACGGCCCCATCTTCTCGGCGCTGTCGCCCGGCAGATAGCCAAGATCCTGTCCGCCGACGGCGTACAGCGGCCGAAAGACGATAACCTTCTTGTGCGCCCGACGCTCCAGGACCGATTCGAGCCCGGCGCAGAGCGCCAACGCCGACTTGCCCGTCCCGGCGCGACCGCCGAGCGAGACGATTCCGATGTCGGGGTCGAGCAGCAGGTCGAGGGCGACCCGCTGCTCGGCCGAGCGACCGTGTACGCCGAAAGCCTCACGATCCCCGCGGACGAGCCGGACCGACTTGTCCGGGGCGACCCGACCCAGACCGCTGCCCCGTTCGGACAGCAGGACCAGCCCGGTGTGCGTCGGCAACTCCCGGGCGACGTCGAGCTCGAGCCGCCCGTCGGCGTACAGCAGGTCCAGGTCGCTGCCGGCGATCTCGAGCTCGTCCATGCCGGTCCAGCCGCAGTTCACCGCCAGCTCGGCGCGGTACTCCTGCGCGGTCAGCCCGATCGACGCGGCCTTGACCCGCAGCGGCAG
>JBBSUR010000215.1:0-3744 GCA_038234255.1 Mycobacteriales bacterium | reverse complement strand
GCCCTGACCGCGGTGACGGTCAAGCACCCCGCCGGGTTCGCCTACACCACCGGCGACACCACCGACGGTTGGCACAGTTCCCGCTGTGCCGGCTCCGCTACCTCGGCTCCGCCAGCCGATGGCGCTCCGCGCCAGCCTGGCCGGCAACCCCGAAGACGCCCTCGACACCGCCTACGGCCGCTACCTCAGCGACCCCACCGCCTGGATCACACCCCCGACGAACTAACGGGCGTGACCACTAGTCGGCGTCGATGACCCGACCGGACTCGAGTTGCACGGCCACCGGGTCGATCGGCGTGGCGCGCAGAGCGGTCTTCTTGCCTCGGGACAGGGTCGGTCCCGCGTTGGCCATCACGACGCCGAACCACGGAAGCGCGATCGCGCCGAACAGCAGCATGCCCTTATAGACCATCGGCACCGGCAGAGCGGTGGCCAGGATGACGCAGGCGATCCGGACGCTCTGGGTGAGGATGTAGCGCCGCTGGCGCAGCGCGATGTCGTCGGTATGGCTGAGCCCTGCCGAGGTGACGACGGCCACGTCGTCACCGGAGCGGTCGTGCCGCACGAGCGCCTCCGGCCGGGGCTGCCTTCCGCGCCCTGGGCATCAGGGCCGGTTGCTGTCCCGCTGACATTCTGCGCCCTGTTCGTCCGATCTGCCCGGCGGGGACCCGGCGGCGCCCGCGGTCTGCCCATACTGAACGGGTGGGACGACCGCAGGTGGCCTGGCAGGCCTCGCTGTTCGCCGGCCAGGAGCGGTCCGAGCGGCTGGCCTTCGACCGGCTCCGTCGCGACGCCCTGGACGAGGAGTCCTGGGTCGATCTCGTGCCCGGCTGGCTTCCCGACCACGCTGAGCTGTTCGACCGGCTGCTCGACCTCGCGCCCTGGCAACAGCGCACCCGGACGATGTGGGACACCGAGGTGCGCGAGCCCCGGCTGATCGCCGGTTGGTCGACCGGGCAGGCGCTGCCGCCCGAGCTGCTCGGGCTCGTCCGCCCCCTGAGCGCTCGCTATGGCGTCGCCTTCGACTCGTGCCTGGTCAACCTCTACCGGGATGGCTCGGATGCGGTGGCCTGGCACGCCGACACCGTGCGCAAGGTGCTGCGCAACCCGCTGGTGGCCACCGTCTCCCTGGGCGCTCGTCGCGCGTTCCTGCTGCGCCCGGCGACGGGGGGTCCGGTGACGCGCCGTTACGCACCCGGTGAGGGCGACCTGATGGTCATGGGCGGCGCCTGCCAGCACGACTGGCACCACACGGTGCCGCGGCAGGCGTCCGCTTCCGGCGCGCGCATGAGCATCACGCTGCGCCACTCCCGGCCGGCCGGCGACCCCGCCGGGCCGCGGCGCTAGAGGCTGCCCTTGGCGGGGTCGCCGAGCGCCAGACCACTCGCGAACGTCAGCCGAGGCGCCTGCGCCAGCATCCCCGGCGTGGCAGCGACGGCGAAGAGGTCTGCCACGTAGGGCTTCTGCAGGTGGGCGTCGAGATCGGCCTGCGAGCGCCAGCGCTCCACGAGCACGAAGTGGTCCGGGTTGTCATTGTCCCGGTGCAGGGCATAGGTCAGGCAGCCCGGCTCGTCATGGGTCTGCGCCATGCACACCTCGAAGGCGGCGACCACCTCCTCGGCCCTGTCCGGCGCCGCCAGGACGTCGACGACGCCGATGACCTCAGCCATGTGTGCCCTCCTCCAGCTCGGTGGCCCTCCGACGACGGACCGAACCCCTGCCTACAGCCCGTGGGGCTCCGGCAGCAACTCGGGATAGTCGGGCGTACGCCTTTCCGCCTTGGCTTGGAACGCCTCGGCCATGTCCGTCGACGGGAACATCCCGGCCTGCCAGGTCGCGATCTGGTCCAGGGCATCGTCGACCGGATGGTCACGGGCGTAGTTCATCGCGACCTTGGTGCCCCACAGGGCGAGCGGGGACTTCGACGCAATCTCGCGGGCGGTGTCGAGCGCGCCGGTGACCAGCGAGTCGTGGTCGGGGTAGACCTGTTGCACCAATCCCATCTCGTACGCCCTGGCGGCCGGCACCCGGCGCCCGGTGAAGGCCATCTCGCGGGCGAAGCCGTCGGGGACGAGCTTGCCGAGGCGTTGCAGCGTGCCCACGTCGGCGGTCATCGCGAGGTTGATCTCCTGGACGCAGAAGAACGCGTCGGCGCTCGCGTAGCGCAGGTCGCAGGCGGTCACCAGGTCGACCGCCCCGCCGATCACCCCGCCCTGCACGGCCGCGAGCACGGGGATGCGGGCCTTCTCCAGGGCGGTGAAGGTCCACTGCAGGACCTTGGCGTACGAGCGGGTGCGCGCGGCCAGCCGCCCGCGCTCGGCATCAGGCGAGGCCAGGGAGCCGCCGAGGAAGACCGACAGGTCCATCCCTGCGCTGAAGTGCTTGCCGGTGCTGCTGATCACCACGACCCGGGCGCTCGCCTCGTCGCTGATGGAGGTGACCAGCTCCGGCAGTTCCCGCCAGAACTCCGGGATCATGGTGTTCAACTCGTCCGGTCGGGACAGGCGCAGGTGGGCAACCCGGTCGGTGATGTCGACCTCGAAGCAGCGGTAGGTCATGGCGACACTGTGGCACCGCTGCCACTACCGTCGAGCCGATGGCCGAACCCGTGCTGGCGATGACGGGGGTCGCCGTGGTCCGCGACGGCGCGACGCTGCTGACCGACATCGACTGGACCGTCCGCGAAAACGAGCGCTGGGTGGTGCTCGGGCCCAACGGCGCCGGCAAGTCCACGCTGCTCCAGGTCGCCGGCGCCGCACTGGTCCCGACCCGAGGCAGCGTCGACCTGCTCGGTGAGCGCTTCGGCCGGACCGACCTCGGCGAGCTGCGCACCCGGGTCGGCCTGTCCAGCTCGGCGCTGGCCGACCGGGTTCCGCCGCGCGAACGTGCGATCGACGTCGTCGTCACCGCGTCCTATGGCGTGCTCGGCCGGTGGTCGGAGCGCTACGACGACGGCGACGTCATCCGGGCCCACTCGCTGCTTGCCCGCATGGGCCTGCGGAGTTTCGCCGATCGCCGCTTCGGCACGCTGTCCGAGGGGGAGCGCAAGCGGGTGCTGCTGGCTCGGGCGCTGATGACCGACCCGGAGCTGTTGCTGCTGGACGAACCCGCCGCCGGTCTTGACCTCGGCGCCCGAGAAGCCTTGCTGCGCCTGCTGAGTCGGTTGGCAACCGGGCGGGACTCGCCTCCGACGGTGCTGGTGACCCACCACGTCGAGGAGGTGCCGGTCGGCACGACGCACGCGCTGCTGCTCGCCCGCGGACGGAACCTGGCCTCCGGTCCGGTCCGCGAGGTGCTCACCGGACCGCTGCTGTCACGGGCCTTCGGCTTGCCCTTGGTGGTCGAGGAGCACGACGCGCGCTTCACCGCGCGGGCCAGCCTCGGCTAGCGCTAGCGCGCCGCGACCAGGATCGCCAGGTCGACGACCACGGCCAGGTGGTCGCTGCCGGGCAGCTCGACCTCGGCGACGTCCCGGGTGAGCACGCGCACCCCGGGCCCGTCCCGGACCAGCACGTGGTCCAACTGCAGCACCGGGAACCACGCCGGCCAGGTGCGGGCCAGGCCGCGACCGCGCTCGTCGTGCGCGTCGCGCAGCCCGGCGTCCAGCAGCCGCCGGAACAGCGCGTGGTCCCGGTCGGCGTTGAAGTCGCCGGCGACCACGGCCGGCAGCTGCAGCGCCCCGGCTTCGGACGCAAGGTCACGCAGCGCCCGCCGCCACTGCGACTCGTAGATGGAGATCGGCGG
>JBBSUR010000214.1:0-3746 GCA_038234255.1 Mycobacteriales bacterium | reverse complement strand
TAGTCCGCAGAGTTGCATCTGATGCAACTTGGGGGAGCATTCGACGAGTTGCGTAGTCGCTGATCCTGCTGGGGTTGAAGTTTCCCGACGTGCCGGCCGGGGTGAGTGAAGGCCTCCGACACGCCGCCTGACCTGCTATGACGGGTGCCTGTTGCATCTGGTGCCAGTATGCGGCATCCGGTTTGGTTGCCTTGAGTGCCACGATGAGGCGTCTGTTGCCGGCCGCGGAGGGTGGCCGGGATGGAGCAGCCGGGAGTAGCGGCGCTGTCGGTGTTGGGCGGGGCGACGCCGCTGCGGGCGGAGTCGGCGTTGTTCGAACAGATGCTGGCGGGCTGGCGTCGCCAGCAGCTCAGCCGCCGCCTTGGTGGGTCGCTGATCGAGGGCCGGGAGCGGACGGTCCGGCGTTTCCAGGAGTACGCGCAGGGGTGGCCGTGGAACTGGCGGTCCGAGCAGCTCGAGCGGTGGGTCGCCGAGGGCGGCTGGGCGCATTCCACGGTGCGGGGCTATCAGGGGGCGGTCGGGGCGTTCTGCGGCTACGTGATCGATCCTCGTTACGGCTGGGTCGCGGAGTGTGAGCAGCGGGTCGGTGCTCGACCGAGGCAGATCTGCCATGAGGACAACATGGCCGTGCACGTCGCGGATTACGAGGGCCGGCCGGAGCGGCGGCCGCTGTCGCGGCTGGAGTGCCAGGCGCTGTTCGACGCCGCTGATGATCGGGCGCAGCGACTGGCTGTCTCAGGGCGTAAGGGGTGGTTGACGGCGTTCCGGGACGCCACCTTGTTGAAGGTGACCTACGGCTGGGGGTTGCGCTGTCGGGAGGTGACGATGTTGGACCTGACCGACTTCACCGCGAACCCGGCAGCCGAACGGCTCGGCGCGTTGGGGGTGTGTCACGTCCGGTTCGGCAAGGCGATGCGCGGGTCTCCACCGCGCCGGCGGGCGGTGGCCAGCGTGATGCCGTGGGCGGTCGAGGCCTTGGCGGAGTACCTGGAGCAGGTGCGGCCCCTGTTCGAGGGCGCGGCACCTGGGGCGTTGTGGCCGACCGAGCGGGGTGGCCGGATCTCGACTCGTTCGGTCGATGATCGGTTCGCGCTCTACCGGGCGGCGGCCGGGTTGCCGACGGAGTTGTCGGTGCACTGCCTGCGGCACTCCTACGTGTCGCACCTGATCGAGGATGGCGTCGATCCGTTGTTCGTGCAGCAGCAGGTCGGGCACTCGTGGGCGTCGACGACCGCCGTCTACACCACGGTCGGTGCGGATGCGAAGAACCAGATGCTGCGCTCGGCGCTGGCCCGGGCATTCGACGTCGACAGCAAGGTCGAGAGCAAGGTTGACCACTCGGGAGGGCAGCGATGACGGCGAGGATGAAAAGGCAGATGGGCTATCACTGGCACCTGCGTCGGTTGATGGCTGAGCGCGGGATGTTCGCCACCACCGACCTGGTGCCGTTGCTGGCGGCTCGGGGCGTGAACCTGTCGAGGGAGCAGGTCTACCGGTTGGTGGTGCGGGTCCCGGAACGGCTCAACCTGACCGCTCTCGCGGCGTTGTGCGACATCCTTGCCTGCACACCGTCGGACCTGATCGAGCCCCACGCCGAGGCCCCGATCAGCAAACGAGCAGCCGCCGGGAGCAGCCCGCCACCGGCTCGGCCGCGCCGGGCTCGGGTCGTGCCGCTGTCGGGCACGTGAGCGGTCGCGTCGACGGTGAGCAGCGGCGCCAGCAGGTCATCGCCGCGGTGCTCGCCGCCGATCCGGCGCTGACGCCCGCGCAGGTCCAGGCGGCGGTCTGGGCGGTCGCGAGCCATCGGGCGGCGCTGCGCAGCCTGGCCGAGGCGTTCACCGCCGACCCCGGCGCGTTGACGATCGGAGCGCCACCAGCGGTCGGCCAGTTGGTCATCGCCTTACGCGCCGGCGGTGCGACGTCACTGCCGACGCCGACCTGCGTGAGGTGCGCACGCGAAGGCCGGACCCTGATCAGATCGGCTGCTGGCAAGGGGATCTGCTCGAGTTGCCGGCGTCGGGAACTGGCCCGGGCCTGCGCCCGCTGCGGTGTCGTGAAGCCGGTCGCTGGCCGCGACGGCGACCATCAGCCGCTTTGTGCTCGCTGCGCAGACCGACCGCAACGGACCTGCGGACGCTGCGGGCGCGTCCGGCGGATCGCCCGCCGCGCCCACGATGGCCAACCCGACCTCTGCGACGGTTGCTATCGGCTACCGACCGCCGTCTGCAGCCGCTGCGGCAGGCACCGGCCGTGCTCGTTCGCCACGACCCAGGCACCGATCTGCATCGGCTGCGCACCCCGGCGACAGACCACCTGCGCCCGCTGCGGGCAGTTCGCAGCCCCTACCGCGCACTGGTCCGAAGGGCCGGTCTGCGACCGCTGCTACCAGAGGGCGTTGCGCCAACGCGGCACCTGCGGCAGCTGCCACACCAGTCGGCGGCTCGTGTCCCCACCCGGACCTGACGCGACCCTCTGCGCGGACTGCGCCGGCGTTCCCGTGACCCACGCCTGCACCGACTGCGCGCGCGAGGACAAGCTCTACGAACGTGGCCGATGTGAACGGTGCGCCCTGCAACGCCGCACCGGTGAACTGCTGCGCGCCGGCGGCCAGCAGATCCCGACCGCGCTGGTCGGAGTTCACGACGCCATCATCAACACCGACACACCCCGCAGCGCGTTGAACTGGCTGCGCCAAGGCGCCGGCGCCCGGCTCCTCGCCGACCTCGCCACCGGCGACCTGCCCTGCACCCACCAGGCCCTTGACGCCCATCCGCAAGCACGGGCCGCCGACTACCTGCGGCACATGTTGGTCGCGGCTGGTGCACTGCCTGCCAGGGACGAGGCCCTGGTCCGGCTGGAGTCCTGGGTCAGCAGCACGCTGCTCGACGAGCTCACCAACCCCGAGCACCGTCGGCTGCTGCAGGCCTACGCGACCTGGCGTGTGCTGCGTCGTCTGCGCCGCCGAGCCGCGGACAAGCCGCAGGTCCGGACCGCGACCAGCTACCCGCGCACCCAACTGCTCACCGCCCGCCGCTTCCTGACCTGGCTCGATCAGCAGGGCCTCGCGCTACGCGAGTGCCGCCAGGCCCACGTCGATGACTGGCTCACCGACGGACCCGCCGGCTACTCCGTGCGGGACTTCCTGCTCTGGGCCGCCGAACACCACCACAGCCCGCAGCTGCTCGTGCCGACACTGGGCAGAACGACCGGCACCGCGATCGACGGTGACCAGCGCTGGACGCTGCTCGCCCGGCTCCTGCACGACGACACCCTGGACCTCACCGACCGCGTCGCCGGATCTCTGCTGCTCTGCTACGGACAGCAGCTGTCCCACATCGCGGTCATGACTACCGACCAGGTCCACCGCCACCACGAGCGCGTGACAGTGCGCTTCGGCACCTGCGACATCACCGTCCCTGGACCCGAGACGCCGGAGGGGACTGGGCCCGATACGCCGTCTCGATCGCCTACCCGGCAACTACAGAACCGGACGAATAGCCCCGAGGGAGCAAGCCGACCAAGAGCTATTCGACGGGATTGGAACACTGCTGACTACCAGTATCAACCGAGGCATGAGCCTCGAAGCCATCGCCGCGCTGCTCGGGCACCACTCGATGGACATGACCCTGCGCTACGCCAAGATCGCGAATCGCACCGTCGCTGAGGAGTACTTCGCCGTCACAGAGAAGGTCGAAGCGCTCTACGACACCCCCGTCGCCCTCCCCGCTTCCGCCGCCGGACCGGAG
>JBBSUR010000213.1:0-3795 GCA_038234255.1 Mycobacteriales bacterium | reverse complement strand
CGCTTGGGACGAGCAAGCAGGCCGCGCACGAGCGGTTCCGGGCATTCGTCGACCACTGACCTCCCGGCGACAGTCAGCAGCCGGCGGCGCAAAGCGCCCCCGCCGCGGCGCAGGCGTCGCTGGGCAGCAGCACGCCGGTCGGCAGGTCGTCGCCGGTGAACAGCGCCAGCGTCGGTCCGCCGGCCAGCGCGTCGGCGGCGAGGACCATCGCGGCGGCCGTCCACGAGGACCGCTCGGCCGGCCAGCGGACGTTCTCGTCGAAGACCAGACCGGTCCAGTACTCGCCGTCGTCGGCCCGCAGGTGCTGGACCTCGCGCAGCACGCGTAGTCCACGCTCGCGCTCGCCGACTGCCGCCAGCGTGAGCGCCAGCTCGGCGGTCTCCGCACCGGTCACCCACGGCCGGTCGGCGACACACCGGATCCCGACGCCCGGGACCCAGAACTCCGCCCACCGCTCGGCGATCCGCGCGTGGCCCGCGGCGCCCCGGACCGCTCCGGCCAGTACCGGGTAGTACCAGTCCATCGAGAACCGGCTCTTGTCGAGGAAGACCTCGGGGTGCTCGGCGACGGCGTGTTGGAGCAGACCTGCCCCGAGCTCCCACTCTGGCTGCGGCTCACCGAGCAGCTCGGCCAGCGCGATGCCGCAGCGGAACGCCTGGTAGGCCGAGGCGGAGCCGGTCACCAGGGCGTCTCGGTCGCGCGTCCCGTCGGCGCGGCGGCACCAGGACAGCTCGCCCCCCGGGTTCTGCAGGTCGAGCGCGAAGTCCAGCGCCCGGCGGACGTGCGGCCACATCTTCTCGACCAGCGACCGCTCGCCGGTGACCTGCCACCACTGCCACAAGCCCACCGCGACATAGGTGCACTGGTTGGTGTCGACGTCGGCGTCGAGGACGCGCTCCCCGTCGTACCTCGTGCACCAGCTGCCGTCGGGTGCCTGGGTCCGGCGCAGCCAGGTGTACGCGCTGCGCGCCTCGTCCAGCTGTCCGCCCAGCGTCAAAGCCATCGCGCACTCGACGTGGTCCCACGGGTCGGTGTGACCGTCGGGCCAGGGCAGCGCGCCGGTCCGGTGTTGCGCGGCGGCGATGGAGGCGACGGTCCGGCCCAGCTGTCCGCGGGTCAGGATCCCGGGCAACTCACGCAACGGCACGGGCTGCCTCCGGCTTGCGCAGGTAGACCACGAGGCTCTTGCCGATGATCGGGTTCAGCAGCCGCTCGGCGAGGCGGGTCAGCCGCGGCGCCTTCATCATGTCCCACACCAGCAGCCGGTGGTAGGCCGCGACGAGCCGATGCTCAGCGTCGTCGACCCCGACCGCGCACTTGAGCCACCAGTACGGCGCATGCAGGCCGTGCGCGTGGTGCCCGTCGACGGGATCGAGGCCCGCGGCGGTCAGACGGCGGCGCAGCTCGGTGCCGCGGTAGATGCGGATGTGTCCGCCCGGCGCCTCGTGGTAGGCGCTGGACAGCGCCCAGCACAGGAGCTCCGGTCCCCAACGGGGCACCGTGACGGCGATCAGGCCACCCGGCTCCAGGACCCGGAAGAGCTCGGCCATCGCCCGACCGTCGTCCGGGAGGTGCTCGAGGACCTCGGCGGCGATGATCCGGTCGAAGCTGGCATCGGCGAAGGGCAGGGCGTAGGCATCACCGCGCACCGCGGTCGCGGCGGCGTCGCCCGGCACGTCGCCGGCTTCGCGCAGGGCGGCGAACATGCCGGCGACGTCCTTGAGCTCGGACTCGTCCCGGTCCAGCGCGACGACGGCTGCTCCGCGGCGGTAGAGCGCGAACGCGTGCCGCCCTCCCCCGCAGCCCAGGTCGAGGACGCGGTCGCCTGCGCCGACCGGGAACCGGTCGAAGTCGACAGTGAGCACTAGCCGGCCAGCCGGTCGGCAGCGGCGGCGGTGGGGACGGCGGGCGGGGCGGCGTCCAGCACGCTGCGGTACCAGGCGACGGTCTGCTGCGCGACCGCCCGCCAGGTGTAGAGCTCGACCACCCGCGCGCGTCCGGACGCGCCCAGCCGGGCGGCGAGCTCGGGGTCGTCGAGCAGTCGGCCGATGGCGGCGGCGAGCGCCTCCGGATCGCCGGGCGGGACGTGCAGCGCGCTGACGCCGTCCGGACCGACCACCTCGGGCAGAGCGCCCGCGGTGGTCGCGACGAGCGGGGTAGCACAGGCGAGGGCCTCGATCGCCGGCAGGCTGAACCCTTCGTACAGGCTGGGGACGACCGCGACCTCGGCGGAGCCGAAGAGGCCGACCAGCTGCGGTTCGCTGACACCGAACTCGAAGCGCACGGCATCGGTGAGGCCGAGCCGCTCGATGGCGGCCGCCGCCGCGCCACCAGGCTTGGGCCGGCCGACGACCACCAGCTCGACGTCGCGCTCGGTGCGCAGCTTGGCCACCGCCTCGAGTAGCGGGACCAGCCCTTTGAGCGGGACGTCGGCGCTGGCGGTCGCGACGATCCGACCGGGTACGCGCGGGGCCGTCGGCGGCCGGAACACCTCGACCTCGACGCCCACCGGGACGACGGTCAGCCGCTCGGCCGGGACGTGGAAGTCGCGAAGGATGTCCAGGAAGCTGTTCTGCGACACGGTGAGGATCGCCGGCAGCCGCTGCACGACCCGGGCCTGCATGCGTAGGAAGGAGTACCACCGGCGGGTGCTGAACTGTTTCCGGAACCCGCGTGCGGCAGCCAGGTCGTGCCGTCGGTCCTCGGTGATCGGGTGGTGCACGTTGGCGACGACGCGGAACCCGGCCCGCTGCATCAGCAGCAGGCCGTAGCCCAGCGTCTGGTTGTCGTGCACCAGGTCGAAGTCGTGCTCCCGGCCGCGCAGCAACTTCGCGGCGCGCAAGCTGAACGTCAGCGGCTCAGGGAAGGCCGCCGTGCACATCAGCAGGAACTCCAGGACATCGATCGGCGAGCGGAACTCGGCGAGCTTGGGCACCCTGAACGGGTCCGGCTCGCGGTACAGGTCCAGGCTGGGGACGGTGGTCAGGGTCGGGCCGCGGCCGGTCCGGTCCGGGTCGAGCTCGGGGTAGGGCGGACCGCTGAACACCTCGACGGTGTGTCCCAGCGCGACGAGCTCGCGGGACAGCGCCCGGACGTAGACGCCCTGGCCACCGCAGTGCGGCTTGCTGCGGTAGCTGAGGAGAGCGATGCGGAGCGGACGGCCGCCGTCCGCTGCTGGGGCCTGCTGCACGCTGCTCCTCGTTGCTGTGGAGCGGTCAGATTACCTGGGCCGATCTTCGGGGGCCGGTCAGCGAACCCCCGCCGCGTCCATCCCGCGCAGCTCCTTCTTCAGCTCGTTGACCTCGTCCCGCAGCCGGGCGGCCAACTCGAAGTGCAGCTCGCGGGACGCCTCGTGCATCTGGTCCGACAGCTGCTGGATCAGCTGAGCCAGCTCGGCGCGCGGCAGCCCGGCCAACTCCTTGACGTGGGTGCCGGCGGCGGAGCGCGGCCCCCGGCCCGGGACGGGCGCCGTCCCGCGGGACTGCCGACCGCCGCCGCCGCTCACCAGCTCCGGGTCGGTGCGCACGATGTCGTCCAGGATGTCGGCGATCCGCTTGCGCAGCGGCTGCGGGTCCAGTCCGCGCTCGGCGTTGTAGGCGACCTGCTTGGCCCGGCGCCGGCTCGTCTCGTCGATCGCCTTGGCCATCGACGGGGTGACCGTGTCGGCGTACATGTGTACCTGGCCGGAGACGTTGCGCGCGGCGCGACCGATGGTCTGGATCAGGCTGGTCCCGGACCGCAGGAAGCCCTCCTTGTCGGCGTCCAGGATCGCCACCAGCGACACCTCCGGCAGGT
>JBBSUR010000212.1:0-3796 GCA_038234255.1 Mycobacteriales bacterium | reverse complement strand
TACGACCGACCGCTGCCGCTGGATCTGAATGCGCTCGCCGAGTTCGGCGAACTCACCGTCTCCGGCGGACATCTCGCGCCGGGATGCTTCCCCGACGCGATCGCCCTGCTCGCGGGCGTCGACGGCGACGTCGTGGTGACCGGCACTCACCCGCTGGATCGCCTCGCCGACGCGCTCTCGCCGGCGGACCGCCCGCGCCTGAAGGAGATCGTGATTCCGTGAACGACCTGATCCAGCAACTCATCCTCGCCGGCCGTCGCGGCGTCGCCGCCGGTCTGGTCATCGGCTCGGGCGGCAACTTGTCGGCCCGCCTGCCCGGCGCCGATGAGTGCGTCGTCACCTGCTCGGGAAGCTGGCTGGACGAGCTGAGCCCCGAGCAGTTCTCCGTCGTCGGCATCAGCGACGGGAAGGTGCGGGGCGGCCATCCGGTGCCGAGCAGCGAGGTGCCGCTGCACCTCGCGACCTACCTGGCCCGGCCCGACGCCAACGCCCTGATCCACCTGCACCCGCAGACCAGTGTCCTGCTCGACGCGCTCGGCCTTCCGATCCGGCTGCTGACGACCGATCAGGCGTACTACGTCCGCGAGGTGCGCTCCACGCCGTTCCTGCAGAGCGGGACCCGTGAGCTGGCGCAGGCCGGGGCGGACGCGGTCGCGGATGGCTGCAACTGCGTGATCCTGGGCCACCACGGCTGTTCCGTGGTCGCCGACACCGTCGAGCTGGCCTACAAGCGCGCGGCCAACCTGGAGGAGGCAGCCCGCGCGACGCTGACGATGCTGCAGCTCGGGGACACCACGACGCTCTGCCCACCGGCCTATCTCGACACGATCCGCGCGCAGGAAGCCGCCGCCCGGGCCGGTCAGCCCGCACGGCACTGAACAGGGGTCGCTGAAGTGGCACTCGTCGCCGGGCTCGATGTCGGTGGCTCGTCGGTCAAGGCCTGGATCGCCGACGCCGACGCCGACGCCGACTCGCCGGGCCGCCTGCTCGCGGAGGCCGTCCGTCCGCTGCGCTCGCTGCGACCGGCGCCGTACCGGGTGGAACTGGACCCCGCCCAGTGGGAGCAGTCGTGTCGCGACGCGCTGCAGGCCGCCGTCGACACCGCCGGCCGGCCGGGCGCGGACTACCTCGGGTTGACCGTCTCGACGCTGCGCCAGGGCTTCGTGTTGCTCGACCGCGCCGGCCTGGTCCTCGGCAACGGGATTCTCAACAGCGACCGGAGGGGCGCGGCGTACGCCCACGTCCTCGCCGGGACGCACCCCCTCACCGGGCACTGGCCCGCGCCCGAGCTCACCCTGCCCAAGCTGCTCGCCGTGCAGGCCGACGAGCCGGACCGGTGGGCCGCCACCAGCCGGGTGCTGTTCCTGCACGACTGGCTCGTGGAGCGGATGACCGGCGTGCAGGTCACCGAGGCGTCCTATGCCTGCGCCGGCGGTATGGCCAATGTCGCGGCGCGCACGTGGGCGTGGGACCTGTTGCGTGACAACGGGATCGGGCCCGGCCTGCTGGCGCCGATGGTCGAGGCGGGCACCGTCGTCGGGGAGCTGCGCGACGGGTGGGCGCTGCCGCCGACGCTGCCGGTGGTGGCCGGCTGCGGCGACACCCAACTGGCCGCGATGGGCGTCGGCGGCCTGGGCGACGGGGTGCTGACCGTCGTCGCCGGCTCCTCCACGCCGGTGCAGGCCGCGACCGCCTCGCCGGTGCAAGACCCGCTGGGCCGGCCGTGGGTGTCCACCCATGCCGCTGCCGACCTGTGGGCCGCGGAGGGAAACGCCGGCTATCCCGGCACGTTCTCCGGCTGGTGGTCCGGTGTGGCGGGCGAATCGGGCACGGCGGAGGCAGCCCGGTCGCCCGGCCTGCTGGCAGTCACCGCCGCCCCGTACTGGGCACAGGAGACGTGGGCGGTCAAGCCGCCGGTGTCGCTGCTGGGACTGCGACCCGACACCACCGCCGGGCAGGTCGCCACGGCGCTGCTGGACGCGCACGCCTACTCGGTACGCGGGAACGTCGAGGACCTCGATCGAGCGCTCGGACGGCGGTCGGCGGCGATCGTGGTGTGCGGCGGGGCGGCCGCGGACGGGCGGCTCCCGCTGCTGCTGGCCGAGGTCCTCGGGCGCGACGTGCACCATGCGTGCGGGACGAACGCCGCCGCTGTCGCGGGCACCGCCCTGGTCGCCCGCGCCGTCGGGGCACACGCCCACATCCCGGGCCTGCCGCCCACCGTCCTGCCGGCGGGGGACCCCTCGGACCACGACGAGCCGTACGCCCGGTGGTGCGCCGCACATACCGCGCTGCGGTCCGCCCTGCCCGAGGAGCAATGACGTGAAAGCCTGTGTCACAGCGGAATTCACTGACGAAGGGATCGCGCGACTGGAGGCACTGGGCTACCACGTGCTGCGCACCGGGTGGGGAACGACCCGCCAGGTGCTCGACGGCGACGCCTATCGCTCCGCGGCCGCCGACAGCGCGCTGCTGGTGACCGAGATCGAGACGGTCGACGCCGCCGTACTCGACGCGCTGAAGGATCTGCGTCTGGTGGCGACCGCACGGGGAGGCCCGGTGAACGTCGACCTCGCCGGGTGTGCGGCCCGGGGGGTCCCGGTGGTGTTCACGCCCGCCCGCAACGCCGACTCGGTCGCCGACTTCGTCTTCGGCGCGCTGCTGTCCCTGGCCCGCGGCCTGGGCGCTGCCGAGCGGCACCTGCGCGACGAGGGCTGGCAGGTCGACGGCGAGCTGCCGTACCTGCACTTCCGGGGACCGGAGCTGGCCGGGCGAACGCTCGGGCTGGTCGGCTACGGCGCCATCGGGCGGCGCGTGGCGCAGCGGGCTCGGGATGGTTTCGGGATGCGCGTGGTGTTCAGCGACCCGTACGCCGAAGGAGGGATCGCACTGGAGGAGGTGCTGGCGGTCAGCGACGTCGTCTCGCTGCACTGCCCGCGGATCCCCGAGACCCGGCGACTCATCGACGCCGCCGCGCTGGCCCGGATGCGGCCGGACGCCTACCTCGTCAACACCGCTGGCGGCGGAATCGTCGACGAGGATGCGCTCGTCGACGCGCTCTGGGCCGGCGCCCTGGCAGGGGCGGCGCTGGACGTCTTCGCTACCGAGCCGCTGCCGCGCGACTCCCCGCTGCTGTCCGCGCCGCGGCTGCTGCTCACCCCGCACCTGGCCGGGGCGGCGCTCGACGTGGTGCGCCACCACACCGGCATGATCTGCGACGACGTCGAGCGCTGGCACCGCGGCGAGCCGCTGCGCCACCAGGCCTGAGGGACGCGGAGGTCGCCGTGCAGATGATGGTCATGGACTACCCCCGGCTGGTCTGGGTTGCGGGGGTGCTGCAGCGCCGATGGCGCACCGCACCGCGAGCGGACATGGCGTCGAGGTGTCCGGAGCGGATCGATCTGGCCTTCCTGCGCTGGGTCTGGGCCTACCCGGCGCGGCGGTCACGCGAACTCGCCCAGATCCGCGCGGGGCAAGGGTGACGCGCTCGTGCGGCTGCGGAACCGGCGCCAGGCCCAGGTGTGGCTCGAGGGCTTCACTGAGGCGTTGCGTCTGATCCTTTGCCGTGTGGGCTGCCCCGCTGGATCAGACGTACGGGAAGCTGCGCGTTGCGGCCGGTGAGCGAAAGTAGCTGCGCTGTAGGCCTTCTGGTCGAAGCACGATCATGTTCGACCCACCTCGTGGCCCACCGGCGCGGAAGGCGCGCTGGCCGCGAGCAGGGACCGCAACACCACGAGGTAGTCCTGGTAGGCGATGCGGCCCCGGGCTGACAAGGCGACGTAGGTCGCCGGCAAGC
>JBBSUR010000211.1:0-3835 GCA_038234255.1 Mycobacteriales bacterium | reverse complement strand
CGGCGTCGAGCACCCCGGACAGCGGCAGCACGCCGGGCTCCGCAGCCCGCACCTGCGCGCGCAGCGGCGTCCAGCCCGGGTCGTCCTGCGCGGGCAGCTCGGTGCCGTCGGACCACGAGGCGAGCGGGGCCCCGGTCGGGCTGAACAGCACGGCGCCGACGTCCAGGCGGCGGGTCGTGCCCACCAGCTCCTCCAGGCGCTGGACGGTCGCCGGGTCACCCGCGACCGGGCTCCAGGCGGGCAGCACCGCCAGCCGGTCGACGACCTCGGCACCCAGGAGGGAGGCGTAGTTGTCCACCAGTCCCGCGAGGCGCAACTGGAGCTGCAGGCGGTCCTCGCGGTGCACCTCGATCGCCTGCTGACCGGCGGAGCGACTGGCGAACAGGCCGAGGCCGCCGATGAGCAGCACCAGGGTGCCGGAGACGAGCAGCGACAGGTGCCGCCGCACGCCGCGCCGCATGCCGTCCATCCACCCTCCCCGGGCCGTCGCAGGACTGCTCGGCAGGTCGCGACCCGGACCACAGCCTTGGATGCCGAGATGATCACTTGTGACCAGGCCGGCTGCTGACTAGGAGCACGCACACCGGGCAGGAGCGCGAGCATGACGACGCTGCGGGTGTGGGCGCCCCTGCCCGGGACGGTCGAGTTGGAGGTCGGCGGCTGCCGCACCCCGATGGACCGCGAGGACGGCGGCTGGTGGAGCGGCCCACCGGTCGAGCCGGGGACCGACTACGCCTTCGTGCTCGACGGAGGGCCGCCCCGTCCGGACCCGCGCAGCGCCTGGCAGCCGCAGGGCGTGCACGGCCCGTCCCGTGCCGTGGATCACGACGCCTTTTCCTGGACCGACCAGCAGTGGCGCGGCGTGCCGCTGCCGGGCAGCGTCCTGTACGAACTGCACGTCGGCACGTTCACGCCGGAGGGCACCTTCGACGCGGCGGTCGAGCGGCTCGACCACCTTGTCGAGCTCGGCGTCAGCGCGGTGGAGCTGCTGCCTTGCAACGCCTTCGCCGGCCGCTGGGGCTGGGGCTACGACGGCGTCGCCTGGTACGCCGTGCACGAGCCCTACGGCGGACCGGAGGGGTTGAAGCGATTCGTCGACGCCTGCCACGACCGCGGGCTGGGCGTGGTGATGGACGTGGTCTACAACCACCTCGGTCCGGCGGGCAACTACCTGGCGGAGTTCGGTCCATACCTCACCGACGCGCATACGACGCCCTGGGGGGCGGCGGTGAACCTCGACCGCGAAGGATCGGACGAGGTACGCCGGTACGTGCTCGACAACGCGCTGATGTGGCTGCGGGACTACCACGTCGACGGGCTGCGGTTGGACGCCGTCCACGCCCTGGTCGACGAGCGGGCCACGCACCTGCTGGAAGAGCTCTCGGTGGAGGTCGAGGCGCTGGCGGCGCAACTGCGCAAGCCGCTGTTCCTGGTCGCCGAGAGCGACCTGAACGACGCCCGGATGGTGGCCTCGCGCGAGGCCGGCGGTCAGGGTCTGGACGCGCAGTGGGCCGACGACGTCCACCACGCGCTGCACGCCAACCTGACCGGGGAGACCGCCGGCTACTACGCCGACTTCCACGGTCTGCCCCAGCT
Organism: Mycobacteriales bacterium; assembly: GCA_038234255.1. GTDB lineage: Bacteria > Actinomycetota > Actinomycetes > Mycobacteriales > SCTD01 > SCTD01. Next base: position 2,239 of record JBBSUR010000211.1, on the reverse strand, counting down.
GGCCAAGGCGCTGACCGGCGTGTTCGTGCACGACGGCACATGGTCGTCGTTCCGGGGCCGCCGGCACGGCCGTCCGGTGCCCACCACCTTCTCGGGCGCCCGGTTCGTGGCCTACCTGCAGGACCATGACCAGGTCGGCAACCGGGCGACCGGCGACCGCATCACCGCGACGCTGTCCGACGGCCTGCTCAAGGTGGGCGCCGCGCTCGTGCTGACGTCGCCGTACACCCCGATGTTGTGGATGGGCGAGGAGTGGGCGGCCGGCACCCCGTGGCAGTTCTTCTCCGACCACGAAGGTGAGCTCGGTGAGGCCGTCCGCCGGGGGCGGCGCGCCGAGTTCGCCCGGCACGGCTGGGCCATGGAGGAGATCCCGGACCCGCAGGCGGAGTCGACCATGCGCGCCTCGACCCTGGACTGGAGCGAGCTCGACGACGAACGGCACGCCGCCCACCTGGCCTGGACCCGCGACCTGATCGCCCTGCGCCGTCAGCGGCCGGAGCTGTCCGACGGCCGGCGCGACCGGGTGGCCGTCACCTGCGCCGAGGACGGCACCTGGCTGGTCCTGTGCCGTAGCACCGTGGCGGTCGTGTGCAACCTGGGCCGCGAGCGCCAGACCGTGCCGGTGAGCGGCCGGCCGCAGGCGGCGCTGCTGGCCAGCGAGCGCGGCTTCGTCTACGCCGAAGGCAAGGCCGAACTGGACGGGGAGTCGGTCCTGGTGTTGGAGCTGGCCCCCTGAGCCACCGTCCTGCGGTGGGTTGACGCCAGGCCGGTTGCCCGGCGCCCGGGGCGGGCATCGCCTCGACCATGCGCATCGTCGTCACCGGAGCCACCGGCAACGTGGGCTCCCAACTGATCCCTCAACTGCTCGACGAGCCGAGAGTCACCTCGGTCGTCGGGCTGGCCCGCCGGCTGCCCGAGCACCCGGACCCACGGGTCGAGTGGCATGCGCAGGACATCGCCACCGCCGACCTGGACCGCATCGTGCGCGGATCGGACGTCGTGGTGCACCTGGCCTGGCTGCTCCAGCCGGCGCACGACCCGGACGCGATGTGGCGGGTCAACGTGCTCGGCACCCGTCGGCTGCTGGATGCCGTGGTGCGTCTGGGGATTCCGGCGTTCGTCCACGCCTCCTCCGTGGGGGCCTACTCCCCCGCGCCGAAGACGCCCCGGGTGACCGAGCACCACCCCACCCTGGGGATCACCAGCTCGGTCTACAGCCGGCACAAGTCTGAGGTGGAGCGCATGCTCGACACGCTCGGGTTCGAGCACCCGGAACGGCGGATCGTGCGCATGCGACCCGGGGTGGTCCTACAGGGCGCGGCCGCCAGCGAGTTGGCCCGCTACTTCCTCGGACCGCTGCTCCCGCAGTCGCTGATACGCAAGACCCTGCTCCCGGTGGTCCCCGACGTCGACCGGCTCGCCATTCAGGTGGTGCACGCCTCCGACATGGCCCGGGCGTATGTTCTGGCCTGCGTGAACCCGGTGGTCGGCGCCTTCAACATCGCGACCGAGCCGGTCCTGGACCCGGCGACGATCGGCGCGATCCTGGGCGCCCGGCGGGTCCCCCTGCCCGCCGCGGTCGTCCGGACCCTGGTCACGCTGACCTGGCGGATGCACCTGCAGCCCACCGACCCCGGCTGGGTGGACATCGTGTTGTGCACGCCGCTGCTGGACACCACCCGCGCCCGGTCCGAGCTGGGCTGGACGCCGGTCCACGACGCCGCGCAGGCGCTGCTGGAGACGCTCGCCGGCCTGGCCTCCGGTCGTGGCGGCGACACCCCGGTGCTCCGGCCACGGGCGACCGGGCCCGGCCGGATGCGGGAAGTCGTGCGGGCCCTCGTGCCGGGCAGCCGCGGTACCGGCTGATCTCAGCCGAGGGGTCCCTGCCGGGCGAGGGCCACCAGCCGGCTGACCGCACGTTGGTACTTCTTGCGATAGCCGCCCGCCAACAGTTCGGCGGCAAAGAGCCGGTCGAGCGGCACACCACTGGACACGACAGCGACGTCGCTGTCGTACAGCCGGTCGACGAGCACCACCAGGCGCAGTGCGGCGGTGTGGTCGGCCACCGGCCGTACGTCGGTCAGCCCGACCAGGACGACGTCCTGTACCAGCGCCGCATAGCGCGACGGGTGCATCCGACCGAGGTGGTCGAGCAGCGCGGTGAAGTCGTCGCAGGTCGCGCCGTCGACTTCGCGGGTGCAGGCAGTCACGGTGGACTCGTCGACCGGCGGTGGCGCTG
>JBBSUR010000210.1:0-3862 GCA_038234255.1 Mycobacteriales bacterium | reverse complement strand
CGTCGTTGACCCGCTTGAAGCCGTCAAGGTCGCAGTACAGCACCGCCACGTCCTTGCCGACCCGCTGCGCGCGGGCGAGGGCGCCGCCGAGCCGGTCGGCCAGGAGCAGCCGATTGGGCAGGCCGGTGAGGACGTCATGCAGGGCGGCATGGCTGAGCCGCTCCTCGGCGGCCACGACGTCCGTGATGTCGCGCAGCACACTGAGGACCTCGATGGTGCGACCATCGGCCGTGCGCTTGAACGACGTGAACCGGCGCGACAGCCACCGCTGGCGACCCGAGGCATCCTCGACCCGGTAACGGATCTTCACGATCTCGTCGTGCGTCAAGGAGCTGCAGGAGGCCAGGGCGTCCTGCAGCAGCGCACGGTCCTCGGAATGGACGCCGGCATCGAAGTCCTCCACCTCGGCCGCGATGTCCCCTCCCGACCGCAGCAACTCTCCCGCCGTCCGGGACCGGCAGATCACCTTCCCGGTGGTCAGGTCGTTGACCACGATCGCGTCGGGGGAGGCGGCCAACACCGCGTCTGAGAACGCCTCGGCGCGTTCGGCGCGCTCCCGCTGCCGGACCAGCTCGGTCACGTCCGACGACACCCCGGCGGTCGCATAGACCGTCCCGGTCCGGTCGCGGAGCGGGAACTTCACCGACTCGTACGCGCGCTGCTGCGTTCCGGAACCGGACCACTCCTGCAGGCTGTAGGCACCTGTCCGGGCCCGGCGGTCGTTGATCCGCCGGGCCGGCGCGCGCTCGGCGTCCAACCAGGTGTCGTCCCGGCCGAGCAGGTCCTGCTCGGTGACAGCGAACGCCTCGAGGAACGGCCGGTTCGCCAGGAGGTAGCGGCCGTCGAGGTCCTTCGCGTAGATCAGCGCCTGGCTGTTGGTCACGATGCCGTCCAGCATCGCGACCGCACGGGTCAGCTCGTCGGCGAGTGACGAGCTGGTGCCGGCTGGGCGACTGTCGTCATCCGCCGCCTTAGTCACAGGGGGGATTCTGCACGCGAATTCAGCATTGCGGGGCACTCGAACGAAACTCCTCCGGAGCCGGACAACATCCGCACCTACCCTGGGCTCATGCGCCCTACCCGGCCCTTTACGGCGGTGCCGGTGGTCCGAGCCCTGACTGCGCTGCTCGGCGTCGTCCTGCTGGCCGGCTGTGCGCCAAGCCAGCGGTCGGGGAACGCGACCGTTCCGTTGCCGCCACCCACCACGAATCCGTCTCCGACGCAGGAGGACTCGATTCCGCCAGCGCCGCCCCCGGCATCGTCCGGCCCGTCGACCTACCTCGCCCTGGGCGACTCGGTGGCAGCGGGCGTCGGCGCTGCGACGCCCGCCACGGGCGGGTACGTCCCCCTGCTCGCCGACCGGCTGTCGACAGCGCTGGGCTGCGCGGCCGGATCCGCGCCGGGGTGCCCGCTGGAGCTGCACAACCTCGCTCGGAGCGGCGCGACGACAGCGACCCTGCTGCGCGAGCAGCTGCCGCGGGCACTGGACGTGCTGCGAAATTCCACCGACGTACGCCTGGTGACCCTGACGATCGGTGGCAACGACGTCGTCGAGCCGGTGGTGCGGGCCTGCGCGCCCGCGCCGCAAGCCCAGACCTGCCGCGCTGCGGTGGTCACGTCACTGCGCAACGCGGATGAAGGCATCGAGGAGGTGCTCCGCGCGGTCCGCGAAGCCGTCGGGCCGGACACCACGGTCGCCGTCATGACGTATTACAACCCGCTACCGGCCTGCCAGTTCGCTTCCCTGCAGACCCTGGCCGACCAGGTGCTCGAGGGCACGTCCGGTCAGCCCGGGCTCAACGACGTCCTGCGAATGCGCGCGGCGCAGTACGCGGCGCTGGTCGTGGACACCGGCGACCGGCTGTCCGCTCCGACCGACTTCGTCGGGGGAAGTGACTGCCTGCATCCGAGCGGTCCGGGTCACGCCCAGATCGCCGCCGCCTTCTTCGACGTCGTCGGTGTTGCGGTGACGACGCGGTGACGGCGCGGTGAGCAAGGACCGCGTTCAGGTGGGCGGACCGCCCACCGGCAGGAGCACCCGGAAGGTCGCGCCGCGACCGGGAGCCGCGTCGAGTTCGAGCGTCCCGCCGTGGGCCGCCACGATCGCTGCAACGATCGACAGCCCCAGCCCCGACCCGCCACTCGTCCGGGTCCGCGAGGCATCGGCGCGGTAGAACCGCTCGAAGACCCGGGCAGCGACCGCGTCGGTCATCCCCGGTCCCGAGTCGGCGACCTCGAGCAGCACCCGGTCCGCGCGCGTCGCGACGCGGACGGCGATCGGTGTCCCGGAAGCCGTGTGCTGCAGCGCATTGCCGACCAGGTTGGCGAGCACCTGGCGCAGCCGGGCCTCGTCGGCGCGCACCAGCGGTACGGCCTCGGCGACGTCCATGGTGAGGGGGCGATCATCTGCAGTGAGACCCCGGGCATCGTGGACTGCGTCGATCACCAGCGCGGGGAGCGAGACCTGCGACAGCTCGAGCGGTCGCAGTTCGTCGAGGCGAGCGAGGCAGAGCAGGTCCTCGACCAGCCCGCCCATCCGGATCGCCTCGTCCTCGATCCGGCCCAGGAGCCGCGACACGTCCGCAGTGTCGGTCACGGCCCCCTGCCGGTGCAGCTCGGCGAACCCGCGGATCGAGGTCAGCGGGGTCCGCAACTCGTGGCTGGCATCGGCGACGAACCGGCGGAGCCGGTCCTCGGAGGCGGTGCGGGTAGCGAAGGCGGTCTGCACCTGACTGACCATTTCGTTGAAGGAGGCGGCGAGGCTCCCGATCTCGGTACGTCGATCGCGCTCCGGAACGCGACGGGACAGCTCACCGGCAGCGACCGCGGCTGCGGCCTCCTCGACGTCTGCCAGTCCGCGAAGGCTCGCCCGTACGACCAGATAGCCCAACCCGCTGATGCCCAGCAGGACCATGAACCCGATGAGGGCCTGGAGCGCCGCCAGCCGCTCGACCGTCCGGTCGACCTCGCGCAGGTCGGCCGCCACGACGGCGCTCTGCCGGCCGGTCAGCGCGACCGCGACGACCCGCCAACTGCCCCCGCCCGCACCGGCATCGACGGTGAAAGGTCGTTGCGATCGGGTGCGCACCTCGGCTGCGGTCAACGACGGCAGGTCGGGCCCGGCGACTGCGGCGTCGGCCCGGACGACGGCGCCGTCGGCGTCCAGCACCGCCACGTACAACTCACCGGGCAGCCGGTCGCGCAGCCCGGGTCGGTCGATCGGTCGGCCGGAACCGAGCCGGTCCCGCGGACCCTGTCGCCGCAGCGCCGGACTGTCGACGGCCTGCGCCAGCTGAGCGTCGACCCGAGCGAGCTGGTCACCACGCAGCGCCGACGTCGCGGCCAGCCCGGCCACGAGCAGCCCGACAGCGACCAGCAGGACCAGCCCGGCGACCAGGCGGATGCGCAAGGGCAGCCGGTCTAGCGCGGAGCTCATCGCGGCAGCCGCAGCACGTAGCCGACGCCCCGCAGCGTGTGCAGCAGCCGAGGCTCGGCCGTGTCGAGCTTGCGCCGCAGATAGGAGACGTAGGACTCGACGACGTTGGCGTCCCCGCCGAAGTCGTAGTTCCATACCTGCTCGAGGATCTGCGTCTTCGACAGGACCCGGCCCGGGTTCTGCAGAAAACAGCGCAGCAGCTTGAACTCCGTCGGGGACAGGGCCACCGGCTCGCCCGCCTTCCACGCCTCGTGGCTCTGCTCATCCAGTTCCAGATCGGCGTACGACAGTCGCGGCAGGTGTCCGCCCGCACCGGGTGCGGTCCCGGAGCGTCGGAGCACCGCGCGGATGCGCGCGAGCACCTCCTCCAGGGAGAACGGCTTGGTGACGTAGTCGTCCCCACCGAGGGTGAGGCCGGTCAGCTTG
>JBBSUR010000209.1:0-3888 GCA_038234255.1 Mycobacteriales bacterium | reverse complement strand
GGTTGGCCTGGACCAGGCTTCAGGAGCGAGTCGGTTGACTTGAGCAACAGGGCCGGCTCCGCACCATGGACGTTCCCACGGCGGCGACCGCCTTCCACGCCCTCTGTGAAGGGCTCGGAGCAGTGGAAACACGCGGCCTCCTCCCCAACGATCGCGCAGAACAGCTCTGGCGAGCCGCTTTGACGGCTCTCGTCGCGGGGCTGTGACCGGTCCTGGAAGATCGTGAGAATGCGGAGTTCCAAGGGTCACAAGTCGCGGCCGTTGAACGCTGCATCGCGGCCGGCATGAGCGGAAGCCCCGCTCCGGAGCGCTGACAGGCGACCCGAGTGCCAGTCTCGGTCTTCAGGGCAGAAGGTCGAGGTACTTCTTGCGTGCGGGCATCGCGTGGATGACCATCTCCTCGCCCGTCTCGAGGACGAGTACCACCGTCTCCAGGAGTCGGGCCCCGGTGTCGAAGCCCAGTCGTAGCTCTCGGCAGGAAGGGCCGTCATCGTCGAGGGGCTCGATCCACAGCGACCACTCCGCTGCCTGGATCGCGTCTTCTGGGGAGACGCCGTGCTTGTGTGCGCTCCTGTGGACTTTCACGCAGGTAAGTGGGCCAGCGCTGCCCGAATCATCTCGGACCTGCTCATGTCCTTCTTGGCGGCCGCCTCGTCGAGAGCGTCGAGTTCATCGGCGGTCAGTCGGACGGCCACGACCTGCATCGGTTCAGCCCCACGACCTGGGCGCCCGCGACCCCGACGCTTGAGGTCGTCGACGTTGTATCCCGCTTCGGCCTCGTCGGCCCATTGCTGAATCTGCTCTTCGCTCACCACGTACATATCGTATGACGAAAATGGCCGCGGTGCCAGAGCCAGATCCATGTGGTGCAGTGGCCCGTGACGGTGTTCACCGTGGTCACCTGGACTTCGCGGCGCGGCGCTCGCTCAAGGCAGCGGTGTCAGGTGCCTGAAGCCATGTAAGCCGCCAGGATGTAATTCGGGTGGCGGTCCAGGTCCTTGCGCGCCCAGTCGTAGCGCATAGTCGTCCGCGGGTCGGCGTGCAGGGCCGCGATCTGCACGTCGCGGAGGTCGACTCCCGCGTCGATAGCATCATGGTCACGAACGTGTGTCGCAAAATGTGTGGAATGCGGGGCAGCCGGACGCCGGCATCGACGGCGAGGTGGTGAAGCCGCCGGGCGGCGGCGTGTCGGTCCATGCGGGCGCCGCGACGGTTGAGCAGCAGTGCCCCGGTTGTTCGGTCGCCAGCGGCTCGATCGACGGCGCGGCTGACCGCTGGCGGCAGCGGAACGAGGACGACCTTGCCGACCTTGCCGCGGACCCGGAGAACGCGGTGGCCATGCTCTTCTCCGAGGTCGTCAATGTCGGCGCCGACGGTCTCGAAGATCCGCAACCCGAGCAGGCCGAGCAGGCACACCAGCGCGAAGTGGAACGGGCTGCTCGACTGCCGGGCGGCGGTCAGCATCGCCTCGAACTGCAGGTGCGTCAGTCCGAGCGTCGGTGACTCCGGCGGGACAGTCGGTCGGCGGACGTAGTCAGCTGGCGAGTGTTCCAGGTCGCCGTCGATACTGCCCCGCCCGCCCGCCCGCCCGGCCGGCCGGACCGGGACGGGTCCAGGCGCGCCGGACCAGCCGGCGTTTCACCCCCGTCGCACCGGCGATACCGGACAGGTCGAGTCCGGCCGTCCCGAGGAGAGATCATGCCCGCGCCGCTGCCCTGCGAGCCCGCCCCCGCGCTCGACCAGCCGCTCGTCGGCGGCGGCCGCTTCGACCTGGCCGCTGCCACCCCCGACCAGTTCACGCTCGTCGTGGCCTACCGCGGCGTGCACTGCCCGCAGTGCAAGAAGCAGTTGTCGGAGCTCGACGGCCGGCTCGGCGAGCTGCGCGACGTCGGCGTGGACGAGGTCGTCGCGGTCAGCGGCGACGACCAGGAGCGGGCTGAGCGGGCCGTCCGTGAGTGGGAGCTGAAGAACCTGCGGGTGGCGTACGGCATGGACGAGGCCACCATGCGCGCGTGGGGCCTGTACGTCAGCAAGGGCGTGACCGACAGCGAGCCTGCCCTGTTCGGCGAGCCGGGGCTGTTCCTGGTGCGCCCCGACGCCAGCCTGTACTCCGCGCACGTGCAGTCCACGCCGTTCGCCCGGCCGCACCTGGACCAGTTGGTGAAGGCCCTCGAGTTTGTCCGCGAGAAGGACTACCCGGCCCGCGGCGAGGCCTGAGCACCGCCCACCCCCCTGACCGCCCGAGGAGCCCCGTGCCGCAGCGCCCGTCCGTGGTCGTCTTCGACGTCAACGAGACCCTGTCCGATCTGTCCCCGATGTCCGACCGCTTCGCCGATCTCGGCGTGCCCGGTTCGCTGGCCAAGCAGTGGTTCGCTGCGCTGCTGCGCGACGGTTTCGCGCTGACCGCCGCGGGTGCCTCGGAGAAGTTCTCCGTGGTCGGGGAGGGCGTGCTGCGCACCCTGCTGGCGCCGGAGGAGCTTGACCGCGACCTCGACGAGGCCGTGCAGCACGTCATGAGCGGGTTCACCGCCCTGTCGGTGCACCCGGACGTGCCGGACGGGGTCCGGGCGCTGCGCGATCTGGGCCTGCGCCTGGTCACGCTCACCAACGGCTCGACCGCGGTCTCGGACCAGATGCTCGGCCGGGCCGGCCTGCGCGAGGCGTTCGAGACGCTGCTGTCGGTCGAGGACGCCGGGGCGTGGAAGCCCGGCCCGGCGTCGTACGCCTACGCCGCGCGCACCTGCGGCGTCGAGGCCGCGGAGATGCTGCTGGTCGCCGTGCACCCGTGGGACATCGATGGTGCCTCGCGGGCCGGGCTGTCCACGGCGTGGGTGTCGCGCGCCGGCACGGACTACCCCGGCCACTTCCGGCCGCCGACGCACACGGTCCGGGCGCTGCCCGAGCTGGCCGCCCTGTTGGCGGGGTGAGCGGCCCCGACGGCGTCGAGGTCGTCCGGCAGGAGCTCGAGGTCGACGGCGCGACGCTGTCCTGCCTGACCGCGGGCGACCCGACCGCGCCCCCCGCTGCTCCTGCTGCACGGCACGTCCTGGAGCCCGGTGTGGCAGCCCATCCTGCCGGCCCTGGGCACCCGGCACCGCTGTGTCGCGCTCGACCTGCCGGGCTTCGGGCGCAGCGCAGGTGAGCTCGATGTCGAGCAGGCCACCGTGCCCGCGCTCGCCGGCGTCGTTGCCCGAGCCGCCGACGCGCTCGGCTGGGAGCGCTTCGACCTCGCCGCCCACGACATCGGTGGCGGCGTCGCGCAGCACCTGGCCGCCACCACCGACCGGGTCGCGCGGATGGTGCTCATGAACGCCGTGATGCTCGACTCCTGGCCCGTCCGGCGGTCGAGCGCTTCCGCGACCCCCAACTGCGGGCCGCCACGACCGCCATGGCCGCGGCCGCCGATGCCCGCTACACCCAAGACCTGGTCCCGGCACTGGTCCAGGCCGCCGTCCCGACCCGCCTCGTCTGGGGCCGCGACGACGTGTTCCAAAAGATCGAGTACGCCCGGCGCTACGTGCAGACGGTGTCCGGCAGCGACCTCGTCGAGGTCGCGGGGCTGCACATCCCGACCGAGGACTCCGCGGCCGACGTCGCCCGGGCCGTGCGGTCAGGTGCTCCAGCTAACCCGCCCCACGTCGACCCGAGCGTTGCGACAACGACGCCACCTACGTCCAATGCGCCCGGCCGGCACGTCGGCGTCCGGTAGACGATCGTTTGCCGGACAATCGCTAGTTCCGACACGAAGCCGGTGGCCGTGCAGCACCCCCCAACCGCTCACCGACCGTCACCCACCGGTCTGGCTACGCGGCCCGACGAGTAGAGGATGACCGGCATGACTGACTCCACGCCGACTGTCAGTGAGCTCCTGGCCGAGTACGACCGCGC
>JBBSUR010000208.1:0-3961 GCA_038234255.1 Mycobacteriales bacterium | reverse complement strand
CCTGCGCGGCATCGAAGGCCGGCGCGCCCGGCCAGGCCGATGCATAGACGACGACCTCGTCGGCTGGCAGCCGGGAGGCGAGCGCGTGCACGTACGCCTGGATCCCGCCGGGCCGCGGCGGGAAGTCGTTGGTGACCACCAGCACCTTCACCGCAGCCGCTCCCACTTCCGGGCCAGCGCCAGCCGCTCGGTGACGCTGGGGTGGGTGGCGAAGAAGGCGTACGCCAGCGGGTGCGGCTCCAGGTCGGCCAGGTTGGCCAGCGCGAGCCGCCGCTGCGAGGCGCGGAAGGTCGCCGGGTCGCGGGTGAGGTCGAGTGCGTGGATGTCGGCGCGCGCCTCGACCCGCCGTGAGATCAGGTTGCTGGCCGGCGCGAGCACCAGGCTGCCGGCCGACACCACCAGCAGGACCAGCGGGATCACCCGCGGGTCGCCCATCCCGGTCGCGCCGACCCGGCGCAGCAGGGGGGTCCAGCGCAGCAGCAGGGCGAGCCCGCAGACGGCGGCTGCGCTGCCCAGCGCGCCGAGCAGGGTGCCGACGAGCACGTCACGCCGCTCGGCGTGGCCGAGCTCGTGCGCCACGACCAGTTCCACCTCGGCCGCGGGCGCCTGCGCCAGCAGGGTGTCGTAGACCACGATCCGCCGGCTGCCGCCGAACCCGCTGACGTAGGCGTTCAGCGCCGTCGTGCGCCGCGACGCGTCCGCGACCAGCACATCATCCACCGCAACGCCGTCGCTCGCGGCGAGGGCAAGCAGGTCCTCGCGCAGCTCGCCGGGCGGCAACGGCCGGAAGTCGTTGAAGACCGGTTCGATCACCAGCGGGTAGGCGAACGAGCCCGCGACCACCACAGCGGCGGCCGCGAGCGCCCCCCAGGCCCACCAGCGACGAGGCGAGCGCCGGGCCAGCGTGACCAGCCCCAGCAGCGCCAGCGCCGTCAGGCCGGCGTCGACGCCGACACCTTTGAGCAGGTCCAGCGACCAACTGGCCCACGTCTGCGTCGACAGGCCGTAGTCCCGCAGCACCGTCTCGCTGCGCGCCGACAGCCCGACGGTGGCCAGCCGGCCCAGCCCGGTCAGCACGAGGGTGCCGAGCAACACCTGGACGACCCAGCCGCCCCCGAAGGGTCGGGCGGAGGCGGAGACGACCCTGGCGCCCGCTCGGGTCAGGCCGAGCAGGGCCGCGACGGCGAGTCCGAGAACCAGGGCGGCGTACGCGCTGGGGCGCAGGGCATCGTGAAAGGCGACCTCGCGGGCGAGCTGGGCGGGCGAGAAGTCCCGGAGCACGTCGGGCTGCGGGTCGGCGCCGGGCAGGGCGGCGCCGGGGACGGTGAACACGAGTGCGGTGGCGAGCGCGGCCAGCAGGACCAGCAGGGTCACGATCACCGGCCGGCGAGCGGTGGCCGGGGGCTCAGGGCTGGAACTCAGGTGCGGGGTGGATCTCAGTGGGGGAACGCTCACTCGAGTTGGCGTTGCAGCGCGGCCCGCCAGTCGGCGGTCAGCCGCGCGAGGTCGAGCCCGAAGGCCCGATCGAGCTCGGTCGCGAGGACGAGCGACTCCGGCCCGCTCCGGCTCGCCCCAACCGCCTGGTAGAAACTCAGCACCGCCGCCTCGCCGTAGTTCTCGACCAGCAACCGGACCGCCAGCCAGGACTGCTCGTAGGCCTGCGCAAGCTCGGGGTTGCTCCCGGAGAAGGCGTCGTCGGCGGGCAGGGTGGTCGGCAGACGGCCGGCGCGTACGTCCTTGCGCAGCTCGCGGGCCGCGACGTCCAGCGGCACCTTCACACCCTTGTAGCCGAGGTAGTCCGCGAAGCCTTCGGCCAACCACGCGGGGATGAGCGGGCCGGAGGCGCGGCGGCTCGCGACGTGGGTGACCTCGTGGGTGAGCACGACCCGCCGACCGAGCATGCCGAGCTTGGCGAAGGTGTCCGGGTTGACCAGGATGCGGTCCGTCGCGGTGCCGTCGGCGCTGGTCGGGCCGCTGTACTCGGCCGTGGCGACCGCCGCGATCTGCGAGAAGTCCTGCGTGCTCTTGAGCAGCGAGGCGAGCTCGGCGGCGTCCCTCGGGACGAGGACGACCACCTGCCGGCTCCAGTCCGAGCCCCAGACCGCGCTCACCCGGGGGATGGCAGCGGCGGTCTGCGAGGCGACGTTGCGCAGCAGGGACGTGTCGCCGTGGCCCAGGACGAGGACACCAGCCGCCCGGACGGCGACGACCGGTCCGCGCTCCCACAGCGCGCGCGGGGTCGCGTCGCCGGCGGCATCGAAGTCGTCGTCGGCGCCGAGCAGCCACCGTCCCCCGCGGCGCACGAAGGTGACGTGCTGCTCGCTGGTGCTCGGCCGGTCGTCGAAACCCGCTAGTGCATAGCTCAACGACACCTCGGGTGCCCACCACTGCCCGCGTCCGTACCGCAGGTCGAGCGCACTGTCGGCAGGGCGGCCACTGAGCAGTTCGATCGTGTAGTCCCAGCTGGCGAGCGGCACGGCGGCCAGCGCATCGAACATCGCCGCTTGCCGCGCCATCAGCGCCGTTGCCCGCGGGTCGACGGTGGCCAGGAATGCCGCGCGGTCGCGATCCAGAATCGCCGCCGAGCGGGCCTGCAGGAGCCGTTCGACCTGACCGCCGCGGGCCGGGTCGGGGACCACCGCCGGGAGCGTCGCGGGGTTGCGGCTGGCCGCGACGTCGGGCGGCACCCTGACGACGGCCCCGGCGAAGCGATCGACCTCCTGCACCGGCGCGTGGACGGTGCTCGGCGACGGCGACAGCGGTGGCTCGCGGACCAGACCGAGCGCTCCCACGGCGGCCAGCAGCTGCAGTGTCGCCGCGACAGCCACCAACTGGACCAGTCGGGAGCGCATGCCGAGTGGAACCTGCACAACCAGATGGTACGGGGAAAGGTCGGGACCGGCCGGGCCTTCCAGCCGGTGCTCCTTGACGTCCCAGGATCTTGGCGCGCTCTGCAACATCAGCAGGCTGGGCAGTTCGCCGAGATCGCGCCTGGCGGGCGGGAGATGGCCACTCAGTCCTGTGCCTGGTCGCGGTCTCGCGCCGACTCGACCGGGGCGATGCCGAGCAGGACGTCCGCCCAGGCAGGTACGGAGGCGCGGGCCCCGGCGGCCCGGCGGGCCGGTCGCGGCGCCGCGGCTGGCTCGGTGGTCGGCGCCGCGTCCGTCGAGGCGGGGTCAGGATCGGTCGGCCGGCTGTCGGCCGGTCCGGCACCGGCCGCCCGGTCGGCGGCGGCCGCCCGGTCGGCGGCGGTCGCCGGGTCGGTGGGCTCGGCGGGATTCACCGGCGGTGCGACGGGCGACGGGACGACCCGCAACGTCGGCGGACCGGTGCGGGCCGGGGGGGCGGTCTCGGCGGGCGCCGCGGCGACCTCCACCGCGGTGACCTCCACGGCGACCTCGACCGCGGTGACCTCGACCGCAGTGACCTCGACCGCAGTGACCTCGGCGGCAGTGACCTCGGCGGCGGTGACCTCGGCGGCGGTGACCTCGGCGGCGGTGACCTCGGGGGGGGCAGCCGTGTCTTCGGCAGCGACAGTGACCTCGGGCGTAGGCGGCGCAGCGCTGCCTGCGCCGGAGGTGGTTCTAGCACCGGGCGCCGAGACGGTCCGCCCGGGCACCGGACGGCCGGGTGCTGCCACCCGCGTGACCGACAGTGCCTGCTCAGTCGGCACTTTGGGGCCCGTCGCGCGCGCCGCCGGGGTGGGTGCGGCCCGCTTCGCCGGGGCTCGCTTCGCCGGGGCCTTCGCCACCGGCTTGCCCATCGCGAAGGACCGCTCCGCGGCGGTCCCGTCGGCCCGGCCCGCCGGACTGCGTACCGCGGTGATCGAGCGCACGGCCGGGGACCGCATGCCGGCCGCGGCGCGCTGGCCGTTGGTCGGCTCGACATGGCCCAGCACCGTCGAGCCGGCATCCAGTGCGGTGAGCTCGCGCGTGGCCGGGTCATAGCGCCACGCCGCGGT
>JBBSUR010000207.1:0-3966 GCA_038234255.1 Mycobacteriales bacterium | reverse complement strand
CGATCGCCGGAGCGCCGCAGGTGCTCTGGCTCGGCGGGCCAAAAGGCGACGCGTTCCGGCTGGTCGTGGCCGCAGAGCTGCTCTCGGGGGCCGACGCTCGCAGCCGCCTCACTGGACGTGAGTTGCTCAGCGCCGCGCTCGCCGAGCGGAGCTGGCGGTCGCTGCGACCGGCCCCGCGGTGAACGGTCCCGCACCGACGGACCAGGCCGCCGCACCGTCGCCGCAGCTGATCGAGCTCGTGACCGTCGCGACGACCGCGACCGCGACGCAGGCCGCGGCCGCGCTGGGGCGCACGTTCACCGGCGACCGGCGCAGCGCCCTGGCCGACCTGGCCGGCCTGATCCGTCAGGCGCCCCTGTCACACGTCGACCGGACCCGCCTGCTGGTGTTGCTGCAGACCGGTCTGGCCGCCGTCCCGACCGCACAGATCCGCTCGGCAGCCGATCTCGTGCGCACCAGCGCGCCTCGGTTCCCGGGCAGCGCCGGCAGCGTGCGGCTGTCCGCGCTCGATGCCACGCTGACCGCGACGTTCGGCACGCTGCTCGACCTGGACCAGCAGGTCGCCGCGCCGTGGACGCTCATCGGCGGGCTCATGGTGCTCACCCACTGCACCGAGCACGAGGTGCCGTTCGTCCGGCCGACCGGTGACGCCGACGTGGCCGTCGGTGTCTTCAGCCACCGCGATGCGCTGGCCCAGGTGACGACCTGGCTGCGGCGCCGGGACTTCACCGACATCACCCCCGCCCCGCTGACCGGCGGCCGACCCCGGTCCTACCGATGGAGCGACGGCCAGGTCCTCATCGACATCGCTGTCCCGGCCAAGGCCAACGAGCAGCAGCGCGTGGCCACCACCGCCAGCGGTCGCCCTGGCGTCGAGCTGCCCGCCCTGCAGCAGGCCCTGCGACGCAGCGAGCGGCTGCAGCTGAGCCTGGCAGACGGCACGAACGGTCACCTTCGGCGGCCCGACCTGCTCGCGGCGCTGGTCCTGAAGGCGCAGGCAGCCGTGTCCGACCGGCGCGACACCGACCGACACCGCGAGGACCTCGTCGCGCTCGCCGAGGCGCTGGCCCACTCCGGCTGGCACGGCAGCTACCGGCCGCAACTGCGGCCCAAGGACACCCAGCGGCTCGCAGCCGCCCGACCCACCATCACGTCGGCGCAGTGGCGACGAGCCCAGGACCCGATCGCCGCCCGGACAGCCCTGGACGCCCTGATCGACAGCGACCGGGGCTGACGGACCCGGCTCGTGGCCGCACGGTTCCTCGGGCGGTCCGCTCCGCACAAACGGGTACCCCTGGAAATCAGGACTTCACCGTTCTTGCTGGCGGGCGGTTGGGAGGTAGGACCGCGTCCGGCAGAATGCCTCGCCGGCGCTCATGGTGCGCAGACAGCCGATCTTCAGTCGGATCGTGAGGGTCGGATGTCCTACTCCGATCCGTCGATCGTGAACGGCACCCCGAAGGTCGCTGGCGTAGCGAAGGACTTCGTCTCGGCGGGTGTCGAATGGGTCGAGCAGGTTGACATGTGTGGGACACCGGCTCTTTCCCCGCCGCCCGGCAGGTGGTCGGGGTTAACCGCCCAACCGCGTCGATGAACGCGCCGGCGCGGCCGCCGTCCGGGCCAGCCGCACCGCCTCACTGAGAGTGGCTGGTGTGGTCGGGCCCCGCCCGACGGGAAGCTTCCCGGCAGGGTGCCACGTCCGCGCAGTGGCAGAGGAGACGCCCTGTGCGGCAGCTACCGGCGGGGGTTCTGGCGTACGCGCTTACCGCCGTCTCGTGCGAGTCGCCTCCGCCGGCCACGCCGAAACCGTGACCCTGTTCGGCGTGAGTCAGGGCGAATTCCGCGGGGTTCAGGAGAGTTTCGTGGATGTCGTTAGAGAGGGTCACCAGCGGGCTCCAGCACTCGACCGGCTGCCGCTGCTCGTCAGGCTGCTCGCTGCCAACAAGTGCCGGCGAGCTCGTCCTAGCTCGGTTCGCCGACGCGATCGGAATCCCAGCCACTTCCTTGAGGCCGGACGCGGCGGGCAGGCGCAGTCATCAGCGGCGCTGGTACTGGCCCCGGCGTCAGCGTACGTGGCGCGGGGCTCACGGGACGACGGTCACGCGGATGCCCCGCAGAGGGGCGCGGGCGAGCCGGGCGTCGCAGGTAAGGACGGCTCCGTGTACGAGGGGTGCGCAGGCGACGTAGAAGGCGTCGGCGAGGCGCAGCCGCTCGCGCAGGGACCAGGCCGTGCGGAGCAGCGGCTCGTGCGGGATGCGCTGCACGGGCAGTTCTGTCAGCTCGCCGACGAGCGCATCTGCCTCGGGACCGGTCAGCAGTCCCGACCGCTGCAGCCGGGCCAGCGCCGAGCACACCTCGACGTCGAGCAGCTCGGGCGCGACGGCCTCCTGCTTGACCAGATGGCGGCCGACCAGGCGGCCCCGGCGGGTGTCGAGCAGCAGCTCGACCGCGGCGCTCGCGTCCAGGACGGGCATCAGTCCCGGTCGACGGCGCGGACGGCGTCGATCAGTGCGACGCCGTCGACGCCCGCCCGTGGCTCGGCCGGGCCGCGGCGGGCCAGCCACTGCGCCATCGACGGGCGGCTCAGGTCGCGGTGCAGCAGCCGGGTGACGTAGTCGGTGAGCGTGAGCCCCTCGTCAGCAGCCCGGCTGCGGAGGGCGGCGTGCAGCTCGTTCGGCATGTTCTTCACCTGCAGCGTGGCCAGGTCATGACGCTAGCATGCCGCGTGAGTCAACGACCTGGTCGTCGACCAGCGTCCCCTCCGCGACAACTCCCTTCAAGGGCGGCTGGCCGCGCGGTCGCGGTTGCTGCGGACGCCCGGGGGGTGTGCGGCCGGGACCGGCCGGCATGGTCAGCTCCCGTCCCACACGTCTGACACCGCCCCGCGCAGGTCGTCCAGCGCCAGGTGGGTGTAGCCGACGGTCGAGGCGATGCTGGCGTGGCCGAGCAGGCGTTGGACGACGTGGATGTCGACGCCGGCGCGGGCCAGCTCGGTGGCGTAGCTGTGGCGCCACTTGTGCGGGTAGTGCCGGCCGGGTACGCCGGCCCCGAGCCCGGCCAGCTCGACCTCGCGGGCGAGCGCTTCCTGTCCGAAGCCGTACCGCGCCGTGGTGACGAAGGGGTGCGCGTTGGCCAGCAGCAGCGGGGAGGCGGGCAGCTGCGGACGTACCTGCTCCAGGAACGTGCCCAGGATCGCCACGAGCGGCGACGGCAGCAGCACCGTCCGCTCCCGGCTGCCCTTGCCCACCACCCGGGCAAAGCCGGCGGGCAGGTCGACATCGCGCAGGGTAAGGGTGCGCAGTTCGGCCGAGCGCATGCCGGTGTAGCGCAGGGTGGCGACGAGGGCGTGCCGCTGCCGGCCGCGGACGTCGGTCAGGGTGGCGGTGTGCGCGAGGATGCTCGCCACCTCGACAGCGGTGTAGGTGCCGGGTTGCGGCGGCGCGACCCGGACCGTGGCCAACGACGCAGCCGGGTTGGTCGTGGTCTGGCCGGTCAGCAGCAGCCAGCCGTAGAACCGGCGCAGCGCGCCGAGCTCGGCCCGCCGGGTCCTCGGCGCCAGCCCGCGGGCGGCTTCGGCGATCAGGAAGGCCACCAGGTCCGACGCGGTGGCGGTGGTCAGCGGCGCCTCGCCCCGGCTGGCGGTCCACCAGCGACCGAACGCCTGGAGGTAGATGCGGTGGTTGCCGACGGTCGGCGCGGCCAGCCCGGCCACCGCGTACTCGTAGTCGGCGAAGCAGCGCAGTAGTTGGTCCAGTGCAGGACCGGTGAGTGCGGAGTGGGCGACCATCGGCTCAGGGTGGGTCATCGCCCGCGGATCCAGACCGTCGCGCCATAAGACTGTGGACGAGCAGCCCGGAGGCGATGTCGAGCCGGGCGAGCACCAGGGCCAGCCAGCCGAGGGCGACGGTCGCGGCGTACAGCCGGCAGACCGCGAGGGGCACCGCGATGCCGAGCCAGACCGCCGGT
>JBBSUR010000206.1:0-4006 GCA_038234255.1 Mycobacteriales bacterium | reverse complement strand
CGGATCGGTCAGGTCGTACCCGCTGATGTCCACGATCTTGCGGAGCCGGTAGCGGACCGTGTTCGGGTGCAAAAACAGGGTCCGTCCGGCCCCCTCCACCGACCCGCCGCCCTCCAGGTAGGCCGCCGCTGTCGCCAGCAGATCTCCGCCGGCCTCGGCCAGTGGCTTGTAGACCTCCTCCAGGATGCGGCGGCGGGCGCTGAGCTCGCCGAGGACCGCCCGCTCGGCCAGCAGGTGCGTGGCCTGGACCGGTCGCGGTGCCTGCGGCCAGGCCGGGACCGCCGCCAGCCCGGCGAGCGCCTCCTGCACCGACGGGGCCGCGGAGCCCAGGTCGGCGGCCTGGGGGCCGATGACCACCGGCGCGTCCGGCAGCGCGGCGAGCACCTGCTGCACGGCGCTGTCGACCGAGCGGGTACCGCCCAGGATCAGCACCAGCGCGCTCGCCGCCTCGCCGGCGAGCAGGCCGACACCGCTGTGCCGGGCGGTCGTCCGCAGCGGCGAGAGGTCCAGCACGGCCGGTGCGGGCGTGGCGACAGCGATCACCCAGTCCGAGCGCAGCCATCCCAGCGAGCCCGCCCGGGACAGGGTCAGTTCACCGGCATGGCCGCGGACCAGCGCGTCCACCACCCCCGCCTCGATCCGGGCATCCCACGCCCCGCGCGCCTCGGCGACGGCGGCGTAGACGTCGGCCGCACCGAAGGCCAGTTCCCGGGAGTAGCGCAGGACGGATTCCCGCAACGGTCCCTCGTCCCCGGGCGCGGCCAGCGCGGGCACCGCCTGTTCGACGATGTCGACCGCCACCCGGATCAGTTGGACGGTCTGCTTGAGGTTGACGTGGCGGGCCAGCTCCCGGGGAGCCGCGGCGAACACCTCGGGCCCCACCGGCATCGGCTGGCCGGGTCGGCGCAGCCACTGGGCGAACAGCTCCAGCCCCTTGTGGACGACCAGCCCCACATGCGAGCGCTGTTCGGCGGGCAGCGCCGCGAACCACGGCAGGTGCTCCATGATCCGCACGGCGTCGGCGCTGAGCGGAGCGGACGCCCGCCGTACCCGCTGCCACGTCGCCTCCGCCACCCGGGCACTCTCGCAGACCGGCCGGCTACTGCGTCGTGCGCGCCCCCACCGCGCCGACGGCGGCGGCGG
Source organism: Mycobacteriales bacterium (assembly GCA_038234255.1). Lineage (GTDB taxonomy): Bacteria > Actinomycetota > Actinomycetes > Mycobacteriales > SCTD01 > SCTD01. Next base: position 2,863 of record JBBSUR010000206.1, on the reverse strand, counting down.
CCAGCAGCAGCAGTCCGCCGAGCAGGTAGACGGCGCGGATCCCGACCGCGTCGGCGAGCAGCCCGCCGCCGAGCAGGCTGAGCATTCGTCCGGTCTGCCACAGCACGTCGAAGCCGGCGAAGGCTCGCCCGCGCAGCTCGTCGGGCACTCGGGACTGGACCAGGCTACTGAACGTGACGGCGCCGGTCGAGGTGGACAGTCCGTAGAGCACCAGGGCCGCGGCGGCCAACGGCAATGCGGTGACCGCGGCGAGCACGAGGTCGACCAGTCCGCGCAGGGCGTACGGCCCGAAGACGAACAGCGGGCGGCGCGGATCGCGGATCCGGCGCAGCAGCAGCAGCGGCCCCAGCACAGCGCCGACCCCGATTGCCCCGAGCAGCAGACCGAAGCCCTGCTCGCCGCCGAGGCGCTCCTGCGCGAGCACGACCAGCAGGGCACTGGTCGCACCGGCCGAGAGGGCCGCGAGGAACTGGCCGACCGCCAGCGCCCGGAGCAGCGGGATCTGCCCCAGCACCGACAGGGCGTCGAACGCATGGGCGTACGGGCTGCGGACCGAGACCGGCCGCGGACGCTCCGGTTCGCGCAGCCCGCGCAGGACCAGTGCGGACACGGCGAACGATCCGGCGTTGAGCGCGAAGGCGGCGCCGAACCCGAACCGCACGGCCACCACCGCCGCCAGCGGGGCGAGCAGGATCTGGGCGGTGACCGCCGCGGTCCAGATTCCGCTGTTCGCCGCGACCAGCTCGTCGTCGTCCACCACGGTCGGCAGCAACGACTGCGCGGCCGGGCTGAAGAACACCTGCCCCGCCGACAGCCCGAACGCGACCGCGTAGGCGACCACGGCGCTGTCGTGCCACACCGCGAGCAGGCCGGCCAGCAGCACCCGTACCAGATCGGCGGTGACCATCACCCGCACCCGGGGTAGCCGGTCGACCAGACTCCCGGCGAGCGGGGCGAGCAGCAGGACCGGCGCGATCTCGGCCAGCACCGCCGCCGAGACCCCGAGCCCGGAGCCGGTGAGGGCGAGCAGCAGCAGGGCGAGCGTGGTGAACTGCGCGACGTCGCCGACCTGGCTGACCGTCCGGGCCAGCCACAGCCGCCGGTAGTCGGGGCGCGCGAGCAAAACGCGCAGGCCCGTCCGGTCCGGCGCGTCGCTCACTCGGCCATCCTGCCCGGACCGGGCCTGCCACAGCCGGACGCGGCGCACGGCAGACTGGCTCGGTGCTCGTGACCCTGTCCACCACCATGCCGGACGCCTCCGACCTGGGGTTCCTGCTGCACAAGCACCCCGACCGGGCACAGTCCTTCGAGGTTGCGGTCGGCACGGCGCACGTCGTGTGGCCCGAGGCGAGCGCCGAGCGCGCCACCGTCGCGCTGCTGCTGGAGGTGGACCCGATCGCGCTGGTCCGGAGCAGGGGCAACCGGGGGGCCGACGGCTTCGCGCTGGCGCAGTACGTCAACGACCGGCCGTACGCCGCGTCGTCGATGCTGGCCGTCGCGCTCGGCAAGGTCTTCCGGACCGCGATGACCGGCCGCTGCGATGCCCGCCCGGAGCTGGCCGCTGCGGCCGTCCCCCTCGAGATCCACCTGCCGTCCCTGCCGAGCCGCGGTGGCGTGGAACTGGTGCAGCGGCTGTTCATCCCGCTGGGCTGGTCGGTCGAGGCATCGGCCGTCGCGCTGGACCCGACGGTGCCCGGCTGGGGCGACTCGCGCTACGTCGACCTGCGCCTGACCGGACGGCTGCGCCTGGCCGACGCGCTCGCCCAGCTGTACGTCCTGCTGCCGGTGCTCGACGACAGCAAGCACTACTGGGTCAGCACCGACGAGGTCGACAAGCTGCTGCGGGCCGGCGCCGGATGGCTGGGCGACCATCCCGAGCGCGAGCTGATCACCCGGCGTTACCTGCGGCACCGCCGCGAGCTGGTCCTGAGCGCCGTCGGCCGGCTGGCCGAGGTCGACGACGTCGCGCCGGAGCGGCTCGACAACGCCGTACCGGACGAGCCGGCGGATCGGCCCGCACCGCTCGCGCAGCTCCGGATCGCCGCGGTGCTTGCCGCCCTGGCCGCCGAGAATGCCTGCAGCGTGGTCGATCTCGGCTGCGGCGAGGGCGCGCTGTTGCGCGAGCTGCTGGCTAACCCAGCGTTCTCCAAGGTCGTCGGGGTGGACGTGTCCCACCGCGCGCTGGAGCTGGCCACCCGGCGGCTCGACCTCGACCGGATGTCCGACACCCAGCGCAGCCGACTCCAGCTGCTCCAGTCGTCGGTCACCTACCGCGACGACCGCCTGGCCGGGCACGACGCCGTCGTGCTGATGGAGGTGATCGAGCACGTCGACCCGCCCCGGCTTGCCGCGCTGGAGCGGTCGGTGTTCCGGCACGCCCGGCCGACAACGGTGATCGTCACGACACCGAATGTGGAGCACAACGTCCGCTACGACCTCGCGCCCGGCGCGATGCGGCACCGCGACCACCGCTTCGAGTGGACCCGCGCGCAGTTCCGCAGCTGGGCCGACGGCGTCGCAGCCGCGCACGGCTACGCGGTGCGCTACCTGCCCGTCGGCGAGGACAACCCGGAGCTCGGACCGCCGACGCAGCTGGCCGTGTTCCGCAGGGCCGCATGAACGAGCTGGCCATCCCGGCCCTGTCCCTGGTCTGCCTCGTCGGAGCCAGCGGCTCGGGCAAGACCACCTTCGCGGCCCGCCACTTCGGCCGCTTCGAGGTGCTGTCCAGCGACTTCTGCCGCGGTTTGGTCGCCGACGACGAGAACGACCAGTCCGCCACCGCCGCGGCCTTCGACGTGCTGCACCACATCGCGGGCAAGCGCCTGGACGCCGGCCGGCTGACGGTGGTCGACGCCACCAACGT
>JBBSUR010000205.1:0-4018 GCA_038234255.1 Mycobacteriales bacterium | reverse complement strand
GGGCGTCGTCGAGCAGCGCGGCGTACTGCTCCGGTGTCGCGCCACCGACGAAGATCGACGGGTCGTACGACGGGTAGCTGGCCATCGCCAGGACCCGCCCGGTCCGGGCCTGCATCACCACAACCGACCCGGAATCGGCCCGCAACAACTCGCCGTCGCGCGACGCGGTGGTGCGGGCGGTGTCGATCGCGCGGCGCAGTGCGTCCTCGGCGACCCGCTGGACCGCCGCATCCACCGACAGGACCAGGGTGTCGCCGGGGCGGGCAGCGGTGTCGCGCTGGGTCCCCGTGACGGTACCGACGTGGTCGACGAGCAGTTCCCGTCCCCCGTCGCGGCCGCGCAGCGCGGCCTCGTAGGTGGCTTCCACACCGGCCCGGCCAACCAGCGCTGTGGGCTGCACCCCGGCGTACCGCGCTTCGCGGGTCTCTGCGGGGCTGATCGGACCGAGGTAGCCCAGCAGGTGTGCGGCCAGCGTCCCGCCCGGGTAGTCGCGGACGGCGGCGAACCCGGTGCTGACGCCGGGGAAGTCCTCGCGGTGCTCCTCGACCCGCAGCACCCTCGCCACGCCGTCCGGGTCATCCGCGTCGTACTGCCGCACCGGCACCGGCTCGTAGGGCGAACCGCGCCAACACGGTGGCTCGACCCGCGGCCCGCAAGGCCTGATCTGCTGGGCCAGCGCCGCCGCTGGTACGCCGATCACACCGGCGAGCCGGTCCAGCACCGCCGCCCCGTCGTCGCTCTGGCGCAACAGCGCGCTGCGGTCCACCGACACCACGAGCGCCGTGCGGTTGCGGACGAGGGGGACGCCGCGGGCGTCGTAAACCTCGCCGCGGGGGGCCGGCTCGACCACCTCGCGCACCCGGTTGGCACTGGCCGCACGCTCGTAGTAGTCGGCGGCGTAGACCTGCAAAAACCATAGCCGGCCGAACAGCGTGGCGAGCAGGGCGACGACCAGGACGTGGAACACGAACAGCCGGAGCGAGGTGCGGGTCGTCACGAGGTGCTCACCGGCGCTGCGGGTCGCGATCGGCTCGCCGGACGGCAGATCCGACGACGGGGACGACGAGTAGAGACAGGACCACAGAGTACGGGACGGTGCCCGTCAACGCGTCGAGGTAGGCGGCGCCGGTGATCCGCGGATCGCCGAGCAACAGGCCCTCGGCGGCGTACAGAGTGATCCCTCCGGCGGCGGCCAGGGCGACGACCACGCACGCCAGCAGCAGCGACCGGACCGCCTCACCGCGTACCGGGCCGGGTCGGACGCTGCCGGCCAGGTAACCGACGAGGGTGTAGACGACGGCGAGGCGCCCGAGCTCGTGGTCGGCCCCCAAGTCGGCGAGCAGCCCGGTGACGAAGCCGGTGACCGTCCCCGCCAGCGACCCTTGCGCCAGGGCGAGCGCCACCACCAGAACGAGCAGCAGGTCGGGGGCGCCTGCGGGCAGGGGCAGCCGGGCCAGGACGGTGGACTGTACGACCAGCGCGATCAGGACCGCCACGGCGCCGACCAGGAGAAGGCGCGCGGTCACGACGGTGCCGGCGCGGGTTCGGGTGGGGCCGGCGCAGGTGGGGCCGGCGCGGGTGGGGCCGGCGCGGGTGGGGCCGACGCAGGTGGGGCCGGCTCGAGCCGGATGCGGGGGGTGTCCCGCGGCGGCTCGATGACGACCCCGACCAGGTCCAGCGACGACAGATCGGCGAAGGGCTGCACCTGGGCGGTCCTCACCAGGGCGCTACCGCCGGTCTGGACGCGGGTGACCCGACCGACCGGAACGCCGGGGACGAACGTGCCCGACCCGGTGGTCAGCAGCGCGTCGCCGACCTGCACCCGGCCACCCTCGACCAGCGCGTAGCTCAGCGCCGAGCCGGTGCCGGTCGCCAGGCCCAGCGTTCCCTCCCGGATGAGCCGCGCCCCGACGGTGGAGCCGCGGTCGGTGACCAGCAGGACCGTGGCGGTGAACGGCCCGACCCGCACGGTCCGCCCGACCAGCCCGTCCCCGTTCACGACGGTCTGCCCGGTGCGGATGCCGTCACGGCTGCCGGCGTCGATCGTGACGGTGGAGTCGAAGCCGACAGCCGAGCCGAAGCCGACGATCCGGGCCGGCACCATCGGATAGGTGCCCTCGTCGCGCAGCCGGAGCAGCTCGTCCAGCTCGGAAACCCGCCGCTGCAGGTCCTCGGACTGCCGGAGCCGGGCGGTCAGCCGGGCGTTCTCGGCGCGCAGCTCCGCCAGCGACCCCGAGCTGCCGTCGACGGCGATCCCGACCCGACGGGCGGCGCCGCCGAGGGCGCGGGCGGCCGGACCGAGCACCGTGTCGACGCTGCGGCGTACGCCGTCGAAGGCCGAGTCGGCGCCGGAGCGGGCGTCCACTGCGGTGAGGGTGAGCGCACACATCAGCAGCACGCCCAGCAGCAGGCGAGGACGGCGCACGCCGACTAGCGGCGCGTCTCGGAGATGAGGACCTGCTTCAGGGCCTCGAACTCCTCGACGCACCGGCCGGCTCCGATGGCCACGGAGTTCAATGGGTTGTCGGCCACGTGAACCGGCATGCCGGTCTCGTGCCGCAGCCGCTCGTCGAGCCCGCGCAGCAGCGCGCCCCCGCCGGTCAGCACGATCCCGCGGTCCATCACGTCGCCGGACAGCTCCGGTGGGCACTGGTCCAGGGTCGTCGTGACCGCGTCGATGATGGCGTTGACCGGCTCCTCGATGGCTTTGCGGAGCTCCTCCGCGCTGACCACGATCACCTTTGGCAGCCCAGAGACGAGGTCGCGCCCGCGGATCTCGGCATGGGCTTCGTCGGGGGTCGGAAAGGCCGACCCGATGGCCATCTTGATGTCCTCGGCGGTGCGCTCACCCAGCATCAGGGAGTACTCCTTCTTGACGTAGGCGATGATCGCCGCGTCGATCCGGTCGCCGCCGTTGCGGATCGACTGGCTCGTCACGATGCCGCCGAGGGAGATGACCGCGACCTCCGTGGTGCCCCCGCCGATATCGACGACCATGTTGCCGGTCGGCTCGTGCACCGGCAGGCCGACTCCGATCGCCGCGGCCATCGGCTCCTCGATGATGTAGACCTTGCGGGCGCCGGCCGGGTAGCCGGCGTCCTTCACCGCCCGCTGCTCGACGCCGGTGATCCCGCTCGGGACGCAGACCACGATGCGCGGCTTGGCGAAGTGCCGGCGCCGGTGCACCTTCTGGAGGAAATAGCGCAGCATCCGTTCGGTCGTCTCGAAGTCGGCGATGACCCCGTCGCGCAGCGGCCGGATGGCGACGATGTTGCTGGGGGTGCGGCCGATCATGCGCTTCGCCTCGGTGCCGACGGCGAGGATGCCACCGGTCGTGGTGTTGATCGCGACGACGCTCGGCTCGTTGAGGACGACTCCTCGGCCGCGCACGTAGACCAGCGTGTTGGCCGTGCCGAGGTCGACGGCCAGGTCGCGGCCGAGCAGCGACAGGGATGCGGCGCGGGCCATGGTGAGGGAGCGGCCTCCGCTAGAGCTGGGGGAAGAAGATCGAGATCTCGCGTTCAGCGGACTCCGGCGAGTCCGAGCCGTGGACCAGGTTTTGTCCGATCTCCAGCGCGTAGTCGCCCCGGATCGAACCGGGCGAGGCCTCGACCGGGTTGGTGGACCCGATCAGGCCCCGGGTGCCGGCGACGGCGTGGGGACCCTCGACGACCACCGCGACCAACGGCCCGCCGGTGATGAAGTCGACCAGTTCATCGAAGAACGGACGTTCCCGGTGCTCGCCGTAGTGCTGCTCGGCGGTCGCCCGGTCCAGGGTGCGCAGCTGCATCGCGACCAGACGCAGGCCCTTGCTCTCCAGCCGGCCGAGCACCTCGCCGACCAGGCCGCGGCGGACCCCGTCGGGCTTGACGAGGACAAGGGTGCGCTGCACGGGAGTCTCCTTGGTCTCAAGGTGGGGGTCGCGGCCACGCTACCGGCCGTGCCCCTTCTGGCGACTTCCCCCGGCGTACGTCACGTTCTGTGGCCGTCAGGTGTGACGTCTCGCAGGGGAAGTCGG
>JBBSUR010000204.1:0-4019 GCA_038234255.1 Mycobacteriales bacterium | reverse complement strand
GCGGGTGGCTGGACCATCGTGATCCTGCTGTTGGCGGGCGGGCTGTTCTACAGCCTCGGCGCGATCGTGTACGCGCTGCGCCGACCGGACCCGTTTCCCAACTGGTTCGGCTTCCACGAGGTCTTCCACGCCTTCACCCTGCTCGCGTTCATCACCCACTACCTGGCGGTCTCCTTCGCCACGTACGGCAGCGCGGCCTGATCTGACGCACCGGACGGCTCAGGAGGCGAACTCGCTAGCCCGAAGTTACTAGCGATGCACCGCGGCCACCTGCACCTGCTCCTGCAGTCGCGCCACGTCCGGGGTCGGCAGCTCGCAGACGAACCCGCGACACACGTACGCCGCGCCCGCCGGTCGACCCTCGGCGAGCGGGCCGGCGGTGACCACCACGGCCCCGGGAGCGGCGCCCAGGCGAGCGACCGCCAGCAGGTCGGGACGGTCGAGTACGACCACCTCCGCCGGTCCGGCGAGCAGCGCTTCGGCGACCGCGGCGGCCCAGCCGGCGAAGCGCGCCTGCCGGCTGATCAGCGGCCCGACCGTGCCGACGGCCCGCTCGGCGGCGATGCGGTAGGGCTGCGAGCCGGTCATCGCCGCGCAGCTGAGCAGCGCGCCGGCCGACGCCGCAAGACCGGACGGGGTGGCGTTGTCGGTGGGATCCTGCGGCCGGCGGATCAGCTGCTCGGCGTCGTCGGCGGTGTCGTAGAAGCCCCCCGAGCCGTCCGGGAAGTGCTCCAGCACGACGTCCAGCAGCGCCTGCGCCTCGCTCAGGCGAGCCGGGTCTCCCGTGGCGGCGAATAGGGCGAGCAGGCCTTCGGCGACATCGGCGTAGTCCTCGAGCACGCCGGCGTTGCGACCGGCCCGGCCGTCGCGCGAGGTGCGCAGCAGTCGCCCGTCGAGCAGGTGCAGATCGCGCAGCAGGTCCGCGCAGACCTGCGCGGCCGCCACGTAGTCCGGCCGGTCGAACAGCACGCCCGCTTCGCACAGCGCGGCGATCGCGAGGCCGTTCCAGGCCGCAACCACCTTGTCGTCGCGGGCCGGCTGCGGCCGCGAGCCACGCACCTCGAGCAGTCGCGCGCGTACCCGCTCGTAGCGCTCGGCATCATCGGGCTCACCCAACCGCTGCAGCACGCTGGCCCCGTGCTCGAACGTGCCGGCTTCGGTCACGTCGAACTGGTGCGCAGCCCACCGCCCGTCCGCATCACCCAGGGCGTCGACCAACTGCTCCGGGGTCCAGACGTAAGTGAGGCCCTCGTGCCCGTCGGTGTCGGCGTCCAGCGCCGAGGCGAACCCGCCTTCGGGCGTACGCAGGTCCCGCAGCAGGAAGTCGGCCGTCTCCACGGCGACCCGACGGGCGTTCGGCGAACCGGTCGCGCGCCACAGGTGGGTGTAGACGCGCAGCAGCAAAGCGTTGTCGTACAGCATCTTCTCGAAGTGCGGGACCACCCACTGGGCATCGACCGAGTAGCGGGCGAACCCCCCGGCCAGCTGGTCGTACATCCCGCCGTTCGCCATCGCCGCGCAGGTGTGCGACACCAAGTCAGGAGCCTCACCCGTCCGGGCGGCGTGGCGCAGCAGGAACTCCAGCGCCATCGACGGCGGGAACTTCGGGGCGCTCCCGAACCCGCCACTGACGCCGTCGTAGGACGAACGGAGCGAGGCCGCACCCTGGTCCAGCACCGCCGCGGTGACCTCGGCGGGAGCGGCACTGGACGCGCCCGACACCCGACCGAGGCGGCGTACGACGTCGGCGCCCGCCGCCTCCACGTCGGCGCGCCTGGTCTGCCAAGTATCCACCACCGACTGCAGGACCTCGCGGAACGCCGGCATGCCCCGGCTGCGGATGAGCGGCCAGTAGGTGCCGCAGAAGAACGGCTCGCCCTTGACGGTGAGGAAGCTGGTCATCGGCCACCCGCCGTGGCCGGTCATCGCCTGGACCGCTTCCATGTAGACCGCGTCGACATCGGGCCGCTCCTCGCGGTCGACCTTGACGTTGACGAAGTGCTCGTTCATGTACGCCGCGGTGTCGGCGTCCTCGAAGGACTCGTGCGCCATGACGTGGCACCAGTGGCAGGCGGCGTAGCCGATGCTCAGCAGGACCGGAACGCAGCGTTGCTCCGCCTCGGCGAACGCCTCCGGCCCCCACTCCCACCAGTGGACCGGGTTGTCCCGGTGCTGTTGGAGGTAGGGGCTGGTGGACGCGGCGAGACGGTTGGGCATGCAGGCATCCTGCCCCGCAGACGCGCTACCGAGCCTCTACGTCGATCTTCTCCTTGCGGGTCTCCTCCGAGACCTGCGCCTGCTCGGTGACGGTCTCGGCGCTCAGACGCACCCGCTCCACCGGAACGGCCTCCTTGGTCACCACCGGTCGCTCCTCGCTGAGGACCACCTCGTGCTCCGCCTCGGAGATGGCCGGGCCGTCCGTGGCGCTGCCCCTGTTGGCGTCGGTGATCGGCTCGCGCTCGACCCGGACCTCCTCGCGGCTGACCGGGACCTCGACCGTCTCGGTGCCGGTGACGACGTACTTGCGCAGTCGGGCCCGCCCGGCCTCCACCCGCTGGGTGCCGACGGAGAGCTGCTCCTCCGAACGGGTCATCGCGTTGTCGGTCGCCGTCCCGCTCGTGTCCTGGCCCCCTGCAGCGCCCTGGCCATCGGTGCCCGAATAGTTGGTGCCCGCGTAGTAGCTGAACAGGCGCAACTCCTCCGGCGCGGTCAGGTCCTCGTCGTCCTCCACCCGGGGAGCGCCCTTGACGAAGTCCTTGTCGTAAGGCACCAAGACCTCGTCGTCGCGGAACTCGGCCGTGTGGAGCGGGAAGAAGCTGGCGCCGGTCCCGAACAGACCCGTCTTGACGGTGGCGAAGGTCGCGCCACTGCCGTCGATGGACTCGTAGACGTGGGAAACCTTGCCGATCTTCTGGCCGTCAGAGCCGATGACGTGCTTGCCGCTCAGGCGGTCCAGCGTGCTGTCGTCGATCATGACGCTCCTCGCGTGGGGTCCGGCAAATGGATGGATGTGCTCGCCCGCAGGGGTTGGCCGGGCGGGAGCACTGCGTGTCGCCGGCACCCCTGCCACGAAGGAATCGACGCAAACCTCGAGCTGGGCGGTTCGCGCCGTACTCTGGCCGCGCAGCAATCGCCTGCTTACCGAGCCGTCATGCTCGTCGAGCGGTTCCGCTCACTCGCCCGTTCCTTCGTCAGCCTGCGACCATGCTCGCATGCCCGGACCGCTGCAGGTGACGTCGCATTGGACGGTTCCGGAGGCAGAGCTGTCCTGGCGGTTCTCCCGCTCGTCGGGCCCGGGCGGGCAGAGCGTGAACACGACCGACAGCCGGGCCGAGCTGTCTTTCGATCTCGCTGCGTCCGGCTCCGTGCCCGAGCACCTGCGGGAGCGGATCCTCGGGCGGCTGGCCGGCCGGCTGGTGGCCGGGGTGGTCACGGTGGCCGCCAGCGAGCAGCGCAGCCAGTTGCAGAACCGGGAGTCGGCCGAGCAGCGGCTGGGTCAACTGCTCCGCGAGGCTGCGGCGCCACCTCCACCGCAGCGGCGGCCGACCCGTCCGACGAAGGGCTCGAAGGAGCGCCGGCTGGAGGGCAAGCGACAGCGGTCGCAGATCAAGCGGGGCAGGGGGACGCGCAACGACGAGTGACGCCCTGGTCCCCCGACTGATCACCCGCCTAGCTAGTCCTAGTGGTCACGCCCGTAAGTTCGTCGGGGGTCAGGCAGCGCCCCGCTGGCGGCCTTGATGTCCTTCTTCGACAGCGGCTGGACCGGCCATGTCAAGAGCCATGGGTCAGCTTGTGGACAACTTCTCGTTGTGCAGCAAGCACTTTCGCTCTTGCCAACATCGCTGCGATGTGACAGAATCGAACACATGAGCGGCAATGCGGGCGATAGTGCGGGCGGGGATCGGGTCGATGTCCCGGCCCTGACCCGCCGCGTGCGCGCCGGTGACCGCGCGGCGCTCACCGAAGCACTCGAGATCCTGCCAGCGCTGGACCCGGGGCCGCAGAGCGCCGCGTTGCTG
>JBBSUR010000203.1:0-4036 GCA_038234255.1 Mycobacteriales bacterium | reverse complement strand
GCGGCCGCCGGCCGGGAGCGCGACAGCGGAGGGAGCAGGCCGTACGACGTGGCGGCCAACCCGACCAGGATCAACGCCATCCCGGCCTTCATCGGCCCGTCGACGGCCATGCCGGCCAAGCGGTACCCCATGTCGCTGGCACCGAGATACATCGGCAGGTGCAGCAGCACTCCCAGCGTGACGGCTCCCGAACCCAGCCAGAACGCCGCCGGATGATGGAAGGTGATCCCGCCGTTCGCCGTCGCCTCGGCCGGTTGCGGCATGAGCAGTACCCCCGATGAGCGACGCGATACGCGCAGGATTCACGTTCGCATGAACCTAGCGCCCCAACCCGGTGCAGCGCAGTGCCGCAGGAACAACGCCGCCGCGACGACGACGAGCAGCGGCGTGCTACAGCGCGAGCAGCGCCCGCGATCCGCGGCGCGAGCAGGAGGGGGCGGCAGCGCTCATGGCGCGCAGGCCGGACGGCATGGGCGCCGCCCTGCTGCCGCGCTGACTGGACCGGGATGCCCATCAGGACCAGCACGCTCACCAGCGCGGCCAGAGCCGCGGGCCGCCGGCCCGGCGCGGCGCGTCGTCGAGGGACTGGTCCACGTGCGGCCGGCGCCGCGAGCAGGGTCGGAGGCATTTCGACATGCGATCGCCACATGCGCGCGGGTGTGGACACATCGCGGGGCGGTCAAGACCGAGGAGTCCGTCGCCCGAGAAGGAGGCCTGTCGTGTCCGAGCCCGTGGGTGAGAGCCCGAACAGCGCCGGCGACGGCCGCAGCGTGTGGACGTGGCTGCTGCCGGCACTGACCTTCCTCGTCGGTGCCGCCCTGTCGGCCGCGCTGTTCGCGCTCGGCGACACCGACGACGCCGAGCTGACCCCCCCCGCGCGGCCCCGACGGCCGAGCCGACCGAGGGCGACCTCCCGTCGGATCAGCAGGAGCTCGTCGTCCAGGTGCCCGCCGCCTGCGTCGAGGCCGCCGAGCTCGCACAGACGGTCACCTCCGCGCTGAGCGACGTCGCGGACGCCGCCGCGGCGCTCGACGCCCGCCGGCTGCAGGAGTCGCTCGACGTCGTCCAGCAGATCCGTCCCGAGATCGAGGCGACGGCGAGCGAGTGCCGCGACCTGGCCGCCGACGCCCGCATCATCACGCTGGACCCGACCGGCACGCCGACGCCGACGAATAGCGCCTCCGCCACACCGGCCGGCTGAGCGATGACCGCACCCCTCGCTCACCGCCCCTCCGTCGAGGTGGGGATCGCCCTGTGGGTCGCGCTGTGGCTGGTGATCGGCGTGTGGACCGGCGTCGAGGTGTGGCGGCTGTCCGAGTTGACCATGACGGTCGCGGACTCCGGCCGCGCTCTCGACGAGGCCGGGATGGCGCTGCAGTCTCTCAGCGGGATCCCCGTCGTCGGTGGTGACGCGGCCGACCTCGGCACGCAAGTGAGCCAGAACGGCGTGGACATCGTCGCCAGCGCCAACTCGGCCCAGGGCTCGTTCCGGCGGCTGGCGGTTCTGCTCGGCATGACGATCGCCTTCGTGCCCACCGTGCCGGTGGTGGCGATGCACCGGGTGCTACGGCGCCTCTCGCTGCGGCAGTCCTGAGGCCGGGCGTGGCAGACGGGGCCGGCGCTGCCGAGCGCGGGACCGGCCGCGTGTGGCGGTGGTACGCCGCGTGGGTCGTGCGGCTGCGCTGGCTCGTCGTCGCATTCTGGGCCACGGCGTGCGCGTCGGCGTTCATGCTCCCGTCGGCGTCGACCGGCGGCGGCGACCTGGAGGGCTTCGGCGCCGGCAACCCCGCGATCGAGGCCGAGTTGCGCTCCTTCGAGCTGTTCGGCTTCCCGCTGCTGAGCCGGACCGTCCTGGTGCAGCACGACCCGGACGGCCTGTCGGCGTTCGCCCAGGCCGAAGCCGTGCTCCGGGCCATCGGCCTCACCCAGGGCGCCTACGACACGCCCATCCTCGGTGCGCTCCCGGCGCCGAACACTTTCGGGGCGTTCCCCGGCTCGCAGGCGGAGGGCACCACCGTCCTCACCTACCTGTTCCAGGACCCGTTCTCGAGCTTCGCCGCGCAGAAGCAGGCGGCCGAGCAGTTCGGTGAGCAGCACCTGCAGGACCCCGACGACGACTACGTCGGCGTCACCGGCTCCATCCCGGCGCGGGCCACGCAGGCCGAACTCGTCGAGGGCAGCGTGCACCGGCTGGAGGTGCTGACGATCGGCGCCATCCTGCTCATCGTCGGCGTCACCTTCCGCTCGGTGGTGGCGCCGGTCATCACCCTGCTGGCGGCCGGGGCCGCCGTCACCGTGACGCTCGGGGTGGGCGGCGCCGTGGCCGCGTTGATCGGCATCTCGGTGCCGGCCGACCTGCGCCCGCTCATCGTCGCGCTGCTGCTGGGCGTGGTGACCGACTACTGCATATTCTTCCTGTCCGGGCTGCGCCACCGAATCGCCACGGGCCACGCCCGGCTGCCCGGCGCACGCGCGGCGACCACAGATTTCGCGCCCATCGTCGCGGTCGCCGGCGTCACCGTCGCCACGGGGATCGCGACGCTCGTCGTCGCCGAGTCGGCCTTGTTTCGCGGGTTTGGGCCAGGCATGGCGGTGACGGTGCTCGTCGGACTCCTGGTGGCCATCACGCTGCTGCCGGCACTGATGGGGATCGTCGGAGGGTGGGCCTTCTGGCCGTCCCGGCCGGGACGCTCCCCGGCCCAAGCCGCCGAAGGACCCGTCGCTCGCGCGCAGGACCGGCTGACGGCGGTCGTCACCCGGCCGCGGTCAGCCGCCATCATCGCGGTCGCGTGCGTGCTGGGCCTCGGCGGAGCCGCTGTGCCGCTGGCCGACCTCGACCTCGGGCTGGGGTTCGTGCAGTCGCTGCCCGACGACGAGCCGGTCGCCCGCGCCGCCGCGGCCGCCGTCGAGGGCTTCGCGCCCGGCATCCTGTCGCCCACCGAGATCCTGCTTGAGGGAGACCGGCTGGCCGACGACGCCGCCGCGCTGCGCCGCCTCGGCAACGCGATCGAGCGCCAGCCGGGCGTGGCCGGCGTGCTCGGTCCCGGTGACAAGCCCGTCGTCGGCGAGTTCGGCGTGCTGGTGGCCGAGTCGGGCGACGCCGCGCGCTACCTCGTGGTCCTGGACTCCGCGCCGCTCGGAGCGACGGCCATTCAGGACCTGTCGGGCCTGCAGGAACGGCTGCCGGAGCTGCTGGACGAGGCGGGGGTCGGGGACGCCGTCACCGTCGCCCTCGCCGGCGACACCGCGCTCGCGCAGGGCGTCGTCGAGGAGACGACCGGCGACCTGGTGCGCATCAGCACGGCCGCCCTGGCGGCCAACCTGCTGATGCTGGTGCTGTTCCTGCGGGCACTGGTGGCGCCGCTCTACCTGCTGGCCGCGAACGTGCTCGCGCTCTGCGCGACGCTCGGGCTCACGGTCGCGGTCTTCCAGGGGCTGCTCGGCCAGGACGGGCTGACGTTCTACGTCCCGTTCGCGACCGCCGTGCTCCTGGTTGCACTGGGCTCGGACTACAACATCTTCGCCGTCGGCCACATCTGGCAGCTGGCCAGCCGGCGACCGCTGCGCCAGGCGATGGCCGTCGCCATCCCGCAGTCCACGCGCGCCATCACCTCGGCGGGCATCGCCCTGGCCGCCAGCTTCGGGCTGCTGGCGCTCGTGCCGCTCGTCGCGTTCCGCGAACTCGCCTTCGCGCTCGCGGTCGGCATCCTGCTCGACGTGCTCGTGGTGCGCACGTTCCTCGTGCCCGCGCTGCTGACGATCGTCGGACCGGTCAGCGGGTGGCCCTCCCGACGGCTCAGACGCCGACGCCGCATGACGCGGGCCGGCGTCTGAGCGTCAGGCCGTGCGGTCGGCGAGCACCACGTCGGCCGGCTCCTCGGAGCCGTTGCGCAGGTAGGGCTCACGCGACAATTACTCCGATTATCATGGGCGAGTCGCAGGGGGGTTGCTCTGCGGGTCGGTGCGGTCGCGGACCGAGTAGTTCCAGTCCCCGTGGAACTCGTGGCGCTGCAGATGTCGCGCTTCGAAGGTCCGC
>JBBSUR010000202.1:0-4071 GCA_038234255.1 Mycobacteriales bacterium | reverse complement strand
CGGCAGATTGATCGGCAGAGAGAGTTTCGGATACATGGCCAAGTCGACTCCGTCCGCAGCCGCAGCGTCCAAGGTGGGTGCTGGGAAGCCGCGGCGTACGGCCGCACCCGCAGCGGCGGTGCCGCCGGCGGCGGCGGCGGCGGCGGGTCGGACGCAGGACAAGCGGGTGGTGCGCGTGCGGGGTGCGGCCGCAGCCAAGACTGCTGCTCCTGCTGAGCCCCCAGCCGAGCCAACGCCCCCGGCCGTACGCAAGCGCAGCCCCCGGCGCCCCACCGCCCGGCCGGCCGGCGATGCCGGGCCACCGCCGTCGCAGGTCGCGCCCGTACCCGGCGTTGCCACCACCGGCACGGACACCCCCGCCTCCGCGCGCAACCGGCCGGCGCGCGAACCCGGGGCGATACCGGCCTCGTTGGCGCTGGGTGAGGCGGCCGGCGTGGGCCCAACCGGCCGGCCCCGGCGGGAGTTCCCGGCCCCGCCGACGCTGGACCGGCACGGACCGGCCCGCATCCTGGCGATGTGCAACCAGAAGGGCGGCGTCGGCAAGACGACCAGCACCATCAACCTCGGTGCCGCGCTGGCCGAGGCCGGGCGCACCGTCCTGCTGGTCGACTTCGACCCGCAGGGTGCCCTGTCGGTCGGGCTCGGCGTCAACCCGATGCAGCTGGACACCACCGTCTACAACCTGCTGATGGAATCCGACGTCGCGGTGCAGGACGTGATGCTCAAGACCGACATCGCCGGTCTGGACCTGCTGCCGAGCAACATCGACCTGTCGGCCGCGGAGGTGCAGCTGGTCAACGAGGTGGCCCGGGAGCAGACGCTGCGCCGCGTCCTGGCCCCGGTCCTGGACGACTACGACATCGTGCTGATCGACTGCCAGCCCTCGCTCGGCCTGCTCACGGTCAACGCGCTCACCGCCGCGCACGGCGTCATCATCCCGCTGGAGTGTGAGTTCTTCGCCCTGCGCGGCGTCGCGCTGCTGATCCAGACCATCGAGAAGGTACGCGAGCGGCTCAACCCCGAGCTGGAGCTGGAGGGGATCCTCGCGACCATGTACGACGCGCGCACCCTGCACGGCCGGGAGGTGCTGGCCCGGGTCGTCGAGGCGTTCGGCGAGAAGGTGTTCCACACCGTTATCAACCGCACCATCCGCTTTCCCGAGACCACGGTGGCCGGGGAGCCGATCACGACGTACGCGACGAACTCCCACGGCGCGACCGCCTACCGCGAGCTGGCCAAGGAGGTGCTGTCGCGATGACCGGGCGCACCGTGACCGGGAACTGCAAGGCCGAGCGGCCGGGCAGGCCCGTCGTCCAGCGCCTGCGGAACAGCTGAGGTGCTCTACGCCCTGGGCAACCCGGTCTCCCTGCTCCTGCTCCTGATCAGCTTCGTCGTCGCGGTGACGGTCCACGGGTTGGTCCAGGCGCTGGTGGCTCGCCGCTCCACCAAGGCGGGACCTGCCTCGCCGGACCGGGTCACCGTCGACCCTCGCGCCCATCTCGACCCGTTCGGCGCGATCGCCGCAGCCATCGCCGGAATCGGCTGGGCCAAGCCGATCGAGGGTGGACCGGACCGTCATCGTCGGGAGGCCTTCGTCGCTACGCTGCTCAGCGGCGCACTCGCCAACATCGCGCTCGGGATCCTCAGCCTGCTGGCCTTCCGGCTGGCCGGCGGGCCGGTCCTGGCAAGCGGATTCACGATCCTGCTCCAGCGGGGCGTGGAAGGTGACCTGTTGCTGCGGGCGCTGCTGCTGTTCGGCCTGTCGAACCTGTTCGTGGGCGCGCTGAGCCTGGTGCCGCTGCCCCCGCTGGACGGTGGCCGGCTGCTGTTCGGGCTGGCACCCCAGACACCGGGATGGCAGAAGGCGCAGTTCCAGCTGGTCGAGCGCAACATCGGTGTCGCGGTGCTGTTGGCGCTGCTCCTGATCCCGCTGGGCGGTCCGCAGGCCCTGCTGCCCGCGCTGCTCGACATCCTGCTCAGCCCGGTCGTCCGGCTCCTGACCGGTGGCTAGCGCCGACCTGCAGCGCTTGCCTCCCGCCGGCGTCTTCTCGGTGCACCTGGCGGTCTTCGAGGGACCGTTCGACCTGCTGCTGGCGCTGATCGCCAAGCATCAGCTCGACATCACCGTGGTCGCCCTGTCCCAGGTGACGGATGAGTTCCTGGCCCACAGCCGGTCCCTGGACGCCGGGTGGGGCCTGGACCGGACCACCGACTTCCTGGTGGTCGCCGCGACCCTGCTCGACCTCAAAGCGGCCCGGCTGCTGCCGTCGGGGCCGGCGGCGGACGAGGAGGACGTGGCGCTGCTCGAGGCGCGCGACCTGCTGTTCGCCCGGCTGCTGCAATACCGCGCCTACAAGCAGGCCGCCCAACATTTGCAGGCCCTGCTCGCCGCTCAGGCCCTGCGCTACCCACGGCTGGTCTCGCTCGAGCCCCGGTTCGCCGGGCTGCTTCCCGAGGTGCTGCTCGGCCTCGGGCCCGAGCAGTTCGCCCGGCTCGCGGCCCGCGTGCTCACGCCGGGGCCCCGGCCGGCGGTGGCGACCGACCATGCCCACGGCAACGCGGTCAGCGTGTTGGAGCAGACCGCGCTGATCCGGGATCGGCTGCGGCGTAGCGGTGGGAGCTCGTTCCGGGCACTCACCGCCGACTGCACCGAGACCCTGGTCGTGGTGGCGAGGTTCCTCGCGGTGCTCGAGCTCTACCGCGAGGGAGTGGTCACCTTCGAGCAGCTCCAGGCGCTGGGCGACCTGCACGTGCGGTGGACCGGCGGGCAGGACGGTCGGTGACCGGCGTACCGGGCCCACCACTGTCCGCGGTTCTGGAGGCGCTGCTGCTGGTGACCGACGAACCGGTGACCGGCGCTGTCCTGGCCAAGGTCGCTCAGGCGGCGGACGCCGAGGTCGAGTCGACCCTGCAGGCGCTCGCCGACGGATATGCCGATGCGCAACGGGGCTTCGAGCTGCGCCGGGTCGCCGGTGGCTGGCGGCTCTACACCCGGGCCGACTGCGCTCCCTACGTTGAGCGGCTCCTGCTCGACGGGCAGTCCGCCCGGTTGACCCAGGCGGCGTTGGAAACGCTCGCGGTCATCGCCTACCGTCAACCGGTGACCCGCAGCCGCATCGGTGCGGTCCGGGGGGTCAACGTCGACGGGGTCGTCCGCACCCTGCAGGCGCGCGGTCTGATCAGCGACGTCGGCCAGGATCCGGACAGCGCCGCTGGCCTGCTCAGCACCACCCCGCTGTTCCTGGAGCGGCTGGGCCTGAGCTCGCTGGAGGAGTTGCCTGCCCTCGGGCCGTTCCTGCCCGACATCTGCGAGTTCGACGACCCGGCAGGCGATGACGCCTCGACCCCCCTACACCGTGAACCCCCTGCACCGTGAACCCCCTGCCCCGTGAACCATGAGGAGACGATGACCCAGCCTGCGGTCGGCGACGGCATCCGGCTGCAGAAGGTGCTGGCTGCCGCCGGGCTGGGTTCGCGCCGCGCCTGTGAGCAGCTGATCGAGGCCGGGCGGGTGTCGGTGAACGACTCCTTGGTCACCGAGCAGGGCCGCCGGGTGGACCCGGCGACCGACGTGATCCGGGTGGACACCATGCGGATCAACACCGCACCCGGTCTGGTCTACCTGGCGCTGAACAAGCCGCGTGGCTACGTGACGGCGATGAGCGATCCCGAGGGCCGGCCCACCGTCGGTGACCTGGTGGCCGACCGGGTCGAGCGGCTCTTCCACGTCGGCCGGCTCGACGCCGAGACCGAGGGCCTGTTGCTGCTCACCAACGACGGCGAGCTGGCGCACCGCCTGGCCCACCCGTCGTACGAGGTGCCGAAGACCTATCTCGCCGAGGTGCTGGGACCGGTCGCGCGCGACGTCGGGAGGCGGTTGCGCGAGGGCGTCGAGCTCGAGGACGGGATCGTCCGGGTGGACTCTTTCCGGCTGGTCGACTCGACCGCCAACCGGGTGCTGCTGGAGATCGTGCTGCACGAGGGTCGAAAGCACGTCGTACGCCGGGCGCTGTCCGCCGTCGATCACCCGGTCCAGCGGCTGGTGCGCACCTCGGTGGGCCCGGTGCAGCT
>JBBSUR010000201.1:0-4141 GCA_038234255.1 Mycobacteriales bacterium | reverse complement strand
TCCAGTGCCCGGTCCAGTCCGCGGTCGGTCGGCACCAGGACCGGGTGCCGGCCGGGCAGTTGGCCGAGCAGTTCGAGCAGTTCGCCGGCGTCGGCCAGCTGCGGCACCCACCGCGCCGGAACGAAGCTGGTCAGTTCGATGGTGCGCAGCCCGCTCGCGAGCAGGCGGCGCACGAACTCCGCCTTTACCTCGACCGGGACCACAACGCTTTCGTTCTGCAGCCCGTCGCGGGGACCCACTTCGTAGATCTCGACCCGCGCCGGAAGGCCCGGCAGGGCGGTGCTCACGACGCCGGCTCCGCCGTCACGACGGCCATGCACTGGCCGACCCGCACCTGATCCCCAACGCGGACCTGCAACTGGCTCACCGTCCCGTCGTGCGGTGCAGTCAGCGCATGCTCCATCTTCATCGCCTCCACCACGATCAGCGGCTCCCCGCTGCGCACCGGGTCACCGACCTCGACGTGGACCGCGATGACCGTCCCGGGCATCGGGCTGGGCACCGCACCGCTGCCCGCCTCCCGGCCGCCACCGCTGCTGCGGTGTGCCGGAAGCTCGTCGATCGCGAAGGTGCCAGCGCTGGACCACAGCCAGGTCCGCAGCCCGTCCTGTGCCCAGAGCACACGGTGCGTACGCCCGTGCACCGTCACCAGCACCTCGTCGTCGCTGCGTACCGCCGACGCCGACGCCGGCTCGCCCGCTCCGACCCGGACGGTGGCTGCGGCGGGGGTGCCGGTGACCGCGATGCGCAGCGGCGCACCGTCCGGACCAGCCACCTGCCAGCTCACCGCGGCACGTCCGGACAGCCGCCATCCGTCGACGGCGTCCCACGGGTCGTCGCCGCCGCAGTCCAGTGCGAGCAGGCGCACCAGGGCGTACGCGACGTAGGTCTGGTCCGGGACCGCCGGGTCGACCAGCTGGGCGAGGTGACGTTCTATCCATTCGGTGTCCAGGCGGCCCTGCTGCACGTCGGAAGCGGCCAGCAGCGCACGGAGGAAGGCGATGTTGGTCGCCACCCCGAGCACGACCTGGCCGGCCAGTGCCCGGTCGAGGCGGGCCAGCGCGGTCGGCCGGTCCGGTCCCCAGGTGACCACCTTGCTGAGCATCGGGTCGTAGACCGATCCGACGTCGACGCCGGCGAGCAGGGAGCTGTCGACGCGCACGTGCGGCCCGGTCGGCTCCCGCAGCAGCAGGACCGGTCCTCCGGTGGGCAGGAAAGCGCGGGCCGGGTCCTCGGCGTAGACGCGGACCTCGACCGCGTGCCCGCTGACCCGTACGTCGTCCTGGGTGAGGCGCAGCGGCTCTCCGGCAGCGACCCGCAACTGTTGCTCGACGAGGTCGACCGCGGTGACCAGCTCGGTCACCGGGTGCTCGACCTGCAGGCGGGTGTTCATCTCCAGAAAGAAGAACTCCTGCGGATTCTCGGCCGGCACGAGGAACTCCACGGTGCCCACGCCGGTGTAGCCGACCGCGCGGGCCGTGTCGAGTGCGGCGGCGCCCATCCGGGTCCGCTGCCGGTCGTCAAGCAGCACCGACGGCGCCTCCTCGAACACCTTCTGGTGCCGGCGCTGCAGGCTGCACTCCCGCTCGCCAAGATGCACCGCGGCCCCGTAGTTGTCCGCCAGCACCTGCACCTCGATGTGCCGGGGACGCACGAGATAGCGCTCCAGGAACAGCGTGTCGTCGCCGAACGACGACGCGGCCTCCCGGCGAGCGGCGCCCAGGGCCGCCGGCAGGTCGGCGGGGCTGTGCACCAGGTGCATCCCCTTGCCGCCGCCGCCCGCGGACGGCTTGACCATCACCGGATAGCCCACCTCGTCCGCGGCGGCGCGCAGGTCCTGCTCGTTCAGGCCGGCACAGGTACGGCCCGGGATCACCGGAACCCCGGCATCGCGCACCGCCAGCTTGGCGCGGATCTTGTCGCCCATGACGCGCACCGCCTCCGCGGGCGGCCCGACGAAGACCAGCCCGGCGTCGGCGCAGGCGGTGGCGAAAGCGGCGCTCTCGGAAAGGAACCCGTAGCCGGGGTGCACGGCCTGGGCGCCGGTCGCGACTGCCGCTGCCAGCACCCGCTCGATCGACAGGTAGCTGTCCCGCGCCGCGGCCGGACCGAGTGCCACGGCGACGTCGGCGTCGCGGACGTGGCGGGCCCCGGCGTCGGCGTCGCTGTAGACGGCCACCCCGCGGATGCCCAGGCGCCTGAGCGTGCGCAGGATGCGCACCGCGATCTCCCCCCGGTTCGCGACCAGGACGGTGTCGAACATCAGCGACCTGCCCGGGTGCCGCTCACCGGCGGTACACCCCGTACGCCCTGGGCGCGAGGGGCGCATTCGCGCAGGCGGACAGGGCCAGACCGAGGACGGTACGGGTATCGAGCGGATCCAGGATGCCGTCGTCCCAGAGCCGGGCGGTCGAGTAGTAGGCGCTGCCCTGCAGTTCATATAGCGCCCGGATCGGTGCCTGGAACGCCTCCCGTTCCTGCGGTGACCACGGCGGCGACGCTGCGCCGGGGGCGTTCGTCAACTGCTCCTCGCGCACGGTCGCCAGCACCGCCGCCGCGGCGTCCGCGCCCATCACCGAGATCCGCGCACCCGGCCACATCCACAAGAAGCGCGGCGAGAATGCCCGGCCGCACATCGAGTAGTTGCCGGCGCCGAACGACCCGCCGATCACGACGGTGAGCTTCGGTACGCGAGCGCAGGCGACCGCGCTGACCATCGTGGCGCCGTGCTTGGCGATGCCGCCGGCCTCGTACTCGCGCCCCACCATGAAGCCGACAATGTTCTGCAGGAACAGCAGGGGGATCGACCGCTGGTCGCAGAGCCCGACGAAATGCGCTCCCTTCAGGGCAGACTCGCTGAACAGCGCGCCGTTGTTGGCGACGATGCCGACCGGATGGCCGTGCAGGTGGGCGAAGCCGGTGACCAGCGTCGTGCCGTACTCCGCCTTGAACTCCGCGAAACGGCTGCCGTCGACCAGGCGGGCGATCACTTCACGGACGTCGTAGGGCGTTCGGGCGTCGGCGGGCAGCACCCCCGGCAGCTCGTGCGGATCGACCGCCGGTTCCTGCACCGGCACCCGGTCCCAGGGCGGCGCTGCTCGCGGGCCGAGCGTGGCGACGATGCGTCGCACGATGCGCAACGCGTGCGCGTCGTCGTCGGCGAGATGGTCGGTGACTCCCGAGATGCGCGAGTGCAGCGCACCCCCGCCGAGCTCCTCGGCGGTGACCACCTCGCCGGTCGCGGCCTTCACCAGCGGCGGACCACCGAGGAAGATCGTGCCCTGGTCGCGCACGATCACCGCCTCGTCGGCCATCGCCGGCACGTACGCGCCGCCGGCCGTGCAACTGCCCAGGACCGCGGCGATCTGGGCGATCCCCTGCGCGCTCATCGTCGCCTGGTTGTAGAAGATCCGGCCGAAGTGCTCGCGGTCAGGGAACACCTGGTCCTGCTCAGGAAGGAACGCGCCGCCGGAGTCGGCCAGGTAGATGCACGCCAGCCGGTTGTGCAGGGCGACCTCCTGCGCCCGCAGGTGCTTCTTGACCGTCATCGGGTAGTAGGTGCCGCCCTTGACGGTGGCGTCGTTGGCGACGACCACGCACTCGCGCCCGGAGATCCGGCCGATTCCGGTGAGGATGCCGGCGCCGGGGGCCGCGTCGTCGTACATCCCGTGGGCGGCCAGCGGCGACAGCTCCAAAAAGGGGCTGCCGGGGTCGAGCAGCGTGTCGATCCGCTCCCGGGCCAGGAGCTTGCCGCGCGCGACCTGGCGCGCGCGGGCGTGCTCCGGCCCACCTGGCCGGACCGCCTCCAGGCGCCGGTGCAGCTCGGCGGCCAGCGCCTGCGAGGCAGCCACGTTGCGCCGGAACTCCGCACCGGTGACGTCGACCCGGGAGCCGAGCCGTACATCCTCCACGGCGCTCCCTCCGTCAGCGGCAGCGTTCGGTAACCCCTCCTGGCGACTTCCCCTGCGAAACGTACGCCCCGGGGCCGGTCAGGCTGGCGAGTCCCCGGCCGGGAAGCGGATCGACACGGCCTGGCCGTGCGCCGGGAGGTCCTCGGCCTGGGCGAGCGCGACGACGTGGTGCGCGACCTCGCGCAGCGCCGGCGCGTCGTACTCCACCAGGTGGACACCGCGCAGGAACG
>JBBSUR010000200.1:0-4177 GCA_038234255.1 Mycobacteriales bacterium | reverse complement strand
TCGACGACCAGGCGCTCGAACCGGTGCTCGCCGCGCTCGCCGCCGCCGTGGCCGGCCGCCCGGTCAGCCCGCCGGTGCTCGCCGCGGCGCCGCGCCCGACGGTCGTGCACGTGCCGGCGCAGGGTGCCCCGCCCGGCCCGCACACTACCCGGCCCGCCTCCCTGTCGTCCCCTCCGGCGCCGCCGTCCCCCCCGCCGTCGCCGCCGTCCGCCCGGCCCGGACCGGATCGGCCCGCTATCGACCTGCACCGGCCCGGAAGTGACAGCGTGCGCGTCGCCGCCGGCAAGGTCTACGAACTGCTGGACGTCGTCGGTGAGGCTGACCTCGGGGCCCGTCGGATCGAGCGCGTCACCCGCGACGTCCTCGCCGTCGCCGCCGAGCAGACCCGCTGGGCGCAGCTGCTGGGGGCGGCCTGTACCGCCGCCGCTTCGTCGTTGCCGCCCGAGGTCGCGCAGGCGCTGCACCACCTGGCCGGCGCGGCCGAGCAGATGACCACGGCCGTGAGCGGCCTGCGCGAGCTGGTCGAGGGGCACCGTACGGGCATGGCGCTGGTCCGCGACGGGGCGATGGGTCTGGCGATGGTGCCGGTACGTCAGGCGTTCGCCCCGCTGTCCCGCATCGTCCGCGACGTCGCGCATTCGACCGGCAAGACCGTCCGCCTGCACAGCGACGGCGAGGACGTGGAGATCGACAAGAAGGTGCTCGACGGCGTCGCCGGCGCGCTCAAGCACCTGGTCGTCAACGCGGTGGACCACGGATGCGAGGACCCGGCGAGCCGTCTCGCCGCGGGCAAGCCGGCGCAGGCAGTCGTCCGACTCGCCGCGCGAGCCGTGGCCGGCACGGTGGTGCTCGAGGTGTCCGACGACGGCGCCGGGATCGACGAACAGCGGGTACGC
The DNA here is from genome assembly GCA_038234255.1 of Mycobacteriales bacterium. Lineage (GTDB taxonomy): Bacteria > Actinomycetota > Actinomycetes > Mycobacteriales > SCTD01 > SCTD01. The sequence goes on along the minus strand of JBBSUR010000200.1, from coordinate 3,281 downwards.
GACAAGGCCGTCGACGCAGGACTGTTGCCGGTCGGGAGCACCCTGTCCGGCCAGTCCCTGCTGGAACTGCTCTTCACGCCGGCGTTCTCGACCGCGGCCGTGGTCACCGAGACCTCCGGCCGGGGAGTCGGCCTGGACGTCGTCCGCGACGCCGTCGAGGAGCTGGGCGGGTCGGTGGAGATCCGCAGCGGGCCCGGCGAGGGCACGACGTTCACCCTCACCCTGCCGGTGACCCTGGGTGTGCTGCGCTGTCTGATTGCCCGCGTGGGGGACGAGCGCTACGCGATACCCGTACCCGGTGTCGTCGAGTCCCTGTCGCTTCGCCCCGGCGAGGGAGCGGCCGCCGTGCACGTACTGGCCGGCGCCCCCGTGGTCATCCGCCACGGAGTCTCCATCCCGCTGCTCGACCTTGGCGTCGCACTCGGCTTGCCCCGAGCGCCCGGCAATCCCCCGCGGGCCGCTCTGGTCGTCCGCCATGCCGGCAGCAACGGCTCCCAGGTCGCCTGGGCGGTCGACCGGCTGGAGGGGGAGAGCGAGCTGGTGGTGAAGGATCTCGACAGCTTCCTCGGCCGGGTGCCGGCGATCGCCGGCGCGACGATCGACGGCGATGGCAGCGTGGTCTGCCTGCTGGACCTGCGCGAGCTTGCCGAGTCCGTCCTCGGAGCGGTGGCCGCGCGTACGCCACCTCCTGCGTTCGCGCCGTCGACCCGCGTTCCCCGACCCGCCCACCGCCCGCGAGTCCTCGTCGTGGAGGACAGCATCGGCGTGCGGGAACTCGAACGCGTGATCCTGGAAGGCGCCGGCTATCAGGTCGAGACCGCCGTCGACGGCCTGGACGGAGCCGCCCGGCTGCGCGACGACCCGGCCGACCTGGTGCTCTGCGATGTCGAGATGCCGGGCATGGACGGCTTCGCACTGACCCGCACCATTCGGCGCACCCGTGGCTGGGAGAACGTGCCGGTGATCATCATGACCTCCCGGGGCGACGACTCCGCCCGGCAGGCCGGCCTCGACGCGGGCTGCTCGGCGTACCTGCTCAAGAACGAGTTCGATCAGGAACAGCTCCTTCGTACCGTCCGAAGATTGGTAGGCAGATAGCCCATGGCCAAAATCGTGATCGCCGACGACAGTTCGACGCTGCGCCGGATCGTCACCAGTGTGCTGACCCGCGAAGGTCACGAGGTCGTGGCGACCGAGGACGGGATCGGCGCGGTGCAGGCGGTGTTCGCCGGACAGCCGGATGCGGTCGTGCTGGACGTGCAGATGCCGCGGGTGTCGGGCTTCATCGCCGCGCGCCTGCTCAAGGACGACTGGCAGACCGCGGACATCCCCGTCGTGATGCTCACCTCGCTCGACGCGGCGAGTGACCGCTACTGGGCCGGACAGGCCGGGGTGGACCGCTACCTCACCAAGGATTTCGAGGCCGGCGAGCTGGCGGCCACCGTCACCGACGTGCTGGCTGCGGCGGACGCGGCCCGCGGCGGACGCCCGGCCCTGCGTCCTGACCCGCTCGAGCTGTCGGAGGAGGACGTCCTGTCGCGGGTCTGCGATCTGCTCGACCGCAAGCTGTTCGAGAGCTCGGTAGCGCAGTCGGTCACCGCCATCGCCGCGACGGCGAACGGGGTGGAGGCCTCGGTCGCCGCCCTGCTCGGGGTCCTGCAGCGCTTCGTCGGCTACCACCTGGCGGCGGTCCTGCTCGGCGCGGAGAGCGCGGCCTACGTCGCCATCGGCCAGCCCACCTCCGCGGAGCACTACAGCGCCTTCCTGGCCGCCGCCGCAGAAGCCCTCAGCTCCTACGGGGGGCAGGCCGTTCCGGTCGCCGAGCTCTCCACCCGGGTCGCGCAGGCCGGCGGCGACATCGTGGCGGTCGAGGACTTGGCGAACCCGGATGCGGCGGCCATGTCGACCTACCTGTCCATGCCGCTGCGCGGTCACGGCGGCAAGGTCGTGGGGGTGCTGGCCCTGTCCAGTTCGGTCAAGAACGCCTTCGGCGAGACCGCGCTGTCCACCCTGAAACTGATCGAGGGGCCGGCTGCGATCGTCATCGACAACGCACGGCTGGCCGGCGCCCGGTAGATTTGTCCGGGTATGGCGGCGGTCCCTGCCGCTTCACCCCTGGAGCCGCACCCGTGGTCGCTGTCCCGCGTCGCCGCGTGCTCGCCGCCGCCGCCGGGCTCGGGGTCCTGCTCGTCGCCGCTGGTGTCTCGGCGGCGTCGGGCGAAGGAGTTCCGCAGGGCGTACGCGTCGCCGGGCTCGACGTCGGTGGCCTCTCGCGGTCGCAGGCGCAGGCGCGGATCACCGAGAGTCTGCGGCAGGCGGCAGCGAAGCCGGTGCTGTTGCGGGCGGACTCCGAGCCGCTGAGGATCGACCCGGTGGCGTCGGGGCTGGTGGTCGACGCCCCCGCCACCGTCGACCGGGCGCTGTCGGTCGGGCCGCTGGGGCGGGCGGCGGCGTTGTTCGGCGTCGACCGGACGGTCGATCCGGTCGTCGAGGTGGACGAGGCGGCGCTGACCGGGCAGCTGCGCCTGCTCGCCGAGGGCTTCGACCGGCAGGCGCTCGAAGGGTCGGTCGGCTTCACCGAGCAGTCCGTGGCGGAGGCGGTTGTGCCGGTCACCGGACGGTCGCTGGACGTCGGTGGCGCGGTGGAGGCGGTCCGGCAGGGATGGCTGCGCGACGCGGCGACCCGGATCGAGCTGCCGGTCGACCTGACCCCGGTGAGGACGTCCGCGGCCCAGGTGCAGCGGGCCCTGGACGAGGTGGCGATCCCGGCGGTGGCGGCGCCGGTGACGGTCGACGTCGAAGGCGACCCGCTCGTGGTGGAGCCCGCTGACATCGCGAAATCTGTTGTATTCCAGGCATCGCCGGACGGTGAGCTCGTCCCGCGGCTGGACGAGCAGGTCCTCTACGAGCAGGTGCGCTTCGGACTGCGCGCGGTGGGGGAGCCGCCGCTGGACGCCACCTTCGACGTCTCCAGCGGCACCCCCGTCGTCGTCGCCTCGAAGGACGGCCGCAGCGTCTCGCCGCCGGATCTGGGCGCCGCCGTGCTGAGGGTGCTGGGTGAGCCTGCTCCTCGTACCGCCTCGGCGAAGCTCTCCGTCGTGCCGGCCCGGATCACCACCGAGCAGGCCCGCACCCTCGGCGTCCGCGAGCAGATCGGCACCTTCACCACCAAGCACCCCTGCTGCCGGCCGCGGGTGGACAACATCCACCGCATCGCCGAGATCGTCGACGGCCACCTGCTGCGGCCGGGGGAGACGTTCGACCTGAACGCCTTCGTCGGC
>JBBSUR010000199.1:0-4210 GCA_038234255.1 Mycobacteriales bacterium | reverse complement strand
CGCGCCATAAGACTGTGGACGAGCAGCCCGGAGGCGATGTCGAGCCGGGCGAGCACCAGGGCCAGCCAGCCGAGGGCGACGGTCGCGGCGTACAGCCGGCAGACCGCGAGGGGCACCGCGATGCCGAGCCAGACCGCCGGTGGCTGGTGTGGTCGCGCCCGCCCCGCACTCGCGCGCCCAGGTGATGTCCCGGAACGCGTCGATGTCGTCGAGGCCGATGACCGTCAGACTCGCCTCGGCGAGCAGGTGGCGGTGAACCGCCACCCCGGCACCGCCACCATGGGTCAGACCGGGGCACTCCCGCCGCAAGGCGAGAGTGCAGCATGAGCGCTGTCCACTCAGTTGCAACGGCCGTCAGCGAGAGGCGTCGAGCAGGGCCACGTCGTAGGACGGCATCACGCGGTCCGCCGTGACGAGCACGAGCCCCTCGACGCGGGCTTGTGCGACGAGGGCGCGATCGAACGGGTCGCGGTGGTGCATCGGCAGGCGGCCCGCCTCCTCGGCGTGGGCGGCGGTGAGCGGCAGCAACGCGAAGCCCATGCCGTCCAGGAAGGGCACGACGTCCGGGACGCGGAGCCGACCGGCTGCCCGCTTGATCGCGGTCTCCCAGACGGTGATGGCGCTGACCGTCGACGGCCCGGCCAGCAACGCGGTCCGGGTGCGTGGCCCCAGCTGGTCACTGTCCTGGACCAGCCAGAGCAGGGTGTGCGTGTCCAGCAGCAGGCTCACCCGGGCTCGCCGTAGATGGCCCGTTCGAGCTCGGGTATCGGGTCGTCGAAGTCGTCGGACATCCAGACCTGGCCGCACCAGGCGCCGAGCGCCCGGGCGGCCGGCGTGGGCCCGGCCTCCACGGGAGTGAGGCGGACGGCCGGCTTGCCGTCGCGAGCGATGACGACCTCCTCGCCGGCCTCGGCCCGCGCGACGAGCTTGGAGAGCTGACTCTTGGCTTCGTGCATGTTGACCACCGCCATGGACCAAGGTTAGCCAATGGCAGCAACGTTGTCAGGTGAGCTGACCGGTGAGCAGAGGTCGTCGTGGAGATCTCCTCCTGCTCAGCCTGCGGGGAACAGCGAATCAGCGGGCCATCGTCAGCGAATCAGCGACAAGACGGCAGCGAATCAGCGAATCACATTCAGCGAAGGAGCGAGTGTCACGGTCTTCCAGCAGCTGAGCCGAAGTAGGGTCGACGTATGAGTGCGTCGCGACCGGCTGCCGTACCGGTTGCGCGACATGCCCGATCGCTGGTCGAGGAGGCGCTCGGGGACACGCCTGTCGTCGTGGTCCAAGGCGCCCGCCAGGTCGGTAAGAGCACTCTGGCGAGGCAGGTCCTCGAAGAGCGTGACGGGCACTGGCTCAGCTTGGACATCACGGCCGTCCACGCCGCCGCGGTCGCCGACCCGGATGGCTTCGTCCGGCAGGGCGATGGTCTCCTCGTGATCGACGAAATGCAGCGCGCCCCCCAGTTGCTGCGCGCCATGAAAGGAGCTGTCGACGAGAACCGCAGGCCGGGACGCTTCCTCGTCACCGGCTCGGCCGATCTGCTCGGGCTACCTGGCGCGCAGGAGAGCCTCGCGGGTCGCGCTGAGACCGTGACCCTCTACGGCTTGAGCCAAGGTGAGCTCCGAGGGGTCCGCGAAAGCTTTGTGGATCGACTGATGGCCGGTGACCTGGCTTCGCTGAGTACGACTGCGGAGCCGCTCTCCCGTACCGACTACATGGAACTGCTCTGCGCCGGGAGCTATCCCGAGCCGCAGGAGCGTCAGGGTCGCCGGCGCCAGGCCTGGTTCGACAACTACCTGTCCCGGGTGCTGAGCCGCGACGCGGCCGACATCAGCGGGCTCCAGCATCTGGATCGGCTCCCGGTGCTCGTCCGGCTGCTCGCTGCCAGCAGCGCCGGTGAGCTTGTGCTCGCGCGGCTCGCCCAAGCGAGCGGGATCCCGGCCAGTTCCTTGCCGTCCTACCTGGCGCTGCTGCAGACCTTGTACCTCGCGCACGTGCTGCCGGCATGGGGTCGCAACCTGACCAGCCGGGTCACCGACCGCCCGAAGATCGCCTTGCTCGACACCGGTCTGGCTGCGCGACTGCTGAACGTCACAGCCTCGGCGCTGGCTCCCGGAGTCTCGAGCGATATTGCGGGGGGTTTGACCGAAGCCTTCGTCGCCGGCGAGTTGCGGCGTCAGCTCGGGTGGTCACAGAGTCCTGCGCAGCTGTTTCACTTCCGCGACCGCAACGGGCTCGAGGTAGACCTCGTGCTCGAAGATGGACGGGGGCGGGTGGCAGCAGTGGAGGTCAAGGCCTCCGTGAGCGTGAGAGCGGGCGACTTCCGTGGCCTGGTGGGTTTGCGGGACCGGCTCGGGGACCGCTTCCGCGCGGGTGTGGTCCTGCACGCGGGCGCCCAGGCGCTCCCCTTCGGCGACCGGCTGGCGGCGCTGCCGATCAGCAGTCTGTGGTCGCCGGCAGGCTGAGTCCAGGAGCCTCCTGCGTCGAGCGCCTTCGGCGTGGTCGAGCGGCAGGGGAGGCAATGCCTCCCTACGGCCCCAGCAGCACGGCCGGCACGACGGCGATCCCGTCCGCCCGGCGATAGGCATGGCCGCCGGTGGTGATCACGGCGGCGTCGACCAGATCGGGGCCGAGGCGCCGGCCGAGCCAGCGCAGGTGTGCGACGTCGTGATCGTCGACATCCGGACCGAGCTTGACCTCCAGTGCGAGGACCCGGCCATCGGGCCGCTGTACGACGAGATCGACCTCGTGGTCGCCGTCGCGGGTCCGCAGGTGGTGGACGCCGGCCTCGGCTGCCTGTGCGTACACCCGCACACTCAACGTCACCAGCGACTCGAACAGCGCGCCGAGCAGCGAGCCGGGACGGGGGACCGGGGGGCCGGTGACGGAGTCCTCCAGCAGCGTCGTGACGTCGGCGCCGAGCAGCCGCGCCGCCAGGGCCGGATCCGCCAGGTGGTGCTTCGGCGCCGCCCCCAGTCGGTGCAGGTCGCTGCGGCTCGGCGACCATCCCGGGACAGGATCGAGCAGCCACAGCTGCGCGAGTACGTCGCGGTAGGCGATGGTCGTGGTCTTGGCTGGCTTGTCATGGTCGCCGGGTGTCGCCGCGTCGAGGATGACGTTGTACGAGCTGGCAGTCGCCGTCGCGGCGGCGTAGGCGGCCAGCCAGGCCCGCAGCGTCCGCGGGCGACGGACGAGGTGTCCCTGCTCGGGGAAGTCGCGCTCGACGATGCGGGCCAGGTAACTGTCGAGCTGTGCGCGTCGGGCCCGCCCCGACAGCGCCCGGATGGCGGGAAAGCCGGAGCGGACGATCTCCTCGGCATAATCGACGAGGCCCAGCTCCGCAGTCCCCTCGAGCGGTTCACGACCGCCGGCGAGCAGTCCTGACAGGCTGACCGCGGCCGACTGCAGGCCGCGTTCGGCCAGGCTCATCGGCCGCATGCGCACGGTGACGATGCGACCTGCGCCGGAGTGGGTGGGTGAGGTAGTGGGGCTGGCGCTCCCGGTCAGCAGGAAGCGGGCGGGATCGGGTGCTCGGTCGACGCTGCGGCGTACGGCGTCCCAGACCGACGGCTCACGTTGCCACTCGTCCAGCAGCACCGGACCGGGCGAGCGTTCCAACCGCTCAGGGTCGGCGCGCAGCAGCTCACGCTGGGCCGGTTCGTCCAGGGCGTAGACGGTGCGCGCGCGGCGCAGCGCCGTGGCGGTCTTGCCGACGCCCTTCGGTCCCTCCAAGCTGATCGCGGGTAGGCCCAGCAGCAGCTCGTCGAGCTCCTGATCCACGACCCGCGGCTGATACACCGGGCTAGGCTACCGTTAGCGGGTAATCTACGCTACCGACGGACGGAACTGTAGACAGCGAGCAGCTGCACCAGCAGGGCGGCGGGTCCGCTGACCGGTGAGCAGAGGTCGTCGTGGGGATCTCCTCCTGCTCAGCGCGGCCACGCAGTCGACAGCGTGTCAGCGGAGCCAACGGGCGAGCTGGTGGAGTACGGCGTCGAGTGTCACCTGCTCGGCCGTGCCGATCAGCTGAGCGAATCGCTGGGTGGACACCGTGCGGACGCCCTCGCACATCGCCCAGCTTCCGCGGGACAGGCCGCCGTCGTCCCGGACCGGGACGTGGTGCGGGAGCCCGCGATCTCGGGTGGTCAGGGGCACGACGATGGCCTGGCGGATCGGCAGCGCGTTGAACCGATCAGCGGAGACCACCAGG
>JBBSUR010000198.1:0-4271 GCA_038234255.1 Mycobacteriales bacterium | reverse complement strand
CTCCCGTACGACGTCCGGCATGCGGGTCAGCTGTTCGGCGGTCGCGCCGATCACCACGTCGACCCCCTCGCCCAGCACGTTGAGCTCGGAATCGGTGACCAGAGCGGCGATCTCGATGAGCAGGTCACCCGACAGGCTGAGCCCGGTCATTTCGCAGTCGATCCACACCAGCCGGTCGGTCATGCAGGCAGGCTACGTGGCGGGCGCGCGCCGGCACGGCGCCGCTGTCGACGCGAAGTCCACCAGGTCGGAACGCTCCCGAAACGCAGCGGCCTCCTGCCCGAAACCCGGGCTGCATACCGTCGGCCCACGTCCGAGGTCATTTCCGGAGGAGTGCCATGAGAACGAACGCCGCCGCCCGGCCGCCAGCACCCGAATCCTCGCGACCACATCTGCGCTCGGTGGTCGCTACCGCGCTGCCGCCGACCACGGTCGGTCCGGGCGGGACCTTTCTCTCCCGCGCGGAGGAAGCCGGGCGGGCGGTGAACGGCCCGCTGGAGCTCGGCGGCTCGTCGTCGACCACGCTGCGTACTCGGTCCGCGAGGACGGCAGGGAGCTCGAACTCTCCCCGCGGCAGATCGAGTTGCTGGCGCTGTTCCTGGCCTGGCCCGGGACGGTGTGGAGTCGTGAGCAGCTGCACTGGATCTGCTGTGCCGGCTACGCACCAGGACCGGTCTGGACTTGTTCCGCAACGTGCGGGACCGCGGGTGGGCGCTGCGTTCGCTGGTCTGAGCCGCTGCGCCGGGCAGCTCAGTCAGCCCCGACCTCGATGGAGCGACGCAGGGCAGCGTGCAGCGACGTCGGCGTGAGTACGCCCAGGTAGCGCTGTGTTCCGGCCTCGACCACGGCCACCCAGCCGACGTCGTGCTGCAGCAGCCGCGATGACCACCGACGACCTCATCGCGCTCAACGCCGCGGTGAGCATCGACCGCAAGCTGCCCGCGCAGGCCGCGACGGACTTCCTGGTCGGCAAGGGCCTGGTTGCTGCGCGCTAGCGCTAGCGCTAGCTAGAGGCGAGCCGCGAGCCGCCGCTAGGGTCCTCGGGTGGTCATGGAGTCGGCGGTCCCCGCGCTGCTGACGCCGGACCCGGGCGGGCTGCGCCGGATGAAGCGCAACGCCACCGGACTGCTGGTCCTGGCAGCGGTGGTCTTCCTGGCCACCTTCGCCGTGCCGGAGACGACGCTGCTGGGCTTCGTCCGGGCCGGCGCCGAGGCGGCGATGGTCGGGGGAGTGGCGGACTGGTTCGCCGTCACCGCGCTGTTTCGGCACCCGCTGGGTCTGCGCATCCCGCACACGGCGCTCATCCCGCGCAAGAAGGACGAGCTCGCGACCAAGTTAGGTGAGTTCGTCACCGGCAACTTCCTCACCCCCGACGCCGTGGTGGACCAGGTCGCCGAGGCGCGGCTGGTCCGCCGGGTAGCCGAGCGACTGGCCGACCCGGACGCCGCTGCGCTGGTCGGCCGGGAGCTGTCGGCCGCGGCCGGCGCACTGCTCGATGCGGTGGACGAGCACTTCCTCACCGACTACGTCCTGGATCTGGCGCGGCGTGACCTGGATCGCCGCTCCTACACGCCCGTGCTCGGGCAGTTCCTGGCCCGCGCCGTGGAAGGTCGGGGACAGCGCCCCCTGGTCGATGTGTGCGTCACCCGGCTGCATGCCTACCTGGCGAACAACCGCGAGCAGTTGCATCCGCAGATCAAGAAGTTCGTCAACGACCAGGGTTGGCTCGGCTGGCTGGCGGCGACGGACAAGCGGGTCGACCGGCTGCTCGACGTGATGATCGCCAAGCTCGCCGAGGTGGAGGCCGACCCGGATCACCCGCTGCGCCGGTGGGTGGACGGGCTGCTCGAGTCGCTGGCCGACGACCTGCGCTACAACGCCGACACCGCGCGGGCCGTCGACGCGCAGCTGCGCGCGTTGCTGGAGGACGCGCATCTGCAGTCGCTGCTGCACGCGGTGCTCGCGGACGTGCTCACCTCCGTACGGCTGTCGCTGGACGAGGTCGACGGCGGCCTGCAGGACCGGATCGCCACGTTGGTGAGGGACACCGGCGCTCGCATCGTCGGCGACGTCGCGCTCGAGCGCCGGCTCGACGAGCGGGTGCAGCAGGCGGTCCGCTACGCCGTCGAGCACTACGGCAACACGGTCGTGGCGCTGATCCAGAAGACGGTGTCGCGGTGGGACGCGCGCGATGCCTCGCTGCGGATCGAGGCGGCGGTGGGCCGCGACCTGCAGTTCATCCGGATCAACGGCACGGTGGTCGGCGGGTTGGCCGGCGTCGTGCTCCATGCGGTGTCCTTGGGGCTGGGCTGACGGCGCGGCGGCCTGGCTGGTCCCTCCCTGATCAGTTGGCGGCCTGGCTGGCCCCTCCCTGATCGATTGGCGAGAATCAGCGGAAATCGGGCCCGAAACGCGCCGGATGATCAGGGAGGGCCCGCCCGGGGCGCCGGAATGGCCGATGGTGCGCCCGGCAGGATTCGAACCTGCGACCAAGTGCTTAGAAGGCACCTGCTCTATCCCCTGAGCTACGGGCGCGGAGCGCGCACCGTCACCGTAGCGAGAGGCCCGCGCCCACCAGTGCCGCGCTGACCGTAGAGGGTGTCAGCGCCGTCGCCGGAGGCGGGCTGTCCACAGCCGCCGCGCCGTCCACAGTCCAGCGACGAACCCAGACACCGGGCGGTACGGCACGGCAGGGTCCTCAGTAGACCGGCGGGCCGTCCGCCGGACCAACCTGTCGGAGGTACGTCGTGCACGAGCCCCTCATCACCGTCGTCGGCAACGTCGGCGCCCCGCCCCGGATGCGCGTGGTCGCGGGCGGCGCCGTCGTCACCGACTTCCGCATCGCCTCGACCCCGCGCAAGCGCGACAAGGCCACCGAGCAGTGGTCCGACGGCGAGACCATCTGGTTCGGGATCACCTGCTGGCGCGGTCTGGCCGAGAACGTCGCCGCTTCCTTGCAGAAGGGGGACCGGGTCGTGGTGACCGGGCGGTTGGCGGCGCACACCTGGACGACCGAGCAGGGCGAGAAGCGCAGTGGGTTGGAGATCGACGCGGCGACCATCGGGTTCGACCTGCTGCGCGGCAAGGCCGTCCAGGAGCGGTCCGTCCCGCTGACCGTCACCTCCGACCCGGGTCGTCCCGTCGACGAGGACGACGACGTCGACCTCGACACCGGTGAGCTGTACGGCGGCCCGCGCGAGGACGGTGCGTCCTTCGGCGAGCCGGTCCACGTCGCCGCCTGACCGCGCGGGCGGTCGGTGAAGCCGGTGACCACGGAGTTCGCCCGGACTGCCTCCCGTAGGCTGCACGGCCATGGCGCAGTTCATCTACTCGATGCAGAAGGTCCGCAAGGCGGTCGGCGACAAGGTCATCCTCGATGACGTGACGCTGTCGTTCCTGCCCGGCGCGAAGATCGGGGTCGTCGGTCCCAACGGCGCCGGCAAGTCGACCGTGCTGAAGATGATGGCCGGCCTCGACCAGCCCTCGAACGGTGACGCCAAGCTCACGCCCGGCTTCAGCGTCGGCATGCTGATGCAGGAGCCGGAGCTCGACGAGACCAAGACCGTCCGGGGCAACGTCGAGGACGGCGTCAAGGTGATCCGCGACGTGATGCTGCGCTACGAGGAGCTCAACGAGAAGATGGGAGCACCGGACGCCGACTTCGAGGCGATCATGGCCGAGCAGGCGCCGCTGCTCGACCAGATCGAGGCCGCGAACGCCTGGGAGCTCGACAGCCAGATCGAGCAGGCGATGGACGCCCTGCGCTGCCCGTCGCCGGACGAGGCGGTCGGTCACCTGTCCGGTGGTGAGCGCCGCCGCGTCGCGCTGTGCAAGTTGTTGCTCGAGGCTCCCGACCTGCTGCTGCTCGACGAGCCCACCAACCACCTCGACGCCGAGAGCGTGGACTGGCTGGAGAACCACCTGTCCCGCTACGCCGGCGCGGTGCTGGCGGTCACCCACGACCGCTACTTCCTGGACAACGTCGCGCAGTGGATCCTCGAGCTCGACCGCGGGCGCGCCTACCCGTACGAAGGTAACTACTCGACCTACCTGGAGAAGAAGCAGGAGCGCCTCGCCGTCCAGGGCAAGAAGGACGCCAAGCTCTCCAAGCGGCTCAAGGACGAGCTCGAGTGGGTCCGGTCCAACGCCAAGGGCCGCCAGACCAAGAGCAAGAGCCGGCTCGCCCGCTACGAGGAGATGGCGACGGAGGCCGAGAAGACCAAGAAGCTCGACTTCGAGGAGATCCAGATCCCGGCCGGACCGCGGCTGGG
>JBBSUR010000197.1:0-4276 GCA_038234255.1 Mycobacteriales bacterium | reverse complement strand
TGCCGGTCGTCGTTGGGTGTATCGGACGCCGACATGGGTGGACGCCTCTTGGCTGTGGGGGATGCTCGGGATGCCTTAAGACGACGCTGACGACTGTTCAAGCCGTCGACGATGGGGCAGCCGAGGCTTAGCAAGGGGGGGTTGTGCATGGTGTCACGGGCACAGGATGGTCGGTTTCTGGTGGACCAGGCCGAGCAAGCCTCATGACGCGAGAGAGCGGCGCCGAGCTGGGGCGCGCCGATGAGCCGGTCGCGCTGCTGCTGGCCCTGGTGCGGATGCTGGACCGGGCCACCGGCGACGCTGTGGACGGCCACGCGGGCGCGGTCACGGTCACCCAGTTCCGCGCGCTGCGCATCCTGCGGGCGGAGCCCCGCACGATCACCGGTCTGGCGCAGGCCCTGGGCAGCCACCACAGCTCCACCTGACGCCTGGTTGACCGGTTGTCCGCCGCCGGCCTGGCCACCCGGGGTACCGCACCCGGCAACGCCCGGGAAACCCTCGTGACCCTGACCGCCCGGGGGGTCCGGCGCTGCGACGCCACCGCCCGACGGCGCCGCGAAGCGCTGCAGCACGGGGTGCTGGACCGGCTGCCCGCGGACCGCCGCGAAACGGTGGTGTCGGCCCTGCGCCAGCTCGTGGTGGCCATGCACGACGGCGCACCCCTGGACGAGGACGTTTGGCCCGTCCCGTAGCGGCAAAACCCGGGCTGTCCACCTCACGTGCAGTGTGCACACGTCCTTGGGAACCGCGATGGAAGCAAACCTCACGTTCACCCCCGGCGAGTGGAACCTCGTGTTCGCCGCCTTCGTCATGGCCATGTTCGCGCTGCTCGCCGGCTTCGCCTACTTCATCTCCAACCGCTCCGAGCTCGGGGCCCGCTACCGGCCGATCGCGACGGTGTCCGCGCTCGTCCCGCTGGTCGCTTTCGTGGCGTACGGCCTGCTGGCGCTGTCCTGGGTGACCGGGTTCAGCTACACCGGCACCTCCTACGTCCCGTCCGGCTCGGCGCTGCAGTTCAGCAACGGCTACCGCTACGTCGACTGGTCGGTCACGGTCCCGCTGCTGACCGTCGAGCTGGTGGGTGTGCTGGCGGTTGCCGGCGCCCGGGCCCGGTCGCTGCGCGCGGTCTGGATGTCGCTGGCATTCATCATGATCGTCACCGGGTTCCTCGGCGCCGAGGTGTTCGGTTACAACGACAACAACGCGGCCCGCCTCGTCTGGGGCACGATCTCCTCGATCCCGATGGTGATCCTGTACGTGATGTTCTTCCGTGAGGTCAAGCAGTCCCGCAAGACCTTGTCCCCCGAAGCAGGTCGGACGCTGCAGAACACCCTGTGGCTGCTGGTCGCCATGTGGGGGGTCTACCCGCTCGCCTACCTCGTCCCGGTCTGGTTCAACGACTCCGCCGGCTGGGGCGTCGGACGCCAGCTGGCCTTCACGATCGCCGACGTCATCGCCAAGGTCGGGTACGCGACGCTGATCCACAAGATCCTGAAGTTGCGCAGCGCCGAGGACGTCAACGCCGGAGTCTCCCCGCACGAAGAGCCGATCTGGCTGTCGAACGACCTGCTCGCCGCCGCCGTCCCGGCCGACGCCTCCGCGCTCGCGCAGGCCGGGCTCGCCCCAGGCCAGGACGCTCGCTCTGCCACCGCCGGACGGCACACCGCGACCCAGGGCCCCGGCAGCATCGACCTGGACGACCAGGCCGTCGCCACCCGCACGGGGCAGGCAACAACCCAAGGCCAGCAACGCCGCCGATAGCCGTCAGCCGGCAGACCCGAGGCGGGGCCAGCGCACCTAGCCCCGCCTCAGGCCGGTCCGCTCTCGCTGCGAATGCCCGCACACACTTGTCACCGTCGGTGCCCTCCCGGAAAGCATCCCTGATCATGTCCTCGCTGCCGTCGCTGGTTCTGCTGCTGATCTTCCTCGCGTCGGCAGGTGCGATCTGGGCCGCCGGGACCCGGCTGTCGAACTACACCGACGTGCTCGCTGAGCGCCTGCACCTGGGCGCCGCCCTGGGCGGGACCGTTCTGCTCGCGATCGCCACCAACCTCCCCGAGATCGCGATCACCGTCAGCGCCGCGCTGGCCGGCCACGTCGAGGTCGCGGTCGGCAACCTGCTCGGCGGCATCGCCCTGCAGACCGTCGTTCTGGTAGCGCTGGACGCGTTCGGCGTACGGGGAAAGAAGCCGCTGACTTACATGGCGGCGAGCCTGACGCTGGTGCTGGAGGCCGCTCTGGTGGTGGCGATCCTGCTTGTTGCCGTCGCCGGCACCCAGCTGCCGGGTGACCTGACGTTTGCCCGGCTCACCCCCGGACCGGTGCTGATCGTCGTGCTGTGGGTTGTCGGGCTCAAGCTCATCGGCGGCCCTGGCAGCCACCTGCCGTGGACCGACAGCGGCAACGCGCCGCAGGGCCAGGACAAGCCCCGCGGGCACGCCCGCACCAGCAACGAGCAGCAGGCCACGGCCAAGGGCGTCAGCACCGCCCGGGCGGCCACCGTCTTCGGGATCGCCGCCGTGGTCACCCTGATCGCCGGCGTCACCATCGAGAAGAGCGGTGAGCAGTTCTTCGGCGACCTCGGGCTGTCCGGGCTGCTGTTCGGCTCCACCGTCCTGGCCGCCGCCACCTCGCTACCCGAGCTGTCGACCGGACTAACCGCCGCCCGCAAGGGCGACTACCAGCTCGCGATGGGTGACATCTTCGGCGGCAACGCCTTCCTGCCCGTGCTGTTTTTGGTCGTCACCCTGATCACCGGCAAGGCCGTGCTGCCCGACGCCCAGGCCAGCGACATCTACCTCACCGCCCTCGGCGCGCTGCTCACCGTCGTCTACCTCGTCGGCCTGATCTTCCGGCCCCAGCGCCAGATCCTCAAGATGGGCATTGACAGCCTGACCGTGCTGGTCCTGTACGCGGTCGGCATCATCGGCCTGATCGCGCTGCAGTGAGCCAGACGAGCGCGGTCACGCTGCCCCGGTGGGTCCGTGGTCGTCAGGTCGGGGTGACGTACGCAGTCCTCGTCCTAACCGTGACACTGGTCCTGCACGCGCTCCCGGCGGAAACCACGCAACGGGTGGTCCAGCAGGCCAGCACCAACCTGGTCAACCTGCGCCAGCAGCCGCTGACCGTCATGGCAGCCAGTGCCTTCGTCCTGGGCAACTGGAGCTCGCTGCTGGAGCTGCCGGTGCTCATCATGGCCTACGGCGCGGTCCAGCGATGGCTCGGCTGGCCCGCCGCCGTCGTCGCCGGGGTGCTCGGTCATGTCGGCGCGACCCTGTTCGTCGCGGTCATCCTGGTCACCGGCATCGCCCGCGGCGACATCGCCCTGCGGATCGCGACCGTCACCGACGTCGGGGTCAGCTACGGGATGGCCTGCATCTTCGGCCTGCTCATCGCTCGGGTCGGGAGGCGTTGGGTGCCGGTCTACCTAACCGCCGCGCTCGCCTACCTGGCCTACGGCTTCCTTCACGACCGCAGTTTCACCGCACTCGGCCACACCACCGCGTTCGCGATCGGCGCCTCGCTCATCACCTTCACGCACCAGGGCAGACCAGCCACCTGACCTGCATCCGGGACAGACCTATAGCGCCCGTTGTCAACGGGGCTGTCGTATGACCGATACCAGCGCTTTGTCAGGCTGGGCTCGGCACAATCCCGGGCGCTTGCGACCGACGACGCGTCGGTCGTCCCTGCGTCGTATCCCCCAAAGATCTTCAACCGGTTGCCGTTCAGCCAGACGCGGCTCGTTGACGCAGCTGTCGCCGGCGGCCGTTTTGCCAGCGGCTCGAGCTGCCGCCGCCCAATGAGGGCCGGACCCACCGCCCGCACCTGTCGCTGCGTGCGATCAAAGTTGAGCACTTTTGCCGGGACAGGGGTGGGCGGCCCTGGCGGACGAGCTACGCGCGTGCAGGTCCTCGAAAAAGCGCAGGTCGATGCTGTCGCCACGAAGCGCTCTTGACCGTCCGGGCGCCCCAGCCGGGCTGATAGGTCGTGAGCGGCGAGATCGCCTCGACCATGACCAGTCAGTCCTAGGCCGCGTTCATCCTGCGGTTCAGCACCCGTTGTAGGCGGTCACGGCCAGCGCTACGACTGTGAGCGTGGACGTCGCCACCGAGCTGGCCTGACGCCTACCTGATGTTTGCCCCTTGGACTCAACCGGTCGGCTTCGCTGCCCAGCAGCCGCAGCGCGGCGGCCGGGCGCGCGGCTGGGCTCAGCCGGTGGCGGCGATGACGACTCGGCGGTTCTGCTGCCGGCCGGCGGCGGTGTCGTTGGTCG
>JBBSUR010000196.1:0-4287 GCA_038234255.1 Mycobacteriales bacterium | reverse complement strand
GTCGTGGCGAGCATCGACCTGCTCGGCCTCGACGGTCCGGCCGACTTCGCCACCCGCTACGCGACGGCGTGGCGGCAGGCGACGGAGTCCGACCGCCGGGCCCGGGCGACAGTCCAGCGGGTGCTGGCTGGCCTGTCGAGTCTGGGTGTCACCGTGGCCGGTGTGGGCGTGCAGGTCAGCTTTGCCCGCGGTCAGGATCCGGCCGCGGTGCTGCACACGGTGCTCGACCTCCCGCGGCAGGTGGACCGGCCGGTCCTGGTGGTGCTGGACGAGTTCCAGGCCTTGCATGCGGCCTGGCCGCAGGGCGAGGGCGTCCTGCGTGGCCACGTGCAGCAGCAGCTCGGGCGGGCGTCCTACGTCTTCGCCGGCAGCCAGCCACACCTGCTCGAGGCCGCCTTCGCCGACAGCGGCCGGGCCTTCTACAACCAGGTGCTGCGGGTACCGCTCGGTCGGCTCGCGGGACCGGCGCTCGCCGACGCCTTCGTCGAGCGCTTCGCCCGCACCGAGCGCGACGCGGGCACCGCGCTGTCCCCGCTCCTGGCGCTGGCCGACGGCCACCCTCAGCGGGCCATGTTCCTGGCTCATCTGCTGTGGGAGCAGACCCCGCGCGGCGCGAGCGCAGACGACCAGACGTGGCAGCGCAGCGTGGCGTTGGCCCGCCGGTGGGTGTCCGACGAGATGACGGGCGTGTGGTCGGCCCTGACCCGTAACCAGCAGGTCGCGCTGCGGGTGGTGGCTGCTCACGGTTCCGCGACGGTCGCCGCCGCGGACGGGCTGGGGGTGTCCCGTTCGGCACGGCAGGTCGCCGAGACGACCCTGGTCCGGATGGGCATCATCGAGACAGACGACAACCGGACCGGTCCCCGGGGCGGCGTGCGCCGTCGGCCCGTCGACCCGCTGCTCGGGGACTGGGTGACCCGCCGCCGATGACCGGCGCAGGTTGCGGCAGACACGCCGAGGTCAACCGCCGGATGAGCAAGATCAGCGGGAGGAGCGGCCGGTAGGCTCGCCGCCGTCCCACCCTTTCCGAGTCCTCAGGAGCACAGTGCCCTCCATCGAGGCCGTCGGCGCCCGCGAGATCCTCGACTCGCGCGGCCATCCCACCGTCGAGGTCGAGGTCGCCCTCGACGACGGCACACTCACCCGTGCAGCGGTACCGAGTGGAGCGAGCACCGGGGCGTACGAAGCGGTCGAGCTGCGCGACGGCGACACCGCCCGGTACGCCGGCAAGGGCGTCTCGCAGGCGGTGACCGCTGTGCTCGAGCTGATCGGCCCGGCGCTGCTGGGCATCGAGGCGAGCGAGCAGCGGGTGGTTGACCAGGCGCTGCTCGACCTGGATGGGACCCCGGACAAGAGCCGGTTGGGCGCCAACGCCATCCTGGGGGTGAGCCTGGCGGTGGCCAAGGCCGCCGCCGACTCCAGCGGCCTGCCGCTGTTTCGCTACGTCGGCGGCCCCAACGCGCACCTGCTGCCCGTGCCGATGTTCAACATCGTCAACGGCGGCGCGCACGCCGACAGCAACGTCGACGTCCAGGAGTTCATGATCGCGCCCCTGGGTGCCGCCACGTTCGCCGAGGCGCTGCGCTGGGGGGCCGAGGTCTACCACTGCCTGCGCAGCGTGCTGAAGGGTCGCGGGCTCGCCACCGGCATCGGCGACGAGGGCGGGTTCGCGCCCGACCTGCCGACCAACCGCGAGGCCCTCGACCTGATCCTCGCGGCGATCAGCACTGCCGGCTTCACACCGGGCGGCGATGTCGGGCTGGCGCTGGATGTCGCGGCCAGCGAGTTCCACGACGACGGCGGCTACCGATTCGAGGGAGCTGTCAAGACCAGCGACGAGATGATCGCCTACTACGACGAGCTCGTCTCCTCGTACCCGATCGTCTCGATCGAGGACCCGCTCGACGAGGGCGACTGGGACGGTTGGGCGCGGATGACCGCGGTGCTCGGTGGACGGGTGCAGATCGTCGGCGACGACCTGTTCGTCACCAATCCGCGGCGACTGGCCGAGGGCGTCGACCGGGGCTGCGCGAACGCGTTGCTGGTCAAGGCCAACCAGATCGGCACGCTGACCGAGACGCTCGACGCGGTCGAGCTGGCTCACCGCAGCGGCTACCGGACCATGATGAGCCACCGGTCCGGCGAGACCGAGGACACCACGATCGCCGACCTGGCCGTCGCGACGAACTGCGGCCAGATCAAGGCCGGCGCGCCAGCGCGGTCGGAACGGGTCGCGAAATACAATCAGCTGCTGCGTATCGAGGAGGAGCTCGACGACTCGGCGCGCTACGCCGGCAGGGCTGCCTTCCCCCGTTTCACTGCCGGCAACGGCACCATCTAGTCGTGAGCACGCCCAACCGGCCGTCCGGGGTCCGGCCCGCTGGCATCCGTGCTCCGGGGGGTCGCTCGTCGGCCGTCCGCCGGCCGGCCCGGTCCCGCACCGCCGGTGCCGACCCGACGGACCTGACGGACACCCCGGCCCCGGCCACCTCCGAACGCTCGGGCCCGCGTCGCGGGCGCCCGGACGGCCGCCGGCCGAACGTGTCGACGACCCGAGCCGCGGTCCTGGTCACGATCCTGGCGGTGCTCCTGGTCAGCGTCGCCCTTCCGCTGCGCGAATACTTCTCGCAGCGGGCGGAGATCGGCAAGCTCCAGGACAAGCAGTCCGAGGCGCAGGCCCGGGTCACCGCGCTGGAGCAGGAGCAGAGTCGACTGCAGGACCCGGCCTACATCGCGGCGGAGGCCCGGCGCCGGTTGCATTACGTGCTGCCGGGCGAGACGGCGTACGTGCTCATCTCGCCCCCGGCCGCGCCGGCGGAGGCCGGGGGGACGGCGGCGACGCAGGGCCCGGACGGTGCGCCCGCGCCCGCCGCACCGTGGTACCTCGAGTTGTGGGAGACCGTGCGCGAGGCGGACCGGCCGACGCAGCAGTGAGCGACCGCGACCCCGACGAGCCCGATCCGCGTGACGTCCGGGCGGTCGGCCTGCAACTGGGCCGTACGCCGCGGGCCATGTCGTCGGTGGCGCACCGTTGCCGCTGCGGTCTGCCCGATGTGGTCCAGACCCGGCCGCGACTGCCGGACGGCTCGCCGTTTCCGACGCTGTTCTACCTGACCTGTCCGCGCCTCGCGTCCGCGATCGGCACGCTCGAGGCCGAAGGGCTGATGAAGCAGCAGACGGCCAGGCTCGGGACCGATCCGGGGCTGGCTGCCCGATATGCGGCGGCGGCACGCGACTACGTCGAACGGCGCGACCGGCACGAGGTGCTCGACGGGGTCCCTGCGCAGGGCGGCATGCCCGTCCGGGTCAAGTGCCTGCACGCGCTCGTGGCGCACTCGCTGGCCGTCGGCCCGGGAGTCAACCCGTTCGGGGACGAGGCGCTCGGACTGCTGCCCGACTGGGCGGTCCGCGGGCCCTGCGTCGACCCTGACGACGTCGACCCTGACGACGTCGACCCGGACGACGCTGCATCCCCGTGAGGGTCGCCGCCGTCGACTGCGGCACGAACTCGGTGCGGCTGCTGGTCGCCGATGTCGTCGGCCGAGACAAGGTGGACGTCCACCGGGAGATGCGGGTCGTCCGACTCGGCCAGGGGGTCGACCGCACGGGGATGCTCGCCCCGGAGGCGATCGAGCGGACCCGGCTCGCGCTGGACGACTACGCCGCGCTCTGCCGGGCGCTGGGCGTCGAGCGCACCCGCATGGTGGCCACCAGCGCCACGCGGGACGCCGGCAATCGAGCCGACTTCTCGGCCATGGCGCTCGCGTCGCTGGGCGTGGAGCCGGAGGTCGTCTCCGGCGCGCAGGAGGCGGTCCTGTCTTTCGACGGCGCAACCCGCGGGCTGGATCCGGCCGACGGGCCGTTCCTGGTGATGGACATCGGGGGCGGCTCCACCGAACTGGTCCTCGGGTCGGGATCGGTGCAGGCATCATGCTCGGTCGACGTCGGCTGCGTCCGGCTGACCGAGCGCCACCTCACGGCCGACCCGCCCACCCCGGCGCAGATCGCCGCAGCCGTGGCCGACATCGAGGCGTCCCTGGTGGTGCTCCGATCGGCCGTTCCGGTCCCCCGCGCCCGCACGGTGGTCGGGCTGGCCGGCTCCGTCACCACGGTCGCCGCGTTGGCTATGGGGCTCGACCGTTACGACGCCGACCGCATCTCGCTGTCCCGCATTCCGGCCGGGCAGATCGCGCAGGTGTCGCATCGCCTGCTGGGCATGGACCGGGCTCAACGGTCCGCGCTTGCGGTCGTGCACCCTGGCCGGGTCGACGTCATCGCTGCCGGCGC
>JBBSUR010000195.1:0-4322 GCA_038234255.1 Mycobacteriales bacterium | reverse complement strand
TCGCTGGACGACCTCGAGCGGATCGTGGCGGTGATCGATCGGTCTGAGTCGGGCGGTCAGGTCCGCTGAGCCACCACGTCGACGCGGGTGGCGGCCAACTCGAGCAGTTCGCGCAGCAGCGCCCCGAAGGACAGCCCGGCGCTGTCCACCGCCATCGGCAGCAGGGAGGTCTCCGTCATGCCCGGGGAGGTATTGACCTCCAACAAGTGCACGACGTCGGAGCCGTCCACGATGAGATCGACGCGGGACAGGTCCCGTAGACCGAGCGCGACGTGCGCGGCGACCGCAACGGCGGCGACCGCGTCCGCCACCGGCACAGAGAGCCGCGCCGGAGAATAGAACTCGGTCTGGCCGGCGGTGTAGCGGGCGGTGTAGTCGTACACGCCCGTGATCGGGATGATCTCGACGGCGGGCAGGGCCCGCGGACCGCCGCCGGTGTCGACCACCGTGACCGCCACCTCGGTGCCGGCGACGAACTGCTCGATCAGGGCGGCCTCGCCGTAGGAGAAGCACGAGACCATGGCAGCGGGCAGCTCGTCGGCCTTGTCGACCGTGGAGCAGCCCAGCGCCGACCCGCCGCGGGCCGGCTTGACCATCAGCGGCAGGCCGAGGTGGCCGACCAGCCGGTCGAGCACCGCGCCCGCTCCCAACTCCCGGAAAGCGGTGTGCGGGAGCACGACCGAGCTGGGGGTTGTCAGGCCGGCCCGGACGGCGAGCGCCTTGGCGGTCGGCTTGTCCCACGCCATCCGGCAAGCGTCCGGGGTCGAGCCGACGTAGGGCACCTCGGCGATCTCGAGGACCTCGCGCAGCGCTCCGTCCTCGCCCGCCCCGCCGTGCAGGGCGACGAGGACGGCGTCGTAGCCGGTGCCGGCCGTCGCACGGTCGGCGACATGGGTGAGCAGGCTGGCGTCGGCGTCGCGCAGGCACGCCTGCACGCCGACGGTCCGCAGCGCGTCCAGCACCCGTCGGCCGGACCTCAGCGAGACGTCCCGTTCGTGCGACAGCCCGCCGGCCAGCACCAGCGCTCTCACGACGTCATGCCCTGTCCATCCATGCAGGGGTCCGTCATGCAGGGGTCCGTCATGCGAGATCCGGTGCCGGCGACTCGGCCTGGTGTCGCGAGGAACGCCGCGGTCCGGTGGATCCGAAGGTGGCTCGCAGCTCGACCTCCTCGTCGAGCACGGTCGCGAGGCGACGGACACCCTCGCGGATGCGGTCGGGCTCGGGATAGCAATAGGACAGCCGAAGATGGTTGCGCCCGGTCCCGTCGGCGTAGAAGGCAGTCCCCGGAACGAAGGCCACCCGAGCCGTGATCGCCCGCGGCAGAAGAACTTTCGCGTCGAGTTCGCCCGGCAGCGTCACCCAGACGTAGAAGCCGCCGGCCGGGTGCGTCCACGTCGTGCCGGGCGGCATCTGCTGGGTGAGCGCATCCAGCAACGCATCACGGCGCTCGCGGTACATCCCACGGAAGGCGGCCACCTGACCCTGCCAGTCCTGGGTCGACAGGTAGTCGGCGATCACCAGCTGGTTGAACGTCGGCGGGCACAGCACGGCGGCTTCGGCCGCCAGCACGAGCTTCTCGCGGACGGCATGGGGGGCGAGCACCCAACCGACCCGCAGCCCGGGCGCGAAGGTCTTGCTGAACGAGCCGAGGTACAGCACGTCCTCGCTCTGCCCGTGCGGGTTGTCCCCCCGGGCGCGGATCGCCGGCGTCGGGGGCGCGTCGAAGCCGAGCAGGCCGTACGGGTTGTCCTCCAGCACCAGCAGGCCGGCCTCCTGGCAGACCTGCAGGATCTCGTCGCGCCGACCCTCCGCCAGCGACACCCCGGCCGGGTTGTGGAAGTTCGGCACGGTGTAGAGGAACTTCGCCCGCTTGCCCTCGGCTCTGACCCGGCCGATCGCCTCGCGCAGCGCCTCCGGCACCAGGCCGTCGTCGTCCATCGCGACGTGCACGACCTCCGCCTGGTAGGCCGCGAAGGTGCCCAGCGCCCCGACGTAGGACGGCGCCTCTGCCAGCACGACATCCCCCGGGTCGACGAACACCCGGGTCACCAAGTCGAGCGCCTGCTGGCTGCCGACGGTGACGACGACGTCCTCCGCGGAGGCCTCGATGCCCTCGAGCGCCATGACGTCGCAGATCAGTTCCCGCAGCTGCGGGTCGCCCTGCCCGGATCCGTACTGCAGCGCCTGCGCCCCCCGGGTCTGCACCAGCTCGCCCATCAACTTGCCGACGGCGTCGAGGGGGAGCGCCGACAGGTTCGGCATCCCGCCCGCGAGACTGACCACCTCGGGACGCGAGGCGACCGCGAACAGGGCCCGGATCTCGGACGTGGTCATGCCGTGCGTGCGTTGGGCGTAGCGGTCGGTGAAGGCGTCCAGCGTCACGCCGGAGCCGGGCCGGGTTGCCATGCTCGCGAGGCTACCCGCGCAGCAGCGCCTCGTCCCCGGGTTTCCCGTCCGCGTCGGGGTTTCCTCCCCGTCTGAAGGCGATCTACGCTGAACCCAGCACACGAGACCCTGCACCACTGTGCCAGACAACCCAGGAGCCCACCGTGCCGGAGCACCCGTCTTCTCGTGTCGTCGGGGCGCTGTCGTTCGGTCTGCTGCTGGGGCTGGTGGCGGGCTGGCTGGCCGGGCTGCTCAGGTCGCCGAAGCGATGAGTCGCCGCACCGTCAACATCACCCTGGACAACCTCGACGATCTGCCGGGCCGCTGCCGACAGTGCGTGTTCTGGGAGCTCGACCCCGTCGCCCAGGACCGGGCCCGATCGGCCGGGGACACCGCTTTCGAGAAGGAGTCCTGGGTCTCGGCGACGCTGCTGGACTGGGGCAGTTGCGGCAAGATCGTGTATGTCGACAGCGTGCCGGCCGGCTATCTGATGTACGCGCCTCCCGGCTACGTACCGCGCTCGATCGCTTTTCCCACCAGTCCGATCAGCGCCGATGCGGTGCTGCTGATGACCGGCCAGGTCCATCCGGACTTCGCCGGTGGAGGGCTCGGCCGGATGCTGCTGCAGGGCGTCGCCAAGGACCTGGTTCGGCGTGGCGTCCGGGCCATCGAGGCGTTCGGTGACGAGAAGTGGCAGGAGCCCGCGTGCGTCCTGCCCGCCGGACACCTGCGGTCCGTCGGCTTCAAGACGGTGCGTCCGCACCACCGCTACCCGCGACTGCGGCTGGAACTCAAGTCGGCCGTGTCGTGGCGGGAGGACGTCGAGGTCGCACTGGAGCGGCTGCTCGGCTCGATGAGCCCGGACCCCTTGCTGCGTCCCGTCTGACCGGCCGGTGCGCCGCTCGCGGGCTCAGGCCGGCGGGAAGCTCGGCAGGCGCATGGCCCCCGTGGGCGGATCCAGCTCAGCCGGGAGGAAGAGCCGTTGCACGGCGACGAGCACCCCTTCGGCGACCGTGTCGCGGAATGCCGGATCGGCCAGCCGGGCCGCGTCTCGGGGGTGCGTCACATGACCGAGCTCTAGGCGTACGGCCGGCATCCGGGTGAGCCGCAGGATCTCCCAGGTCTTCTCGTGGACCCGGCAGTCGAGCAGGTCGGTGCGGGCGATCAGTTCACGCTGCACCAACGAGGCGAGCTCCTCACCGACCGTGGACGTGACGCCGCGCCCGGCGCCGAAGTGGTAGGTTGCGACGCCGTGGCAGCGGGCCGAGGGCGCCCGGTCGACGTGCAGTGACAGGAACAGGTCGGCGGCGGAGTCGTTGGCGAACTTCGCCCGGGCGGCGTCGCTGGGGTTGCTGTCCACGCCGCGGGTCAGCAGGGTGCGCACGCCCAGCGCGGTCAGCCGTCCCTCCAGCCGGGCCGCGAGGTCCTCGGCGACGGCGGCCTCTTCCAGGCCGTGGCCGGTCGCGCCCCGGTCGGCTCCGCCGTGGCCCGGGTCCAGCACGACCACCTTGCCGGGCAGGGCCGCCCCGGCTTGATGCAGCACCTCCGCCTCGCGCAGCACCTGCGGCCGGCCGCCGATCACGTGCCGGCCCAGTTGACGCAGTGCCCGCAGGGTCGCCGGCCCGCAGCTTCCGTCGGAGACCAGCCCGTACTCCCGCTGCAGGCCCCGCAACGCCGCCTGGGTCCGCGGTCCGAAGACGCCGTCGGTGCGGCCGACGTCAAAGCCGAGCTCCAGCAGACGTACCTGGAGCGCAGCGACGTCGTCGCCGACGAAGGGCCGGGTCGCCAGGGAGAGCAGGCGGTCGCCGAGTTTCCAGCGCGCCGCTGCCAGCGCCCGATAGGTCTCGTCCCCGACGACGCCGTCGACGGACAGACCACGGCGCTGCTGGAACTCGCGCAGCGCAAGTTCGGTCGCTTCGTCGAAGACCGGCTCC
>JBBSUR010000194.1:0-4325 GCA_038234255.1 Mycobacteriales bacterium | reverse complement strand
TGCAGATGGCACCACCGACTCAAAACCCACGCCGGCTGGATGGTCGACCGGCTCACCGACGGCTCCGTGCTCTGGACCAGCCCCGAAGGACACACCCGCCAACGCCCCGCCTTCGACTACACCCGCTACCTCAGCTGACCCTGCCATCGAGTGAAACCTTCTCGGCTCACTGCGGTTGACTGAGGCCGCGAGCACGGTGCGGCGGCTCAGGCAGGCATGGCCGGGCGTCGCGGTGCGTACTCCCAGCAGCGGGTGAGCCAGCTCGCGCCGTAGCACCGGATCCCTGCCCCCCGGCGTGGCGCCACGCCGTCGCGAGCCGTCGCCAGAAGGATGCCGTCGACGCGATCCGGTCTGGACAAGGGAGCAGCAGTGATGAACGACAGCCAGCAGGCCTCTGACGTGCACGAACTGCGGGCGCAAGGCCTCACGCCCAAGCAGATCGCCCACAGGCTCGGGATGCGCCCGACCGAGGTGCTCGCCGTTCTCAACCGCCCCGTCACCGAGAACACCGGCGCAGGAAGGCGTGCGCCTGACCAGCGGTGCTGGGTGAGCAGTAGTTGGGCCAAAGAGCTGCGGGTGAATGGCCACAGCGAGTGGCCCGGCCTCGACGACGACAGCGCCGCACCGGGTGGACTTGTCTGCGTCCTGGTGGCTCGCAAGCATCGCCACGACAAGGTCTCGGTCTGCGGCTACCTCGTCGACATCCACTGTCTCGGGGTCAAGAACGCGCTGGGTCCGCGCCTGATGGACGAGCCCGACCTGGTCGCCTTTCGCAGGTACTTCTTCGGCGCCTACGACGCCGACCCTGTCGCGGCGCCGCTCGAGCTGGCACAACAGCTGGTCTTCGGCGCCGTCGACTATGCCCGAGGCCTCGGCTTCGAGCCGCACGCCGACTATGCCGACGCGGTCGGGCATCTCGGCGACCGCGTCGGTGGCTGCGACATCGAGTTCGGCCGCGACGGCATGCCGTTCTACATGCAGGGCCCGTACGACGACGCGCGTCACGTCCTGCAGACCCTGGACGCGTCCGTGGGGCCGGGGAACTACCACTTCCTCGTGACCGCGTCCCCGTACGCGATGGGCGCCTGAGCCCACCCGTGCTGGCGCTCGACCTGGAGCTGGCGGACCTGCGGGCGTAGGTGGTGCGTCTGCACGCCGAGAGCGAGCGACTGCTGCGGATGCTGGAACTCACTCCACGGCAGGCTTCAGCGCCCGGTCCAACCAGGCCTCGCGTTGGGCCTGCTGCGGAAAGCCAGTCCGCGGGCGCTTGGTCGCCCGCAGCCCGTTCGACACGTCCGGTCCACCACGGCGGGCGCTGCCCGCAGATCGCCGGACACTGGTCCGCGGCGGCATCACGAGACCTCTCCGACTGGCTCGACAAGACCACGCTGCTAGCCCGCTGGCCGCAGCTGTACCTGCCGCCGTACGTACGCGACGCCTGGCAGCGCCGCCATCCAGAACTTGCCCGGGCCGGCCGGCCCCCATGTACCGCCCGCGTAGTGACGCCCGAGTTGCCCCAGCCCAGCCTCCAAGGCTTTCAGGCGAGGTCGCACAGATTGCACTCCGCGCGACTGCCGGGCAAGGGTTCGCCTTGGCCGGCACTGGCGCGCTGGTTGCCCCCGGCCTGATCACCCCGCCCGACAGGACCTGAACCTGTTCAGTCCCGGATGGTGGCCCAGGCCAGGTCAGTGCCTCGCTCCAGGCGACGTTGACCGAGGCGGGCGGCAGGTCGACGGCTAACGGGGGTCAGCACGGCGAGTAACTGCGCGTCAGACAGACCGAGCACCTTCAGGTCGCGGCGATCGAGGATGTCGTACGCCTTCTTGCGGTCGCCGATGAGCACGACCACGACGAGCAGGACCTTGTTCCGTAGCGAGAACACGATGCGGTAGTCATCCACCCGGCGCCTCAACAGAGCGCTGGTGCCGACAAGCGGCGTCACGTCGCCCGCCAGTGGGTCAATGTGCAGCTCGGCGAGCGCGTCGGTCAGGCGCCGGCGCTGACCCTTGTCGAGCTCCCTGGCGAGTGCTTTCAGGTCGCGTTCGGCAGCGCTGAGCAGCCGGATGTCGTACGGCATGAGTCAGTCCGTGCTCAGGTCTGTCAGCACGTCGGCGAGGGGACGGCTGGCCGCGATGAGGTCGGCATCCGCGGCGCCGAGGAGGCCGGCGTCGTCGAGGCGGGCGGAAGCCTCGAGGGCCAGGACGAGGTCTTCGACCCGGTCGAGGAGCTCCACTGCGTCGGCCGGCACGACGGCCGCGACACGCTTGCCCTGCTTGGTCAGGTAGGCGGATTCGTGGGCGTACACGGCGCGGTTCACGATCTCCGCAAGCCCGGCCCGCGCGGCAGTGACCGACACTTCCACAACCCTCATGCACAGAATGTACGTTCTCAGGATTCCGTCCGTCAAGGTCCTGAACTGCCGGTTTCACCTCCGCCTACACGTTGAAGCGGAACGTCGCAAGCGTGCGTCGGCCAGCGTGGCCAACTAGCTGCACCCCCTCTGACCTGCACGTTTAGGGATGTAGAAATTGTCTGGAAGGGGTCTCCATGTTGGTACCCTTCCGGCCGACGGAGACACTGGAAACCCCTGGCCACACTGCGGATTGGCGACGCGACTGCCGGAAGCATCCCTGCTCAGGGGTACGTGGATGGAGACCCCCTTTGTCTGGGTCGGTCCTGCGCGGTTGCTGCTGCGGACTTTTTGCGGACTAGACCGATGCCGGGCGTTGCTGCGGCCCGGGAGACGGGGCTTTTCACTAGGTCGCCTTGTTGACTGTCTCTACCGGCAGTAGAGTCAGTGAGGTGCCGTTCCGTCCGATGAGCCGCCGCAAGGTGCTCGCGGCCCTGGCGCGGCACCGGTGCGAGGTCATGCGCGACACAGGCGGCCACACGATCTTCGTCTGCCCGTGCGGTCAGCACCGAGCACCGGTGCCGCGGCACGGGACGATCACGGCGGGTGTCATCAGCTCGATCGGCAAGCAGATGGCGTGTCTCGAGGAAGGGTGGTTGCAGTGACCAGGACAGCGACGGCCGTCCGTGAGGGGCGCTTCTGGGTCGTCGACGTTCCGGGCGTCGGCGCCACCCAGGGTCGATCCGTCCGGGAGGCGCGCGCCATGGCCGCCGACCTCGTCGAGGCGATGACCGGCCAGGCAGAGGACGTCGACGTGCAGTTCGAGCTGCCTGCCGAGGTCCTGGAGGCCGTCGACCACGCACGCGCGACGACCGCCGAGGCGCAGCGCCTGGCCTCCGTCGCCGCCGACGAGTACCGCCGGGCGGTGCGTGACCTGGTCGTCGACCGCGGCATGAGCAAGGCCGATGTCGCGGCACTGCTGCAGGTTTCCCAGCAGCGGGTCAGCCAACTGGCTCCGTAGTCACCCGTCGGGCTGACCCATGCGCCCAGGTTGAGCGGGCAGCCCGGGCTCTCGGTGCCGTCTACTCCATCCGGCAAGGGTGCTCGGCCGGCCGGCAAGGGTGCTGCCCCCCACCTGGTGGCCTGGAATTGCGTGCCGGCAAGGGTCAATCCCCCACCTCGCCGATCGACGCCGTCCAGAGGTTCGGGCTCGTGGACGTCGCGGGAGGCCCCGGCGGCTGACGGTGGACGGTCCCCGAGACAGCATTCCCGACCCGCCCCTGCCTGTGGTCTGCCGGAGCCGCCGTCAACGAGAGAATGAGGCGCCTCGGGGCGCAGGGCCGCTCACCGGGCGGTGCGGTGGCGCGAGCTCGATGCTCACCGGAGCCTGCGTCACGGCACGGGACACGGCCGCTGACGCGGCGCCCGCCCGGCGCAGGTGCTCGCCGGCGAGGTGTTCGGCGGCCCGGCGCGCGGCCAGGGCCTGCGCGGCGCGTCCCTGCGTCTCCCGCAGTCGCGCGAGCGAGTCGGACAGGGCGGTCAGCCGGACCAGCAGGGACAACAGCTGACGGGTCTCGGCCCGCTTCACCAGCCGGGCGCCCAGCAGGGCGCCCGCCGCGGTCCGGGTCGAGCGGCTACGTACGGTCGCCGGCACGGTACGGCGGTGCAGGTCGCGGGCCGCCCGGCCGTAGTCCTCAGCGGCGGCGTGCAACGGTCCACCGCGCTTGCGCTCGACGAGCCAGCTGAGCGCGCCGAACACCTCACCAGCGGACGCGGCCGCGGCCTGAGCTGTGGCCTGAGCAGCCGCGTCGAACGGGTTGCTGGTCGCGTGCCTGATGTCTGCGTCGGCACGGTGCACGGCGTTCTCGGCGCCCACCCACAGCCTGCGCCGCTCGAACTCCGACATCTCCGCCGCCGGTGGCGTTGGGGCGCTTGTCGGCCTGGCGCGATGCGGACGCCCAGTTGGACCGGCGCC
>JBBSUR010000193.1:0-4377 GCA_038234255.1 Mycobacteriales bacterium | reverse complement strand
CCACGCCGGCTGGATGGTCGACCGGCTCACCGACGGCTCCGTGCTCTGGACCAGCCCCGAAGGACACACCCGCCAACGCCCCGCCTTCGACTACACCCGCTACCTCAGCTGACACCGCGACGAACGGGTTCTTCTCAGCGCCCGGCAACCGGTGCACACCGCATAGCACCGCGGTCGCGTGCGGGAACGGCCTGCGCAACGAACTCACCGAACGGCTCGATCCCGGTCTTAGGGGCGCACCGGCCGATGACCTTCCCGAGCAGCAGGCGCACCGCGACACGCCACCCAGGCCAGTCACGAGATCAGCCCACCGTGACGCGGTCGTCCTCACCCACCGTGGCGGTCAACACCAGCCCAGGTCCGGGCGGCAAGATGCCTGCCACGGTGAAGGCTCCCGACTCGACCAAGTCGTCGCTGGAGCAGAAGCCGCGCGCGCGAAGCAGCGCTGACTCGCCCTGACCGCGGTGACGGTCAAGCACCCCGCCGGGTTCGCCCACACCACCGGCCATACCACCGACGGTTGGCACAGTTCCCGCTGCGCCGGCTCCGCTACCTCGGCTCCGCCAGCCGACGGCGCTTCGCGGCAGCCTGGCCAGCAGCCCCGAAGACGCCCACGACACCGCCTACGGCCGCTACCCCGGCGACCCCACCG
The DNA here is from genome assembly GCA_038234255.1 of Mycobacteriales bacterium. Lineage (GTDB taxonomy): Bacteria > Actinomycetota > Actinomycetes > Mycobacteriales > SCTD01 > SCTD01. Next base: position 3,725 of record JBBSUR010000193.1, on the reverse strand, counting down.
CCCGGATCACCCCCCCGACGAACTAACGGGCGTGACCGCTAGTTCAACCAGAACTCGGCAGGTGCGGTCTCCCGCCGCACGTCGGCGCCGAGTGAGACCAGTTTGTCGACGAACCCCTCGTAGCCCCGGTCGATGTGGTGCACCTGTCCGACCACGGTCACCCCATCGGCGACAAGGCCGGCGATCACCAGCCCGGCGCCGGCCCGGATGTCGTGAGCGCTGACCGGAGCGCCCGAGAGCCGCTCGCGGCCACGGACCACTGCGTGGTGGCCATCGGTGCGGACGTCGGCTCCGAGCCGCACCAGCTCGTTGACGAACATCCACCGCGACTCGAACACGTTCTCGGTGACCATGGACGTGCCCTCGGCGATGGCGGCCAGCCCCAGGAACAGCGGCTGGAAGTCGGTAGCGAACCCGGGATAGGGCAGGGTCACGAGATCGACCGCCTTCGGTCGCCGCTCCATCGCCACCCGGAAGCCACCCTCGAGCGACTCCACGGCAGCGCCCGCCTGAACTAGCTTGTCCAGCGGCATCTCCAGATGTTCGCTGCGCCCCCCGCGCACCGTGACGTCGCCCCGGGTCATCACCGCCGCGACCGCCCACGTGCCGGCGACGATCCGGTCCGCAACGGTGCAGTGCTCGACGGGATGCAGCGCGGCGACGCCCTGGACCTCCAGCGTGCTGGTGCCGACCCCACCGATCTGCGCCCCCATCTGCTGCAGCATCGTGCACAGGTCGACGATCTCGGGCTCGCGCGCGGCGTTGTCGATCACCGTGGTGCCACGGGCCAGCGCGGACGCCATCAGCAGGTTCTCGGTCGCCCCGACGCTCGGGAAGTCCAGCCAGACAGAGGCGCCGACCAGTCCCGGGGCGGTCGCGATGAGGTAGCCGTGCTCGCTGACGACGGTCGCACCCAGCTTCATCAGCCCGGCCACGTGCATGTCCAGACCCCGCGAACCGATCGCGTCGCCGCCGGGCAGGGCCACCTTGGCCTGACCGCAGCGGGCGACCAGCGGCCCGAGCACCGCGATCGAGGCGCGGATGCGGCGTACCAGGTCGTAGTCGGCCTCGTGGCCGGGCGTGGCCGGGACGGTGATCGAGATCGTCCCCGCGCCCCGCGAGACCTCGCAGCCCAGGCGACGCAGCACCTCGCCCATGATCGTCACGTCGAGGATGTCGGGGACGTTGGTGAGGCGGGTGGTGCCCTCGGCCAGCAGCGACGCGGCCATGAGCTTCAGCACACTGTTCTTCGCGCCGCTGATCGAGACCGTCCCGGCGAGTCGCGCGCCGCCGCGAACGAGGAAGCGGTCCATGTCGGCAGTCTACGAAGACAACCCGGCGGGGCGGTCCTGCGTCCTGGCTGGTGAGAGGAACCACGACCGAAGGAGTACACGTGGACGAGCAGGCGCGGGACGATTTCCGCTCCTACGTCTCGGCGCGCTCTCCGGCCCTGCTGCGTACGGCGTACATGCTCACGGGCAACCGCGCCGACGCCGAGGACCTCCTGCAGACGGCGCTGGCGAAGACGTACCTGTCCTGGGACCGGATCCGGGAGCGCGAAGCGATCGACGGCTACGTCCGCCGAATCCTGGTCAACACGCAGACGTCGTTCTGGCGCCGCCGCAAGGTCGACGAGTACGCCACCGAGGTGCTGCCCGAACGGCCCGGCCGCGACGAGACCGCCGACTTGGACCTGCACGACGCGTTGTGGAACGCGCTCACCGGACTGCCGAAGCGGCAGCGGGCGATGGTCGTCCTGCGCTACTACGAGGACCTCTCGGAGGCTGAGACGGCCCATGTCATGGGCGTGTCGGTCGGCACCGTCAAGTCCACCACTTCCCGCGCGCTGACCAAGCTGCGCGAGAGCTCCCTGCTGGCCTCCGGTCATCCGGACGACCCGCGGACCGCCCTTCCGATCGACGGAGTCCCCGCATGAGCCCCATCGACGACGAGCTGCGCGCCACGCTGCGCGGCCGGGCCTACGAGCTCTCCCCCGCTCCTGACCCGCTGCCCGGGATCGAGCGGCGGGCCAAGCGAATCCGCCGCAACCGGGTGGCCGCATCGGTGGCCGGTTCGGCGCTCGCCGTCGCGGCGATCGCCCTTGCGGTGCCCACGCTGACGCCGACCGCGGGCCCGGACCGGGTCCCGGCGCCGTTCGCCACGACCGAGCCCACGGCGGCGCCCAGTCCGGTCCCGACCGCTGCTCCGAGCCTGTCGCCGTACGCCCTGGATCCCGCCGACCCGTGGCCCTACCGCGGGGACCCGGACGCGGCGGTGCAGGGCGACCTCGACGCCTACACCATCGAGTGGGCGGGCCGGCGCGGCGTCCTGACCGACGACGTGCGGCTGGTTCCGCTGTTCGGCCGGATCTACGAGTCCTCCGCCGCCCCCGAGTTGGTCTATCTGGCGACGCTGATCTCCAGCGGCCAGAGCTGGTGGGGTGTCGCCCAGGCAACCGAGTCCGGTCCCGAGCTGCTGGTCGACCGGCCGCTGGCGCCGGGCACGATCGCCCTGTCCGCTGCGCTGCCCGGAGACGAGGTGCCCCGGCTGCTCGTCACCGCCTCGCCGCAGGCCGAGCAGATCGAGTATCGCGCGGACGACGACGCCGCGTTCGTCCCCATGTTCGCGTCGGCCGCGGGGGTCGGGACCATCGCGCTGGAGGGCGACCCGGCGACCGACCAGCTGCGCGTACTCGTACGGGACGCGGAGATCTTCCGCGGACCGGCTCCAGACCTCGCGAGCTCACCGGGCGGGAACCCGTCGCCGGGAGCGAGCGCCTCGCCGAGAGCCAGCGCCTCCCCCAGTCGCAGCGCGACGCCAACGACCGCGCCGAGCAACGTCCTGGGGTGGCCGACCCGGGGAATCACCGACAGCGCGCTCGTCGAGCGCGCCGCGCAGGGCTACGCCCGCGCCAAGGGGGTGGCCCGTGCCTCGGTCGGTTGGGAGGTGCTGTTCACCGGTGACAACGACCCCGGCCAGAAGTACACGATCCTGAACGCCTGGGTGCTCGGCCAGCCGGGACAGGTCTTCGGCTGGATCGAGTCCCCGGGTCGGGCGCCGGAGCCGCAGCTGCGATCCTTCACCACTTCGGGGCAGGTCGTCGCCGCGATCCTGCTCACCGAGATCCCCGGAACCACGACCGACCAGTTGGTCGTCGTCCCGCAGCCGCGGACCGGAGACGTGCTCTACAAGACCTCGCCCGCTGACAAGGGGCGCTCGGTGGTCATCGACGGGCTCGACGGCGTCGCCCTCGTGGATCGCAGGAAGGGCGCGCAGGGCGACCGTCTCGTCGTGCTCGACGGGGACGGCAACCTCGACAAGCCGACCTTCGACGCGACGGTGGCCAGCCTGCTCTGCGGCGAGAAGTCCTGCGGCTGACGGCGCACCGCCGGCACACCACCCCGCCGGCCACCGCGCCCCCGCCGGCCACCGGCCCCCGCGCCCCCGCGCCCCCGCGCCCCCGCGCGACGATCTTCCGCAGGTGGCGATCGTCTACGGCGCGTCGAGCACCATGAGGGGAAGATCACCGCGCAGCGATGGACGATCTTCCGCTGAAGGTGGTGCTCGCCGGCGTGTCGACCGCCAGATGCGGAAGATCAGCGCGGCCGGAGGGATCGCTCGGGATCGGCGAGCGGCCCGGGTGCCGGACCAGCGGCCGGAGGGATCGCTCGGGATCGGCGAGCGGCCCGGGTGCCGGACCAGCGGCCGGAGGGATCGCTCGGGAT
>JBBSUR010000192.1:0-4430 GCA_038234255.1 Mycobacteriales bacterium | reverse complement strand
TGCTGCCGCTCAGCCAGGTCCTGCAGCCGCCGGTCGACGTCCGCTGCCAGTCGCACCTGGCGGTTGCGAGCGTGCTGACCGGGACGGGCACTCGGGTCGATCGATGGTCGACCGCCCAGGGCACGTCCCAGGGCTGCCTGGCCGTGCTCGGCCGCTGCCGCTCCCCGGAGAGCGGTGCTGGAGCGCAACGGAAGGATCATGTCCCGCTCGGCCCACTCGGCCACGGCGGCATCGTTATCAGTCATCGCTGCCCTCCTCGTTCATCCTGGCCAGGTGCTGTGGTCGAGCTTCCATGACGTGGAACACGTGCAGTCCTCGCGGCGGCCGGATCTCGACCATCACCTCGAGCAGCGGCCCGCCAAGCCGCCGGGGCGGCCCGATGTACAGGTGCGGCCGGACGGTGCTCGGCGGTCGCGGTTCGTCGAACTCGGTCTCCACGTAGATGGCGTGCGCGATCGCGTGCAAAGCGTCCTCCCGGTCGACGCCGTGCTTGCGAGCGCTGTCCGACCACGTCACGGCCACGAAGTAGTGTACGACAGAACCACGCGAGGCGACGCAGTCCGAGGCGATGCGCGCCGACCGCGTGGATGAAGTCAGCACCGCAGATGCGGTCGCTGGGCTCGTGCAGACCTTGCAGCCGTCTTGCACTAGCATAACTTCATCTACACTAGGTGGAGTTGTTGTGGTCGGGCGTCCGGACGATCTCTTCGATAGGGACCAGGAGTGGGCCGACCTGGCCTCGTTCGCCGGCTCGACCGCGCCCGGGCTGCGGTTCGGTGTTGTCTGGGGTCGACGGCGGCAGGGAAAGAGTTTCCTGCTGCGCCGGCTCGCCCGGGCCGTCGGCGGGCTGTATCACCAGGCCCACCAGGTCGGGCGCACTTCGGCCCTGACCCGCTTCAGCGCGGTGGTCGGCGAGCGACTCGGTCTGCCCAGCGACTCGGTTCGCTTCCCCGACTGGGAGGTGGCCTTCCGTACCGCACTCGGGTTGACCGCCGGCGCCGAACCATCCGGGCCGGGCGGCAGCGGACCGGCGCGCCTGCTGGTGCTCGACGAACTGCCGTACCTGCTCGACCACAGCCCGGAGATCCCGAGCGTGTTGCAGGAGCTCTGGGACGAGGGTCGCGATCGGCCCGGCCCGTCGGCAGCGGTGATCGTCTGCGGCTCGGCGCTGTCGGTCATGGCGGACCTGCTGTCCGGCACCCGGGCGCTGCGCGGACGGGTCACGCTGAACCTGCTGATCCAGCCCTTCGGCTATCGCCTCACCCGGGAGTACTGGGAAATCAGCGATCCGCAGGTCGCCTTCCTGGTCGACGCACTCGTGGGCGGGACGCCTGGCTACCGCGCACTGATCGAGGAGCCGGTGCCGGGCGAGCCGGCACAACTGCCGCACTGGCTGGCCCGGACGCTGCTCAATCCGGCGCATGCGCTGTTCGACGAGACCGGGTACCTGCTGCGGGAGGATCCGCGCGTACAGGACAAGGCGCTGTACAACACGATCCTGCAGGCGATCGCGACCGGCCGGCGCAGCCCCCAGGCGATCGGATCGACGCTCGGCCGGCCGAGCTCGGCGCTCACCCACGCCCTGCAGGTGCTGACCTCCGCCGGCTTCGTACGGCGCGAGGAGGACATCCTGCTGCAGCGGCGCCCGACCTACTTCATCGCCGACCCGATCGTCCGGTTCGGGCAGGTGACGATCGAGCCCTACCGGGAGCTGTTGGAGGAGCGCCAGCCCGAACGCGTCTGGGCGGCGGCGCAGGCCTCGGTGTCGGCCCAGATCCTCGGCCCGCACTTCGAACGTCTCGCGCAGACCTGGACGCAGCACTTCGCCGGCGATCGCTGGCCCGAGCCGGTGGGGTCGGTCGGGCCGACGGTGCTGAACGATCGCAGGGGTCGCACTCAGCATCAGATCGACGTCGTCGCGCTCCCGCTCGGTGTGCGCAGGCAGGCGGCTGCGCCGCGGGTCGTCGTACTGGGTGAGGCGAAGTCGGCTTCTGTGCCGAGGTCTGTACGGGAGCTGGAGCGGCTCGACCAGCTGCGCAACGCGCTGGTGGCTCGAGGGGTCGACGCCGGCGGAGCGCACCTTGCGCTGTTCGGCCGGAGCGGGTTCGACGGGGCGTTGCGGGCGGCGGCTGGGGGGCGGTCGGACGTGCATCTGATCGATCTCGAGGAGCTGTATCGGTCGGGGGGCGGGGGGTCGGCTGGGGCTGGGGCTGGGGCTGGGGCCGGGGCGGGGGCCGGGTCGGGGTCGGGGTCGGGGTCGGGGGCCCGGCCGGAAGCTGGGGACGTACCGGGGTCGTACCGTTCGGTAGGCACTCGACTCGCTTCACTGGGGTTTGGTCCGGCGTCAGCCGGCCGTGCAGCAGCTCCACCAGGTCGTCGCTGGACGCCGCAGTCCTGGACGCGTTGCAGGCCGGGCCGTCGTGAACGCCGCGCCGCGGACCGTGTCGGCTCGTAGCCCCGGGGTCTGGGCCGCAGTACCGGAACCAGGACAATCGACCCGTTTCCGGTTCACCACCCTGCGACAGCCGGCCCTCCCACCACCCGGGCGTCCTCGCTGACGCAGTCGCCGTGGTGTTGGTCGGCGCAAATGTCGAGCTCGACCCTGGTGGCTGACGGCAGTGGTGTCGATGGGTGTCGATGCGTATCGACGCCCCGAGAATGTTGGGGCAGTCCCTTGCCAGGCCGGTCGAACCGACGTAGTATCGAACTTGTGTTCGACACCGGATTTCCGGCTCCTACGCCCGGACGTCCCCCACCCCCGCAGCGGCGGCCTGTCGGTGCCGCTGTCGGGCTTGGGAAGAACCTGTGCATGTTATGTTGTGTGCATGTCCTTGTCCGAGCGTACCCAGGTCCTGCTCAACCAGGAGCAGCGTCTGCGGGTCGAGCAGCTCGCGGCCGACTCGTCCAGGTCGGTGGGAGCGGTGATCCGGGCCGCGATCGACGCCTACCTTCCACCGGCGCCCCCCGAGCAGCGCCGCAGAGCACTGGAAGAACTGTTCTCGCTCGACGCGCCGGTTGCCGATTGGGACGTGATGGAGGCGGAGATCGAGGCCGGCTACCGCTCGTGACGACGTTCGTCGACACCTCCGTGATCATGTACGCAGGCGGGGCCGAGCACCCTCATCGCGAGTCGTGCCGGCGAGTGCTGCAGCGGGTGGCCGACCGGAGCCTCGACGCCGTCACCTCCACGGAGGTCGTGCAGGAGATCCTGCACAGGTTCGCCCGGGGACGACGAGAGACCGGTCAGCGCATGGCGGGCAGCGTCCTGGGTCTGTTCGACACCATCCTCGCCGTCGATCGACCGACCATCGCGGCGGCGACGAGCCTGTATGCCGGCTATCCCCAACTGTCAGCGCGCGACGTCTTGCACATCGCCACCTGCAGGAGGAACGGGATCGAACGGATCGTCTCGGTCGACAGCGGTTTCGACGCGATCACCGAGTTGGGCTGGGTCCTGCCCGCTGCGTTGGCCGACGGTGGCTGAGACGGGACGGCTACTCTCTCGCGCCGGCGTAGAGCGTGTCGACGTCCCCGGCGTACTGCTTCATGACGACCGACCGCTTGAGCTTGAGCGACGGCGTCAGGTGACCGCCGGCCTCGGTCCAGTCCTCGGGCAGGATCGCGAACTTGCGGATCGACTCAGCCTTGGATACTGCCTTGTTGGCGTCGTCGACTGCCAGTTGGATCTCCGCGATCAACTCCGGGTCGTCGACCAGCCCAGCGAGGTCAGCGCCCTTGCCCTTGCCCGCCGCCCACGCCGGTACGGCGTCCGGGTCGAGGGTGACCAGACAGGCGATGAACGGCTTGGCTTCGCCGACGACCATGCACTGGCTGACCAGGGGGTGGGCGCGCAGGCGGTCCTCGAGCACGGCCGGCGCGACGTTCTTGCCGCTGGCGGTGACGATCAGCTCCTTCTTGCGGCCGGTGATCGTCAGGAAGCCGTCGCTGTCGAGCTCGCCGATGTCACCGGTGTGGAACCACCCGTCGATCACCGTCTCGGCCGTCGCGTCCGCATCGTGCCAGTAGCCCCGGTAGACCGCCTGGCCGGTCATCAGGATCTCGCCGTCCTCGGCGATCCGGACACTGACCCCCGGAGAGGGGCGGCCGACCGTGCCGATCCGCAAGTCGGCCGGCGTGTTCACGCTGCCCGCCGCGGTGGACTCGGTCAGTCCCCAACCCTCCAGGATCGTGACGCCGATGCCGCGGTAGAAATGCCCGAGCCGGGCGCCGAGCGGCGCGCCGCCGGACACCGCCCAGGCCACCTTGCCGCCGAGCGCAGCCCGGAGCTTGGAGTAGACGAGCTTGTCGAACACCCCATGCTTGAGCTTGAGCGGCAGCGACGCGCCACCGCGGTCCTGCGCCTCGGAGTAGGCGATCGCGACCTTCTCGGCCCGGTCGAAGATCGGACCCTTGCCGTCGGCGTGCGCCTT
>JBBSUR010000191.1:0-4451 GCA_038234255.1 Mycobacteriales bacterium | reverse complement strand
TCGGCGTCGTCGCCGAGCAGTCGAAGCCGGCTCCGGTCGGGGAACCGACCAGCGTCAGGCCGCTCGGCAGGTTGTCAGTCACCACGAACCCGGTCGCTGATTCAGATCCCTTGTTGGTCACCGTCAGCGTGTAGGAGAGCGCGCCACCGGGGGCCACGCTCACTCCACCGTCCGTCTTGATTATGGCCAAGTCGGGCTTTGGAATGCGGTCGGCGGCTGCCGCGACCACACAGCCGTTCGCGAGCAGCGCCGCCCGATCGAGGTTCTGTCCAGAGAAACTCTTTGCGACACCCCGGTTATCGACGTAGGCGAACGCTGGGATGATGTCCCGGCCGTCCTTGTGTCCGGCGCCGACGTGGCCGCTAATCACACCCCGCTTGGCGATGGTGATCTCGTTGAAGGGGTTCTTCACGGAGTTGGTCGCGTGGCAAATCGTGACTTTGTCGTGGGCCGGGGGGTTCGCTGGGTCGGGGGCTGCCGCCGCCTCACAGCCGTTTGCGAGCAGCTCGGCCTGGCCGAGATTCTGTCCAGAAAAGGTCTGCACGACACCGAGCTTATCCACGTAGGTGAACGCTGGGATGATATCCCGGCCGTCCTGGTGGCCGCTCCCGGCGTGGCCCCTAATCGCACCCCGCTTGGCGATAGTGATCTCATTGAAGGGGTTCTTCATAGAGTTGGTCGCGTGGCAGATCGTGATCTTGTTCGCATCCGCCCCCGGGCCGTCCTGGTTCCCGTTTCCCTGGCCATTGCCCCGGCCATTGCCATTGCCATTGCCATTGCCATTGCCATTGCCATTGCCGTCGCCGTTGCCATTGCCATTGCCCTTGCCCTGGCCGTTCTTTACTTGAGCAGCAGGCCTGGGCTGGCGGCCGTTCGCTGGCTCAGCAGGTGCGACTTCCTGGGCCTGGACCGGCTTGGCCACCTCGGCTGGCCCGGCCTCGGCGAAGGCGCTCGACGCCGGGACGACACTGAGTGGAAGCGCGACTGCACACACCAGCAGTGCCTGAAGGGAGCGCCGTGACGTGCTTCGTGCAGGGGGAAGGCGCCAAGGCGCCGAAGGTGGTGTCATGTGTGTTCCATCCGGAGGCTAAGTGCCCGTGGGCACGTGATTCCGGACGAGTCGGTCTCGCCACTTGCTCCCTGAGCGGTCTGGCGACCGCGGTTCTCCGTGCACCTTGCGGTGTCGGTGAGGACCGCTCAGATCAACGCGTCCCGTCCATGGCACCGACACGGATGCGCCGGTGCATGTGGCAGGTCAAACTCAGCGATCGACGTACGCGCCCAGATGAGCAGCACGGTCGTTCACTACTCTCCGTAACGGCCATGCGCGGCTTTGGTGACGGTGCGGAGTGAGAAATTTTCCGTCGGCGCCCAAACAAGCGCTCCAGTGAACACAGCATGCAACGGCAGTGGAAGTCTGGACCGGTGCCTCTCGACGTCTGGTCCGCCCCCAGAGCCAGACATGCGCTGGACGCACGTGTTCCGCTGCCCGGCTCGAAGAGCCAGACCAACCGGCTGCTGGTGCTCGCCGCGCTCGCCGACGGCGCCTCCATCCTCCGTCAGCCGCTCCGCAGCCGGGACACCGAACTCATGGCTGCGGCTCTAAGGACATTCGGCGTTTCGATCACCGACAGTCAGGAAGACACCTGGGAGGTCGTCGGCGTCCCCGGTCCGCTGCAGCCGCGGGCGCCAGACATCGACGTCGGCAACGCCGGCACGGTCGCCCGTTTCCTGCCCCCGTTGGCGACCCTCGCCACGGGTGAGGTTCGCTTCGACGGCGACGCACGGGTGCGCGAGCGGCCGATCGGACCGCTGCTCGCGGCGCTGCGCGACCTCGGCGCCGATCTGGACCGGGTCGACGCGCTTCCGGTGGTCGTACGCGGCCATGGTGGCGTGCGCGGAGGAGCGGTCACCCTCGACGCCTCGCAGTCCTCCCAGCTGGTCAGCGGGCTGCTGCTGGCCGCGCCCCGCTTCGCGCACGGCCTGACCGTGCGCCACGAGGGAGCGCCGATACCGAGCGCACCGCACCTGGCGATGACCGTGGCGGCGCTGCGGGACGCCGGTGCGGCGGTCGACGACAGCACCCGCGACCGCTGGCGGGTCGAACCCGGTCCCCTGCGCCCGCGGGACGTCATCGTCGAGCCGGACCTCTCCACTGCGGCGGCCTACCTCGCGGCGCCCCTGGTGGCCGGCGGGTCGGTCACCGTCCCCGGCTGGCCCCGCCACACCGTCCAGCCCGGAGCGGTGCTGCCGGAGCTGCTCGAGGCGATGGGGGGTCAGGTCAGCCGCACCGATGACTCGGTCACGGTGTCCGGGGGGGACACCCTGAACGGGATCGACGTCGACCTTCGGGACGCCCCCGAGCTGACGCCCGTGCTCACCGCCCTGGCAGCGCTGGCCGACTCACCCAGCCGCTTCCGGGGGGTCGGGCACATCCGGCTGCAGGAGACCGACCGGCTGGCGGCGCTGGCCACCGAGCTGAACCGCTTGGGCGGCGACGTGCAGGAGCACGCGGACGGGCTGACGGTCACTCCGCGACCGCTGACCGGCGGGACAGTGGCGAGTTACGACGACCATCGCATCGCCATGGCCTGGGCGGTGCTCGGCCTCGGTGTTCACGACATCGCCATCCTGGACGTCGCCACGACACGCAAGACCGTGCCGGATTTCGTCGGCTCCTGGAACCGGATGCTCGGCCTGTGATTTCACACTTGCGATGAGCCCGCGCGAGCTCGACGAGGACGACGTACGGGTCCGACCCGGGCGAAGCTCGCGACCGCGTACGCGAACCCGGCCCGCGCACGACGACGCGAGCCCGGCACAGGTGCTGTCCGTCGACCGGGGTCGCTACCGGCTGCGTACCGCCGAGGGGTCGCTCGTCACGGCGGTCCGAGCCCGCGAGCTCGGGCGGCGCGCCGTGGTGGTCGGGGACCGCGTCGCTGTCGTGGGCGACCGCACCGGTGGGCCGGACGCACTGGCCCGCATCGTGCGGCTGGAGCCGCGGACGTCGCTGCTGCGCCGTACCCCCGACGACAGCGACCCGGTCGAACGCGCCGTCGTCGCCAACGCCGAGTTGCTGGTGGTAGTCACCGCTCTCGCCGACCCAGTTCCCCGCCCCCGGCTGGTCGACCGCTGCCTCGTCGCCGCGTACGACGGGGGACTCCTGCCGCTGCTGTGCCTCACCAAGAGTGACCTGGCCGACCCGGCGGAGTTGCTCGGCCTCTACGCCCCGCTCGGCGTCGAGGCGGTCGTCACCGGACCGGGAATCGACGACGCCGGGGTGGCGCAGCTCAGCAGACGGCTCGCCGGCCGTACCAGTGTGCTGTTCGGCCAGTCCGGGGTCGGCAAGTCCACGCTGGTCAACCGGCTCGTGCCCGACGCCTTCCGGGCGGTCGGCGAGGTCACCGGCGTGGGCAAGGGCCGGCACACGTCGTCGTCCGCCGTCGCGCTGCCGCTGCCAGGGGGTGGCACCGTCGTGGACACCCCGGGCGTTCGCTCGTTCGGGCTCGGAGCGGTCACCGTCGCCAGGGTGCTCGCCGCCTTTCCGGACCTCGCCGAGGGAGCGGCGTACTGCCCGCCAGGCTGCGCCCACCATGCCGACACCGTTGGCTGCACGCTGGCGGCCTGGGTCGCCGGTGGGCAGGCTAGTGCGGCGCGGCTGGACTCCCTGCGGCGGCTGTTGGCTGCCCTGGCCGGCGAGGACTGAGCGGCTGAGGGGTCGACCGGGTGAGGGTTCAGGCGCCGGCGGCACGCCTGGAACGCGGGATCGGGTTGTCCACATAGGGGGTGGGTGCTGTTGACTTTCCGGCTGAGCCAAAGCGCCTGCCTGGCAGCAGAATCGGGTGTGGATAGGCTGGCCGAACCGCTGCCCATCGGCTATGATTAGCACATAAGTTCGGGCAGCGAGTCCGGTGACCAGTTCGAGGACGAGCACGGTGACCGGCGCGTTGACGGCCGCCGTCGACACGCTCACCGGCCTGGACCCGACCGGGCTGTGCATCACCGAGCTGCAGTCGGTGCTGACCGCGCTCGGGCCGGCCCTGGGCACTGGCTGCGCGACGTTTCCGGCTGCGATGCCAGCGCCGCCGGCACAGCGGTGCGGACCGCGATGCTGCTGCGTTCGTTTGCCGCTGGTCGCGGCCGCGGTCCGCGACGGCCGCGTCGGCCCAGTGCAGGCTGCGGTCCTGACCCGCCTGGTCGGCCCGATCGACCCGGACGCGCTCGCCGAGGCCGAACCGGCGCTGGTCGCGCTCGCCGCCCAACGCGACCCGCAGGAGTTGGCCAAACACGTCAGCCACCTGCTCGCGACTTGGTGCGAACCGCAGTTCGAAGCCGACATGCGTTCGCAGGAGAACAAGCGCTACCTGCAGAGCTCCCGCGAAGCCGACGGGATGCTCAGCGGCCGGTTCCGGCTCACCGCCGCCGACAGCGAAGTGCTCCTGACCCTGCTC
>JBBSUR010000190.1:0-4465 GCA_038234255.1 Mycobacteriales bacterium | reverse complement strand
CCGGGGGTACGCCTCGAACGACCCGAGGCGCGCACGAAGAACTCGACATCTGGCACCTGTGTTGTCGTCGTCGACGCCATCGATGACGCGGCTGTCCGCTTCTACCAGCGGTACGGGTTCGTCACCGCAGTTGCGGACCAGCGCCGGCTCTTCCGCCGCTTGAAGGACATTCGCGCCAGCCTCGACGAGCCGGCCCTCGACGCCTGACGGGATACCGCCGAAGGAACGCATCGTCGAGCGGGTAGGCATGTCGAGCTGCTCGAGGCGGGCGGTCGTTACGTGACCCGAGGTGTCAGGTGATCGCGAGCCCGACCAGCCAGGTGCCGACCATGAGCACGCCGGCGGCCAGCTCGGCGAGGATCCCCAGCCCGACCGCCTTCAGCACCTGCCCCGTGGCCCGCCGGGCCTCCGGGCCGGACCCGAGCCGGCGCGCCTCACCGAGGTAGACGCCGAGCACCCCGCCGACGAGCAGTCCGAGCGGCGGCAGCACGAGGAAGCCGGCCACGGCTCCGGCGGCGCCGAGCAGCAGGGTGGTGCGCGGCAGCTGTCCGGCCAACTGACGGCTGGGCAGCGCGTACTTCAGGGCGAAGCCGACGAGGAACAGCCCAGCCATGATGGCGACGACGACCCAACGGCCGGAGCCGTCCTGGACCACCAGCAGCGCCCACGCGATGCCCGCCGCGAGGATCAGCGCGGTGCCGGGCAGCAGTGGGACCAGCACGCCCAGCAGACCGACGGCCATGACCACACCGACCAGGACGGAACCCATGACTGGACCGGGTCCGGCTAAACCGGCAGGGGCGCGCCGAGCAGCTCCTCGGTCAGCTCCCACAGCCGGGCGGCGACCGCCGGATCCTTGCCGGAGGCGTAGACGTCGAGCAGCTCGGGCCGGCCGCGGATCTGACCGAGCTTCGCCGGCCCGACGAAGGCGCCGCTCGGCGTGCTGTGGTCCAGGGCGCGCAGCGTCGGCAGGGCGCCGGCACTGGCCGACTGCAGCGCGACCTTGGTGATCAGCCGGGAGGCTGGGACGAGGCGGGACCAGCCGCTGTCCTGCAGCAGCCGGGGGACCAGGTTGGTGGAGCTCACCCCGGGGTGGACGGCGATGGCGCCGACCGGTGAGCCGGCGGCGCTGGCCCGGCGGTGCAGCTCCTGCGCGAAGAGCAGGTTAGCCTGCTTGGAGTTCCGGTACGCCTGCTGGGCATCGTAGGACGAGCCCGGGTCGACCAGCTCCTCCCGGGTCGTCGAGGCGCTCAGTCGGCCACCTCGGGCGGCGATGCTGGACATCACGACGACCCGCCCGGCGGCGGAGTGCAGCAGCGGCCACAGCGCCGTGACGAGCGCGGCGTGGCCGAGGTAGTTGGTCGCCATCTGCCGCTCGAAGCCCTGCGCGGTCAGCAAAAGTGGTCCGCCCATCACGCCGGCGTTGCACACCAGCGCCGACAGGTCGGTGTGCCCGGCGAGCAGACCCTTGGCGCAGGTCGCCACCGAGTCCAGGTCGGCCAGGTCCAGTTCGACGACGCTGGAGGCTCCCGGTCCAGGCATCGTCGCTTGGGCCTGCTCGCCCTTGCCGGTGTCGCGCACGGCCAGGATCACGTGGCCACCGCGGGAGACCAGATCGCGGGCCGCCTCCAGGCCGATGCCGCTGTTGGCGCCGGTGATCACGAACGTGCGGCCGGTCTGCTGGGCCAACTGTCGAGCGTGCCAGGTCATGGAGCCGAGGGTACGGGGAGTGGCGTCGGTGGCGTCGGCGGCATGAGCCCCTGTGTCCCATCCAGCAGCCCTATCAGGGCATCGAACATCGCGGTCGGCTCCGTGCCGTGTCCGGACCGGCCCGGCGGTGATCCCGGGCGGTCTCGTCTGGCCGAGATGAGGCTCTGGGCTGTCGGGTGCGGCGTGTCGGCGCGGGGTCGGCATCGGTGGCCCCCGCGCTTCGTTTGCCCGCCGGACCGCGACGCTTCGTTTGCCCGCCGGACCGCGACGCGCGCAGCGTCCATGAGATGTTCCACCGCCGGACCTGAGCGGCCGAGGAGGTCCCACACCGGAGCCGCGACCCGGAACACGCTCAGCCACCAGATCATCGACAGCGCGGTCCCTTTGGGCCCGACGCCGTGACGCTCACCCCAGCGCCAGCACCAGCGGCAGGACCGGCCCGGCGCCGGCCGCACGCAGCACCCGCGCGGCCTCGGTGGGCGTCCAGCCGGTGTCCACCTGGTCGTCCACCAGCAGCACCGGGCTGCCGTCCAGAACCATTCCGGCCGGTACGCCGAACGCGCCGTGCACCGAGCGCAGCCGCTGCGCGCTGTTGCTGCGACCAGCGCCGGCCGGCGAATCGCCCACCCGCTCCAAGGTGCCCAGTAGCGGCAGGCGGCCGACCTCGGCGAGGCGGACCGCGAGGCTGCCGATCAGGACCGGCCGCGACCGCGAGGGCAGCGCCACCACGCCGCCCGGCCGGACCGGCCAGCCCCAGTGCTTCAGCACCTCGACCACCGCGGCGAAGACGTCGTCGGGCACGGGGATGTCGGGGCTCGAGTCGCCGAGCAGCGCACGTAGCCGGGCGCCCCAGCCCACGTCGGACAGCCGGCCCAGCGCCCGCCCACTGTCGGCCTGTTCCGCGGACGGAATCCGGCCGGACAGCCCGATCCCGACGGCGGCCAGACCGGTCGGCCACATCCGGCGGGGCTCGACCTCGACCCCGGGGCGACCGAGCGAGGCCTGCGCCGCGGCCAACGCATCGGCGGACACCGCCGTGGGCCCTACCGTGGGAAGTGTCGCGCCGCAACACCGGTCGCACCGCCCGCAGTCCGCGGCCGTGCCGTCCAGCACCTCGGGATCGTCGAGCTGGCGGCGCAGGAACAGCATCCGGCAGTCGGGGGTCCCGGCGTAGTCACGCATCGCCTGCTGCTCGGCCGCCCGGTCGGCGGCGACCCGGGCATAGCGGTCGGCGTCGTACTGCCAGGGCTGTCCGGTCGCCGTCCAACCGCCACTGACCCGGCGCACCGCGCCGTCGACGTCGAGCACCTTCAGCATCGTCTCCAGCCGGGTGCGGCGCAGGTCGACGTGGGCCTCCAACGCGGCGGTCGACAGCGGTTTCCCGGCGGCATCCAGCACGGCCAGCACCCGACGTACCTGCTCCTCGGCGGGAAAGCCCAGCGAGGCGAAGTAGCGCCAGATCGCCTCGTCCTCGGCGCCGGGCAGCAGCACCACCTCGGCCCGACGCACGCCGCGCCCGGCTCGCCCGACCTGCTGGTAGTAGGCGATCGGCGAGTGCGGCGCACCGAGGTGCACGACAAAGCCGAGATCGGGCTTGTCGAAGCCCATGCCCAGGGCGCTGGTGGCGACGAGGGCCTTGAGCCGGTTGCCGAGCAGGTCGTCCTCGGCCCACCGCCGCTCGGCGTCGTCGGTCCGCCCGGAGTACGCCGCGGCGGCGATGCCCCGGCTGCGTAGGAACGACGCGACCTCGTCGGTCGCTGCCACGGTGAGGCAGTAGACGATGCCGCTGCCGGGCAGGTGGTCCAGGGTGTCGGCGAGCCAGGCCCAGCGGTGCGCGGGACTCGGCAGGCGCACCACCGCCAGGTGCAGCGAGTCGCGGTCCAGCGCGCCCCGCAGGACCAGCGTCGAGCCGCCGCCCGTCGCCAGCTGCTCAGCCACGTCGGCCACCACGCGGCCGTTGGCCGTCGCGGTCGTCGCCAGGACCGGCGTCCCGGCCGGCAGCTCGGCCAGCAGCGTGCGGATGCGCCGGTAGTCGGGCCGGAAGTCGTGACCCCAGTCGGAGATGCAGTGGGCCTCGTCCACCACCAGCAGCCCCGCGCTGGCCGCCAGCCGGGGCAGCACGGCGTCGCGGAAGCCCGGGTTGTTCAGCCGTTCGGGACTGACCAGCAGGACGTCGACGTCGCCCCGCTCCACGTCGGCGTAGACCGCCTGCCAGTCCTCGACGTTGCTGGAGTTGACGGTGACGGCCCGGATGCCGGCCCGCTCGGCGGCCGCGATCTGGTTGCGCATCAGGGCCAGCAGCGGGCTGACGATCACGGTCGGTCCGGCGCCGGCGGCCCGCAGCAGCGCGGTCGCGACAAAGTAGACCGCGGACTTGCCCCACCCGGTGCGCTGCACGACCAGTGCCCGCCGGCGCCCGCCGACCAGCGCCTCGATCGCCGCCCACTGGTCCTCGCGCAGCCGCGCCTGCTCACCGGCCAGCGCGCGCAGGTGTCGCTCGGCCTGGTCGCGCCCGGGTGTCGGCGCGGTCGTCGTCATGCTGACGACCTTGCCAGAGCCGCCCGACAACCGGCCCGGTCGTCCATCGGCGAGAATGGACCGGAGCGCGGTCCAGGGGCCGCATCGGCGCGCCGCACGGGCGCTCCGCGACACCGGGAGTGAGCAGCATGAGCGAGTGGGGCCGGATCGACGAGCAGGGCACCGTCTACGTCAGGACCGAGGAGGGCGAGCGCGCGGTTGGTTCCTGGCAGGCCGG
>JBBSUR010000189.1:0-4514 GCA_038234255.1 Mycobacteriales bacterium | reverse complement strand
GGTCGACGCCTTGCAGGCCGAGGAGCTCACCGTCCTGCCCGGCGCCGAGGAGGTGCTCGCGCTGCTCGAGGTGACCCGGCAGGTCACGACCGGGCCGTGGGACCTGGTCGTAGTGGACTGCGCGCCGACCGGCGACACGCTGCGGCTGCTGGCGCTGCCCGAGGCCTTGTCCTGGTACGTCGAGCGGGTCTTTCCCGCCCAGCGCCGGGCGCTGCGGGCGATCCGTCCGCTGCTGTCGCGGGTGTCCGGCCCGGTCGTCCCGCACGAGGATGTCTTCGACGCGGTCGAGCGGCTGCACCGCGAACTGCTGGGCGTACGCGCGGTGCTGACCGCCCCGACGACGACCGTGCGTCTGGTGCTGACCCCCGAGGCGGTCGTGGTTGCCGAGGCCCGGCGCACGCTGACTTCCCTTGCGCTGTATGGCTATCGGGTCGACGCGCTGCTCGCCAACCGGGTGTTCCCGCCGTCTGACGAGCCGTTCCTGGCCGGCTGGGTGGCCGCGCAGACCGAGCAGCTGGCGAGGGTGCGCGCGGACGCGGGCGCACTGCCGGTGCGCGAGCTGGCCTACCGCCCGGCCGAGCCGGTCGGCCTGCTGGCGCTCACCGAGCTGGGTCGGCTGCTGTACGGCGACGCCGACCCCGGCGCGCAGGTAGCGGACCCGCCCGAGCTGTTGGCGGTGGCGCGGACGGCGGACGGCTTCTCGCTGTCACTGGCCCTGCCACTGGCCACGCTCGACGAGGTGGACCTGGCCAGGTCCGGTGACGAGTTGGTCGTCACCGTCGCCGGTCACCGCCGGGTGCTCGCGCTGCCCAGTGCCCTGCGCCGGTGCACCGTCGCGGGGGCGACGCTGAGCAGTGGGCGGCTGGTCGTGCGGTTCGAGCCCGACCCGGCGCTGTGGTCCCGCACATGAGCAGGACGGGCACATGAGCGCCCCACCACCAGGCTCGGGGTCACTGGGCTCGGCCGCCGAGGAGGCCGGCCGGTTGTTCGGCGCCGTCGAGGACTGGGCCCGCTCCCGGGCAAGCGGATTCGTCGACGCCGAGCACCTGGCCACCGGTGCGCCGGAATGCTCGGTATGTCCGCTGTGCCAGGCGGTCTCGGCGCTGCGCTCGGTGCGGCCCGAGACGGTGGAGCACCTGTTCGACGCGGCAGCGTCGTTCGTCGCGGCGTTGCGCAGCACGGTGCTCGCCCCCGGCGCTGCCGGCGCTGCTGGCGGAGCTGCCCCCGGCGCCGCGCCGAACGGGTCCGGGCGGGTCGAGCACATCGACGTACGCGAGGACTGATGCTCACCATCGGCGTCGACGTCGGCGGCACCAAGGTCGCCGCCGGACTGGTCGACGAGGCCGGGACGATCCTGGCACGTACCCGCCGGCCGACCCCGTCGGCGTCGCCGACCGATGTCGAGGACGTGGTCGCCACCTGCGTCACGGAGCTGCGGATCGCCGCTGCGGAGCTGGGGGCAGCTGAGGTCGAGGCATACGGGGTCGAGGCGGTGGGGGTCGGGGCCGCCGGATTCGTCTCGGCCGACCGCTCGACGGTGCTGGTCGCCCCCAACCTGTCCTGGCGCGCCGAGCCGTTGCGGGAGGCGGTCAGCGCCCGGATCGGGCTTCCGGTCGTGGTGGAGAACGACGCGAACGCGGCCGCGTGGGGCGAATACCGCTTCGGCGCCGGCCGGGGGGAAGGGCACCTGGTCGTGGTCACCGTGGGCACCGGCATCGGCGGCGGGATCGTGCTGGACGGTGAGCTCTACCGCGGCCGTTACGGGATCGGGGCGGAGTTCGGGCACATGCGGGTCAGCGACTCCGGGCGGCGGTGCGGCTGCGGTCAGCACGGCTGCTGGGAGCAGTACTGCTCGGGGCGCGCGTTGCTTCGCGAGGCACGCGAAATCGCCGATGTGCAAAGGGGATACGGCAAGCGGCTGCTCGAGTTGGGCGGTGGCCGGCCGGAGGGGATCGAGGCGCTGGAGGTCACCCAGGCTGCCCGCGAAGGCGACCCGGCCGCGCTGGACTGCTTCGCCGAGATCGGGGCGTGGCTCGGGCAGGGGCTGGCCGACCTTGCCGCGGTCCTGGACCCCGGCGCCTTTGTCATCGGCGGCGGGGTGTCCGAGGCCGGCGAGCTGCTGCTGGCGCCGGCCCGGCGGGTCTTCGCCGACCGGCTGACCGGTACGACGGCGCGCCCGCACGCCGACATCCGCCCGGCCGAGCTCGGCAACGACGCCGGTCTGGTCGGGGCCGCCGACCTGGCGCGCCACTGCTGAGCTGACGGGTCGTCGTACCCGCCCGGGTGTCCGATATGGCCCGGAAGTGGTCCTATCTGGCCATGGTCCTACGCCGCCGGATGCACCACGCTGACCCACATGACGACTTCGATCTCCACCAAGCCGACCCAGACCACGCGGACCCCGACCAGCTGCTGCCACCGGACGATGTCCGGCATCGAGGTGACCAACCGTGGGGTGACGCTTGTGCTGCACAGCTGCACCGCCTGCGGCCGGCACGTCTGGGAGCGCGACGGGCGGCAGGCCGACCGGGTCGAGCTGCTGGCGGGCGTGCGTACGTTCCTGGAGCAGCCGCGCATCCCCACCCCGCGCCGCCGCCGCAGCACCAGCTAGCCCCGCGCACCCGGCCCGCGGCGTCCCGGTAGATGTGCGGGTCGTCAGTTGGAACGTCCGCTCGCTGCGGGACGACTCCCGCGGCGTAGCAGCGACTCTCGCCGGGCTTCGGCCGGACGTGGTGCTCCTGCAGGAGGCGCCGCGGCTGCTGCTCTGGCGCTGGTCGGGCTGGCGGCTCGCCCGTCGCGCCGGCCTGCGCCGCGTCGTCGGCGGGGCTCCAGCCGCCGGCAACCTGCTTCTGGTCGCCGCACCTGTGGTGGTCGCGGACGCCTCCGCCATACGCCTGGCGAAGCGATCCGGGCTGCACCGTCGTGGGGCGGTGATCGCCGTGCTGGACCTCGACGGGCTCCGCGTGGTGGTGCTGGGCACCCACCTGGACCTCGACGCGGGGGCGCGGTGGGATACGGCTCGTCGGCTGCGGGCGATCCTGCCGGACGGGCGGCTGGTTGTCGGCGCCGACCTCAACGAGGAGGCGGACGGCCCGGCCTGGGCGGCGCTGTCCGAGGGGCTGGTCGACGTGGGAGCCGGCTGCGGGCCGACCTTCCCGGCGCGCGCGCCGCGGCGCCGGATCGACGCCTTGTTCGTCGACCCGCGCCTGACCGTGCTCGGCGTGCAGCGACCCGACCCCGGACCGGTGAGCGACCACCTGCCGCTGGTCGTCGACCTGGGCTGAGCCCCGGGTCAGCCGAACCCGGGGACCAGCTCGCGGGCCAGCCCCTCGAGGAACAGCCCGATGTCGGTGACGATCCCCACGGCCTGGGCCGAGCCGCGGTCGGCCAGCTTGGTGACCGTCGCCGGGTTGATGTCCACGCAGACCAGCGGCACCGAGGCGGGCAGGAGGTTCCCGGTCGCGATCGAGTGCAGCATCGTGGCCACCATGATGGCGAAGCCGACCCCGGGCAGCTCCGCCCGCATCGCCCGCTGCCCGGCGAGCATGTCGGTGTGCACGTCCGGCAGCGGACCGTCGTCGCGGACCGAGCCGACCAACACGAAGCGCTTGCGGCAGCGGACCAGCGCGTGCATCACCCCGCTGGTGAGCACCCCGGCGGACACCGCCTCGGCGATCGAGCCGGCCCGGCGGATCGTGTTGATCGCCCGGATGTGGTGCTCGTGTCCATGCTCGACCCCCTTGCCGGCGGCGAGGTCGACGCCGAGCGACGTGCCGTACAGCGCCGCCTCGATGTCGTGGGTCGCCAGCGCGTTGCCGGCGAACAGCACGTCCACGTAGCCGGCTTCGACCAGGGCGACCATCGCCGGCGCCGCCCCGGTGTGGATGACCGCCGGCCCGCCGACCCACAGGATCCTGCCGCCGTCGCGCTTGACCTCGCGCAGCTGGGCGGCGATCTGGCGCAGCAGCAGCGACTGCGGCTTCTCGCTGGACACCGTCGAGGACATGAACTCGAAACTGCCCTCGGTGGTGCTGTGCTCGCGCAACGGAAGGACGACCTTCACGCCGGAGGCGCCGCAGACGACGAGGCTGCCGGCGCGTACGTCCGAGACCGGCACGGTGCACACCCGCCCGCCGGACACCAGCAGGCCGCAGTCCATCTCCGGCTGCTCGACCGGCACCCAGGTCGCCCCGATCCGCACGACCGTCTCCAGGTTGGTGGTCGAGTAGAAGTCGTCGGGGAACACCCCGTCGCGATCGACTTCGCGCAGCATCGCCTCGCCCGGATCGACCTGGTTGACGCCGTGCGTCTGCAGGCGCATCAGCAACCGGGCGAGTGTCTCGTCGTCGGCGGCCGAGACGACGATCCGGGCGTACGACTCGTCCTCGTGCGCCCGCCCGACATCCAGGCGGTCGATGCGGTAGTCGCCACCGTAGGACAGCACGTCGTCGAGCACGCGGGCGAGCACGCCGGTGTCCATCAGGTGCCCGCGCGTCTCGAGCACCTCGCTGGCG
>JBBSUR010000188.1:0-4550 GCA_038234255.1 Mycobacteriales bacterium | reverse complement strand
GTCCGCGAGCAGATCGGCACCTTCACCACCAAGCACCCCTGCTGCCGGCCGCGGGTGGACAACATCCACCGCATCGCCGAGATCGTCGACGGCCACCTGCTGCGGCCGGGGGAGACGTTCGACCTGAACGCCTTCGTCGGCCCGCGGGACGAGGCGCGCGGCTTCAAGCCGGCGCCGCAGATCCTGGAGGGCGAGTTCGTCGACGCGGTCGGTGGGGGCATCTCGCAGTTCGCCACCACCCTGTTCAACGCCGTCTTCTTCAGCGGGCTGGAGGACGTCACGCACACCCCGCACAGCTATTACATCAGCCGCTACCCGCCGGGGCGCGAGGCGACGGTGTCCTTCCCGAAGCCGGACCTGATCTTCCGCAACGACAGCCCCAAGGGGGTGCTCATCGACACCTCCTTCACCGGTACGTCGATCACGGTGACCTTCTGGGGCGTCAAGCGCTTCGACGAGGTGCGATCCCTCACCGGTCCGCGGACCAGGCTGCGCGACTTCGACACGCAGTACGTCCAGCGCAAGGACTGCACGGCGAGCCGGGGGGAGCGGGGCTTCGACATCGTGGTGACGAGGGTGCTGGTGGCCGGTGGGGTGGAGGTGAAGCGGGAGGACCTGTTGACCCGCTACCTGCCGGAGCCGCGCTTCGTCTGCGGGGCGCCGCGCTGACCGGGCGGTCCGCCCGGCGTCGCCCGCGCCCGCGCCCGCGGCCGCGCCCGCGCCCGGCTGACCCGCGCTGACCCAGCGCCCGCGCCCGCGCCCGGCTGACCGGCCGGCACCAGCGCCCGGCCCCCAAGATCATTGCAAGATCCCCAGCATTGGAGTGCTGTGGAAATTGCGAAGATCTGTGCCGCCCCCTCCACAGATGACGCGCGCGGGGCTGACGAGGGTGCTTGCGGCACCGAGGCTGCCTGCCATGAGCTCACCTGCGCGAAAAGTCACTCCACCCACGTGGGACGAGCTGCTCATGCAGCAGGACGGCGTGATCGGTCGGCGGCAGGCGCGGCTGGGTGGGCTGAGCGAGGATGCCTGGCAGTGGCGCCTGGACAGTGGTCGTTGGCAGTCGGTCCTGCCGGGAGTCGCGGTCGGCCATAACGGCGAGATCACCGACCGGCAGCGAGCGTGGGCGTCAGTCCTCTACGCAGGGTCGAAAGCCGCTCTGTCGGCCGATGCCGCGCTCATCGAGTACGGCATGCGTGTGCCGAGCCCCGCCGTTGTCCACGTCGCCATTCCGGAGCGCCGCATCGTGGTGCGTCAGTCGTTCCCCGCCCAAGGTGACCAGACCCTTCGTCTGGTCCCGCACCGTGTTCGCGGGCTCGAACTGTGGACGCATCCGGCACGGCAACCGGCCTTGCTCCGGGTGGGCCCGGCCGTGTTGCATGCCGCGGCCTGGGCGACGAGCGACCGGGCGGCCGAGTGGCGGGTGGCCGCGGCCGTGCAGCAGCGACTTGTCCGGCCGGCGGGCCTGCGGAGCACGCTCGAGGGCATGCCGCGCCTTCGCCGGAGAGGACTGCTCGGCATTGTGCTCGATGACGTGGAGTTCGGTGCGCACGCGGCCAGCGAACTGGACTTCCTGCGATTCCTGCGGCGTCACGGCTTGCCGCCGCCGGACGAACTGCAGCGCCCGGTGCGTGCCGGCAAGGTGCGCTATCTGGATGCCTGGTGGAAGCGTCAGCGGGTGACCGCCGAGATCGACGGCGCGCACCACCGGCTGGTCGGCGACTGGGACGACGATGCACTCCGAGCCAACGACGTCGTCATCGCCGAACAGCACGACCGGCTCCTTCTGCTGCGCATCACGACGGGCAACCTGCGCCACGAGGGCCCTCGCGTCGCTGCTCAGCTCCGAGCGGTGCTGCTGTAACTGGCCGCTCGACAACTCCACTCATCATCTTCGGAAGATCCCCAGCAGGTGAGTGCTGGGGAAGTTGCGATGATGCCGGGCCGGGCCGGCCCGGGGGGGGCGGCGGGCCAGCGTGCGAAGCCCCCCCTCCCTCAACCCAGCGACCACTCCTGACCGTCCGGCGTGTCCTTCACCACGACTCCCTGCGCAGCCAGCTCGTCGCGCAGCCGGTCGGAGGCGGCAAAGTCTCTTCCCGCCCGCGCCGCAGCCCGCGCGTCCAGCAGCCCGGCCGCACCGTCCGGCAGGACCTCCACCTGCACCGGCTGGCCGACGAGCCGCACCAGGTCGAGCCCGAACAGCGCGTCCACGTGCGCAAAGGTCTCGAACTTCGCGCCGGGCGGCACCGCGTCGTCCTTCTCCAGCCGGCGCAGCACCTGCAGCGCTCTCGGGGTGTCGAGGTCGTCCTCGAACGCGTCCAGCACCGCGGCCGCACTGCCGCCGTCCATCGCCGCGGACGGGTGCTCGGCCCAGCCGGCGACGGCGGTACGCCACCGGGACAGCGTGCGGTCCGCCGCCGCGATGGCGTCCCACGACAGGTTGGCCTGCTGGCGGTAGCGCGAGGACAGGAACGCCAGCCGCAGCGCCAACGGGTCGTAGCCGCGGGCGATGACGTCAGACAGCAGCACCACGTTGCCGCTCGACTTGGCCATCTTGCGGCCCTCGAACAGCAGGTGCTCCCCGTGCACCCAGTGCCGAACCACCTCGCCGCCGCTGCTCACCGCGCAGTTGCTCTGCGCCCGCTCGTCCTCGTGGTGCGGGAAGCGCAGGTCGATCCCGCCGGTGTGCAGGTCGATCACCGGGCCGAGCAGGTCCAGCGACATGGCCGAGCACTCCACGTGCCAACCGGGAAAACCCTTTCCCCACGGTGAGTCCCACACCATCTCGCGCGCCTCGCCGGCCAGCTTCCACAGCGCCCAGTCGGCGTGGAACCGCTTGCCGGCGGTCAGCGCCTCGGCGTCCTCACGGTGGCCCGCCCGCAGGTTCTCCAGCCGGTTGCCGGACAACCCCCCGTACCCGTCGTAGGACTGCGCGGCGAAGTAGACCGAACCGTCCGCACCGACGTAGCCGTGCCCCGATTCCACCAACCGCGAGATCAGCGCGATCATCGACGGAATCCACTCTGAGGCCCGCGGGCAGGCGTCGGCCGGCCGGATGTTCAGCAGCGCCAGATCCCGGTGGAACGCCTCCTCGTAGAAGCGGGCGATCGCGAACGGGCTCTTGTCCTCCAGCCGGGCCTGGGTGAGCAGCTTGTCCTCGCCGGTCGAGTCCAGGGACGTGTCGTCGGCGAGATGCCCTACGTCGGTGATGTTCTGGACGAGCTGCACCTGCAGGCCGCGCCGCTGCGCCGTACGCCGGATCAGGTCGGTCAGCAAGAACGTCCGCAGGTTCCCCACATGGGCGTAGCGGTAGACGGTCGGCCCACAGGCGTACACCGCGAGGCGCCCGGGCGTCGCCGGCGTCACCTCGCGCACGGTCTTGGTCTGGGTGTCGGTCAGACGCAGCACGGGCGAAGGGTACGGCGCGCCGGCTCAGTTCAGCTGGGCGCGTGCCTGGCGGGCGGCTCGCCGCGCGTCCAGCTTCTCCTGCGAGTTGCCGACCACCATGGCGTACGTCTCGAGCTCCTGCGCGCCGCCGAGGTGGTCGCCGAGCCGGACCTGCAACTCGCCGCGTTCGCGGCGCAGCGCGACCGGATGGCGGGGCAGCAGCAGCGACAGCTCCACCGCCCACAGCCGGGTCGCCGCGCTGGACAGGCTCGGCGGCTGCCGTGTGGTGAGGGCGCGGACGTTGGTGAGCAGCCGCAGCAACAGGTCGACCCGAGCGAGCGGCCTCGGCGTCAGCGGGGCACCGCGCGGCCCGACGAGCTGCTCGGCGGTCAGGACACTGCCGC
Source organism: Mycobacteriales bacterium (assembly GCA_038234255.1). Lineage (GTDB taxonomy): Bacteria > Actinomycetota > Actinomycetes > Mycobacteriales > SCTD01 > SCTD01. The sequence continues at coordinate 759 of JBBSUR010000188.1, read as the reverse complement.
CGGCATAGGGGTCGACCAGCACGTGCTCGCGCCGCGGCCGGCCGATGCCGACGACGACATGACCGGGCAGTCCCACGGCGTACGCGCGGATCGGCAGCCGGGCCGCGACCTCCAACCACACGACCGACAGCAGCAGCGGCAGGCCGGTGCGCCGCAGCAGCACCTCGTGCAGCAGCGAGGAGCGCAGGTCCTCGAAGTTCCCCCCACCGAAGCCGGCCTGCTCGCCGAGGCCCCGACGCAGGCCCTCGGCTGCGGCGGCAGGCGAGCTGCCGGACGGCACCAGCGGCCGGACCCGCTCGGCCAGCGCATCGAGCCGGGCCTGCCAGAGGTCGACGTCGAGGTCGGGATCGACCTCGCAGCCGACGAGCAGGCAGGCCAAACCGAGCTCGACCGGGTCGTTGCGCACCGCATCGGAGAACAGCGCGCGGCTCGGCGTCAGCGGCACCAGGCTCATCGGCGTCGTCTTCTCCGCGCGGCCGTCACCGGAAGCGGCGTCGGCGGCGCAGTGTCAGTGTGGCTCGGGCGGCGGCGGCACGCGCTTGGCCGCGACGACGTCGGACCGGGGCACGCTGTGGATCTGCCCGTACTTGTCGCGCACGCTCACCGCCCGCTCGTCCCACTGCAACAGCTCGCCCAGCACGTCGTTGTACTGCTCCTCGCGCACCCGCTGGCGGACCACGACGCGCAAGCCCACGTCAGCGGGTGCGGCTGTCCTCGCTTTGGCCACCCCGGGGGGCTCCGACTCGGTCATGCTGAGAG
>JBBSUR010000187.1:0-4565 GCA_038234255.1 Mycobacteriales bacterium | reverse complement strand
GGGAGGAGCCGCTTCAGCACGGGCACCCCGGCCGTGTCGAGCAGATCGATCGCCTCGGGCGACGGACGACGCGCGACCGGCTCGGCGACGGAAGCGGCGACCGGCGCGGCGACCGGCTCCAGCCCCTCCGGTGTGCCGAGGGCGGCCGCGGTGGCGGCGAACACCGGCTCAGGACCAGCGCCGGCCCGGAGCTCCTGGGACAGGCACGCCGCGAACTGGTCGACCAGCTTCCCGCTGACATCGGCGAGGACGCCGCGCCCGAACTGCGCCAGCTTGCCGGTGACATGGAGCTCGGTGTCCACCTCGACCTGCGTGGTGTCGCCCGCACCGACCAACCGGCAGGTGATCAGCGCCCTGGCGGCGCCGGTACCGCGGGTCTGTGTGCCGTTGCCGTCGATCACGGCGACGTGCGTGGCCTCGTCCTTGGAGACGAACGAGGCCTTGCCGGCGTAGGTCAGGTTGATCGGCCCGACCTTGACCTTGACGGTGCCTTCGAAGCGGTCGCCGTCGATGCTCGTCAGGGTGGCGCCGGGCATGCACGGGACGATCCGCTGCACATCGAGCAGGACCTGCCACGCCTGGTCCACCGGGACCGGGACGGTGAACCGATTCTCGAGCTTCATCGGGCTCCTTCGGGCAGTGCGGCGAGGTCGTGCGGGGTGTCCACATCATCGGGTGCGCTGGCGTCGGTGCAGTCCACCTGCACGACAAGTTCGGGGTGGCGCCCGCAGCCAGCCGCGCGCCCCCTCGTCCCCGGTCGCCGCAGCGCTCACACCTGATCAGGTGGAGCGGTCGAGCAGCACTGGGTTGCGCGGTTTCCCGGCGTACGTCGCGACCGCCGCCACAGCGCCGCAGTCATGGGCGGCGCGCCGTCGTCGCACCGCCTCAGCGGTCACCAGCGGCTGGTCGACCAACCGCTGGGACACAGGCCGTCGCGTCTGCCGACCCGGCCGAGCCCGTCGCGCAGGTGGTGGGTGAGTAGTTGACGTGGCTCGACCTCGTCGACGTAGGTGACGCCGTCGACCTTCATGCTTACGCGCATCTGGTGCCTCTCCAAGGCTCGCCGAAAGGTGGGCTGCGACTGGCGAGCAGTCGCGTCGTTGGCGTTGCCTAAGGGTTGCCTCCGGGAACGACCGGACCCTAACCCGAGCCGGGGTTATGCAACAGCCGGAACTTGGCAACCGCGCGGCATCGGTGAAGATGACTCGACGCTCGCTGCGGTCTCAGCGCAACCACGCCTCGCCGAGGTGCGCCTCAGGTGCCGTGAGCCAGAGGCGCAACGCGTCGACCAGTGGCCCTGGGTTCCGGCGCGAACGGGGGAAGCGCCGCGAGCTGGTGAGAGCACGCGCAGTGCAGGATCGCCGCGGCCGGCTAGGGGGGCGAAGTCTCTCACGTTCTCGGTGACGACCCGGCGGTCCTCCTGAGACGCCCAGTGGGCGAGGTACGGGTCCGAGGCGGCTCCCAGCACCGGATGACCGGCGACCGCCGTCACATCGTGTCCGTCCGCGCGCAGGAGCGCCGCGATCACCGGCGCGAACATCTCGTCGAGCAGCAGCGCCTCCGCCCCGGCTGCGCGGATACTCACGCCAGCAGTGCCTGCCGGCGCTCCCACTCGGCCTCGGCACGCTCGGACGCGGCGTATGCCTTCTCGATCCATGCGTCGATCTCATCGGAGAAGGCGGCGTAGTAGGTCATGCCTGCCGTCAGCGCGGACTCTGGCAGTGCGAACGTCTCGGCCGCGGCGCTGAGCGCGGCTGGCCCGCGCTCGTCGCTCTCACGCAGAAAGACGACCAGCTCCCACACGTCCGGGCCGACGATCAGCGCAGCTCGACGACCGGCTGGTCCGTCGCGGAAGGCCACCCCCGGATGGTCGGCCATCCGCAGGCCCTCGTCGACGAGTCGTTGCACGACTCCGGATGGGGTCGCGTCCGGCAGGGCCGCTGCCCGTCTCCGCAACCGGACAAGCACGTCGTGGTTGAAGCGGATCGACAGCGGAACCGTCATGTCATCAATGTAGCGCAATGGTGACGCCGACTGTCGCAACAGCCAACGTTTTCAGACTCCTTCCTTCACCGTGGCCTGGAGCGCGAAGTGCACGCCGGGTGAGCCGACCGTCAGCATGACGAGGGTGAATCTCGGCGACCAGCGCAGCCGGGAGAGCTGGCTGAGCACGAGCAGCACGACGGCGACGAAAAGCGCGCCGTGGATCGGCCCCAGAATCGGTACGAGGTTGGTCTCGGTCGTGCGCTTGAGCACCGAGCCGATCAGCAGCAGCGTGAAGGACACGCCCTCCAGCGCGGCCGCCACCCGCAGGGTTCTGAAGGCGGCGCTCAGGTCTCGGCTATCAGCCACGGGCGGGGTCACGCTTCGAGTCTGCCGGACGACGGGACCCACGGTCCTGCCGTGGGGGCCGCAGCTCAGCCGTCGAGCCCGGCGACCAGCTCGTCGTCGCCTTTCACGGCCTGTGTCGGCAGCAAGTCGTAGTGCTCGCGCACGGAGGCGACTCTGATCACTCGGTGGCAGCTCGGACGAGCTCGTCAGCCGCCGCGTACGGATCCAGCTCGCCGGCGACGACGCGGGCAGCCAGCCCGGCGAGGGCCTCGTTGTCGCGCAGAACCCCGATCCGGCCGTACAGGACGCTCAGCGCGATGGCCTCCACTTCGTCGGCGGCGCGGCGTCGGCGGCGCGCCTCGAGTTGACCGGTCGCGCCGAGCCAGTCCCCGTGTCGCTCGATCTCGGCGAGCAGCTCGTCGACGCCCTCACCCCTGGACGCGACGGTCTTGACGATCGGCACCCGCCAGCCACCGTCGGTGCGGCGGTCAGCCCCGGCCCCCGGACCCAGCGACAGCATGTGGCGCAGGTCCCGTACGACGGTGTCCGCGCCGTCGCGATCGGCCTTGTTGACCACGAAGATGTCCGCCACCTCCAGGATTCCGGCCTTCGCGGCCTGGATGCCATCGCCCATCCCGGGCGCCAGCAGCACCACCGTGGTGTCGGCGAGCGAAGCCACCTCCACCTCGGCCTGACCGACCCCGACCGTCTCGACCAGGACCACGTCGCAGCCGGCGGCGGACAGCACCCGTAGCGCCTGCGGGGCGGCCAGGGACAGCCCACCGAGATGACCCCGGGTGGCCATCGAACGGATGAACACCCCGTCGTCGGTGGCGTGCTCCTGCATGCGCACCCGGTCGCCGAGCAGCGCCCCGCCGGAGAACGGCGAGCTCGGGTCGACCGCCAGCACGCCGACCCGCTTTCCCTGCCGCCGGTAGGCCGCGACCAAGGCGTTGGTCGAGGTGGACTTGCCGACGCCCGGCGAGCCGGTCAGGCCGACGACGCCGGCGTGTCCGGCCCGCGGCGCCAGCAACGCCATGACTTGCCGCAGGGAAGGGCTCGCGTCCTCCACCAGGCTGATCAACCGGGCGACGGCGCGGGCCCGCGGCGAAGCGAGGTCCCCGCAGGCCTGCGCGACCAGTTGCGGCACGTCGACGACCCGGCGCGAACGGGCAGTCCCCCCGACGGAGGTGGCGGAAGGCACCGATCAGGGGCGTACGGGGACGTGGAGGATCAATGCATCGCCCTGGCCCCCGCCGCCGCACAGGGCGGCGGCGCCCGTACCGCCTCCGCGGCGGCGCAACTCGAAGGCCAGGTGCAGGACCAGGCGGGCTCCCGAGGCGCCGATCGGATGACCCAAGGCGATCGCTCCCCCGTTGACGTTGACCTTGCCGGGGTCGACGCCGAGCTTGCGGGTCGAGGCGATGCCGACGGCGGCGAACGCCTCGTTCAACTCGAACAGGTCGATGTCGTCGATGCTCAGACCCTGCTTGGCGAGGGCCTTGGTGATCGCGTTCGCCGGCTGCTCCTGCAGTGAGTTGTCCGGACCGGCGACCATGCCGTGCGCGCCGATCTCGGCGAGCCACGGCAGTCCGAGCGACTCGGCCTTGGTCTTGCTCATCACCACGACCGCGGCGGCGCCGTCGCTGATCTGCGAGGCGTTGCCGGCGCTGATCGACCCGTCCGTCGTGAAGGCCGGTCGGAGCTTGGCCAGCGACTCGGCGGTGGTCCCCGGCCGTACGCCCTCGTCCTCGCCCACCAGGATCGGATCGCCCTTGCGCTGCGGGACCGACACCGGCACGATCTCCTGCGCGAAGCGCCCCTCCTTGATCGCGGCGGCGGCCAGTTCGTGGCTGCGGGCGGCGAACTCGTCCTGCTCGGCGCGGGTCATCGGCGCGAAGTTCGCCTGGTGGCGCTCGGTGCCCTCGCCCATCGGCACCTGGTCGAAGGCGTCGAAAAGGCCGTCGTGGAAGGTCGCGTCCAGGATCTCGGCGTTGCCGTAGCGGTAGCCCTGCCGGGCCTTGGGCAGCAGGTACGGCGCGTTGGTCATCGACTCCATTCCCCCGGCCACGACGACCTCCGCCTCGCCGGCACGGATCAACTGGTCGGCCAACGCGATGGCGTCCAGCCCCGACAGGCACACCTTGTTGATGGTCAGCGCCGGGACGTCCATCGGGATGCCGCCCTTGACCGCCGCCTGACGAGCCGTCAGCTGGCCCTGACCGGCCTGCAGC
>JBBSUR010000186.1:0-4584 GCA_038234255.1 Mycobacteriales bacterium | reverse complement strand
CCCTCCCGACCCCACCGCCCTGCTCGACCTCGCCACCTACCTGGCCCGGCGCGCCGGGGCGCTGGCGCTGTCCATGCGGGAGGGCATCGAGCCGGAGAGCACCAAGTCCTCACCGACCGACGTGGTGACCGCCGCCGACCGGGCGAGCGAGGCCCTGCTCGTCGAGGGCATCCGGGCGGCCCGGCCGGGGGACGGCATCCTGGGCGAGGAGGGCGCCTCCGACGACGGCGTGACCGGGGTGCGCTGGGTGGTCGACCCGATCGACGGGACCGTCAACTACCTCTACGGCATCGCCCAGTGGGCCGTGTCGATCGGCGTCGAGGTTGACGGACAGGTGCAGGCAGGTGTGGTCTTCAACCCCGCCGCCGACGAGCTGTTCAGCGCCGTACGCGGTGCGGGGGCCTTCCTCAACGGCCGGCCGCTGCGCTGCACGTCGGTGGAGCTGTTGTCCCAGGCGCTGGTGGCGACCGGCTTCGGCTATGACGCACGCCGACGGGCAGCACAGGCTCTCGTCCTGCCGGCCCTGCTGCCGCTGTGCCGGGACATCCGCCGGATGGGCGCCGGCGCCCTGGACCTGTGCGCGGTGGCCGCCGGGCGACTCGACGCCTACTACGAGCAGGGCCTGTCGCCATGGGACATCGCGGCCGGCGCGCTGATCGCCACCGAGGCCGGGGTCCGGGTCGAGGGACTGCGCGGCGCAGCGGCCGGCGGCGACATGGTGCTGGCGACGGCGCCGGGGGTGTTTGCCGCCCTGCATGACCTGCTGGCCGGGATGGACGCCGCTGCCGACCCGTTCCGCCACCACGACGGGACCGGTCAGCCCAGCACGGTGGTGTAGAGGTCCATCGTCTGTCGCGCGACGGCGTCCCAGCCGAAGTGGGCGACGGCGCGGACCCGCCCGGCCGCGCCCATGGCGTGCGCCTTGGCCGGGTCGGCGAGCAGGGCGGCGACCGCTGTGCCGAGCTCGGACTCGAAGGCGACCGGGTCGGCCTCGTCGTAGGCCACCAGCAGACCGGTCTCGCCGTCCACCACCACCTCGGGGATTCCGCCGACGTCCGAGGCGACCACGGCGGTGCCGCAGGCCATCGCCTCGAGGTTGACGATCCCGAGCGGCTCATAGATCGACGGGCACACGAACACGGTGGCGTGCGACAGCAGGGCGACCACGTCCGGGCGGGGCACCATCTCGCGCACCCACACGACCCCGCCCCGTCGCCGTTGCAGCTGCGCGACCAGCTCCGCCGTCTCGGCGGCGATGGCCGGTGTGTCCGGCGCACCGGCGCACAGGACCAGCTGCCCCGGAAGGTCTTTCGCGGCCCGGAGCAGGTGGGCCAGGCCCTTCTGCCGGGTGATCCGCCCGACGAACAGGGCGTACGGCGTCGCCGGGTCGATCCCGTGCCGCTCCAGCACGTCGGCCGCCGCCACCGGAGCGTACTCGACGCTGTCGATCCCGTTCGGCACCACGTGCACCCGCTGTGGGTCGAGCTCGGGATAGGAGCCGAGCACGTCGCGCGCCATGCCGTGACTGACCGCGATGACGGCGTCCGCGGCGAGCACGGCGGTGCGCTCGGCCCAGGACGAGACGGCGTAGCCGCCACCGAGCTGCTCGGCCTTCCACGGCCGGTGTGGCTCGAGCGAGTGCGTCGTCACGACGTGCGGAATGCCGTGCAGCAGCGCCGACAGGTGGCCGGCAAGGTCGGCGTACCAGGTGTGGGAGTGCACCAGGTCGCAGCCGTCGGTGGCGGCGGCGATGGACAGGTCGGTCGACAGCACCTGCAGGGCGGCGTTGGCGCCGACCAGCCGGGGGTCGGGCGAGTGCGCCGTTGCGCCGCCGCGGGTACCTCCGAAGGAGTGCACGTCGACCTCGACGAGCCGGCGCAACTCGCGCACGAGGTACTCCACGTGCACGCCCGCACCGCCGTAGACCTCGGGGGGCCACTCCCGGGTAAGCAGTCCGATGCGCATTCCCGAACGCTAGTGGGACATAGTCGGGCCATGCGCTCGCCTCGGGTCCTCGGGATCGTGCTCGCCGGCGGCGAAGGAAAGCGTCTGTCGCCGCTCACCGCCGACCGGGCCAAGCCGGCGGTGCCCTTCGGGGGGATCTACCGGCTCGTCGACTTCGTGCTGTCCAACCTGGTCAACGCCGGCTACCTGCGCATCGTCGTGCTGACCCAGTACAAGTCGCACTCGCTCGACCTGCACATCACCACCACCTGGCGCATGTCGACGTTGCTGGGCAACTATGTGACGCCGGTGCCGGCCCAGCAGCGGCTGGGTCCGCAGTGGTTCCGCGGCTCGGCCGATGCGATCCACCAGTCGCTGAACCTGGTCTACGACGAGCAGCCCGACCACATCGTGGTGTTCGGTGCGGATCACGTGTACCGCATGGACCCCCGGCAGATGGTCGAGCAGCACATCCGCGGGGGAGCGGGGGCGACGGTCGCCGGCATCCGCATCCCGCGGGCCGAGGCCGGTGGCTTCGGCGTCATCCAGACCGGCCCCGACGGGCGCAGCATCGAGGCGTTCTTGGAGAAGCCGACCGACCCGCCGGGACTGCCTGATGACCCGGCGATGGTCTACGCGTCGATGGGCAACTACGTCTTCTCCACCGCCGCGCTGCTGGAGGCCGTCCGCCTCGACGCCGGCGACGAGGGCTCGGTGCACGACATGGGCGGCGACATCATCCCGATGATGGTGGCGGCGGGTGGTGCGGAGGTCTATGACTTCTCCGACAACGAGGTTCCGGGGGCGACGGACCGCGATCGCGGCTACTGGCGCGATGTCGGGACGATCGAGTCCTACTACGACGCGCACATGGACCTGGTGTCGATCCACCCGGTGTTCAACCTCTACAACCGGCAGTGGCCGATCCTCACCACCTCGCCGGCGCTGCCTCCGGCAAAGTTCGTGTTCGAGGAGAGCGGCCGGGTCGGTCAGGCGGTGGACTCGTTGGTCAGTCAGGGCGTCATCATCTCCGGCGGCACCGTCCGGCGGTCCGTCGTGTCCCCGGGCGTGCGGGTCCATACGGGTTCGGAGATCTCCGGCAGCGTTTTGCTCCACAACGTCGACATCGGCCGGGGGGCGGTGGTGCGCAACGCCATCCTGGACAAGAACGTCGTCGTCTGGCCCGGCGCCTCGGTCGGGGTCGATCCGGCGCGCGACCGGGAGCGCGGCTTCACGGTGACCGACAGCGGGGTGGTGGTGGTGGGCAAGGGCCAGCAGGTCCCGGTGTAGTTCGGCGCGGGCCGACCCTGCCGCTGGGCGCTTCTTCCGGTGATCTACCGCAGATGGCGACCGACACGCCGTCGTTGGCCGCCATGACGCACCGCTGGGCGCCTGAGCTGCTGCGGAAGCTGTGGATTGTGGACAACGACTACGTCGTTCCGGTGCACTCGTCCAGGCTCCCCGCATGGAACATGAGCTGGTGCAGTGGCGGGAGTTGGTGCGGCGCGCTGGCAGTCCGGCCAAGGCGAAGACGTGGCTCGCGGACGAGGTCTGGTGGCGCGTCTTCCACAACGTCTACGCCCCGTTCGGCGTGGACGACTCGCCGCGGCTGCGGATCGACGCGCTCGCTGAGGTGCTGCCGGCGGGCGTCGTTGTCAGTCATCGGACGGCGTTGTGGCTGCTCGGCATTGACGTGCTCGGTCATGGCCGGCTCGACGTGACGGCCCGGCGTGATCGTCGCGTCCAGCATCGGCCTGGGCTGGCTCCGCACAGCGCGGCTCTCCCCGACACCGACGTCTGCGAGGTGAGCGGACTGCTGGTCGCCAGTGCTGCCCGCGCCGTCGTGGACGTGGCCCGCTGCGAACCGCTGATCGAGGCGGTGGCCGTGGCGGATGCGGTACTTCGGGCCGGTGCCGCCACGAAGGATCAGATTCTGGCAGTGCTCGAGTCCAGCGGCGGCCTGCGGGGGATCATTGCGGCCCGGGGCGTCCTGTCGCACGTCGAGCCGCGCAGCGAGTCGCTGATGGAGAGCCGCTTCCGGATGCGGCTGGTGCTCGGTGGAGTGCCTCGCCCACAGGCTCAGTTCGATGTGTACGACAACGTCGGCCATGTCGGTCGAGCTGACCTTCACCTGGACGGGGTGGTGCTGGAGTACGACGGTCGGCAGGAGCGACTCAACAAGAAGGCGTTCGTCGCCGAGCGTCGCCGACAGACGCGTCTTGCCGAGACTGGTCTGGAGATCAGGCGGTTCACCTCCGACGACTACTACGTACGGCCGGCTGCGGCCGTCTGTGGTGAGGTCCTGCGCGCGGTGCTCCAGGCCCAGGGCAGGGACCGATCCCGCCTGCGCTCCGGTCCGGACACCCTGCGCCCGCCTCGACTCCAGCCGCTTCCCACGCTGGCCGACAGGCGTGCGGCCGCCGCGTAACCCTGTCCTGGGAATGCAGCGGCGCCGGATGGCGGTGTCATACGGCGTGTCGCCCGCTAAGAGCGGTAGATCACCCGGCAATGCAGCGCCGCGCCGGGGCAGTCAGGCGCACATACTTCACCAGCGGCGGCATCTGGCGCTGAGTTACGGCGCGTCGGCGACCAGATGCGGTAGATCACCCGGAGGGGCGGGGGGCGGCTGGGCTGGGCTGG
>JBBSUR010000185.1:0-4642 GCA_038234255.1 Mycobacteriales bacterium | reverse complement strand
CCGCGTCCGATCCCGTACTCACCGGTGGGAGAAGCCGTGCGCGAACTGGCCGGATGGTTGAAGACTCTGCCCGGGCCCGAGCTGGACCAGCTGCTGGCGGCCCGCCCGGATGCGCGCCCCTACCAGGACTACGACATCTCGCAGCTGGCCCGCTGGCTTGCCCACCCCACCTCGATCGGTGGCGCCGTACAGCGCTTGGACCTGTTCGGCCTGCAGCTGCTGGAGGTTTGCCACGCGCTGACCGAGCGAGGCCAGCTGACCAGGACCGCGCTGGCCGCTGCGGTCGGGGACGCCGCCACCGCGGCTCAGGTCGACAGCGGGATCGCCGGATTGCAGCGGCTGGCCCTGGTCTGGCCGAAGGGCAACGCGCTGCACCTGCCTGACCTGAGCTATGTGCTGGCGCCGCGTCCGCTCGCGCTCGGTGCGCCGCTGCGAACCGGCCTGCTCCGGGTCGAGGCCGCCGACGTCCGAGCGATGGCCACCCGGCTCGGGCTCGGCTCGGCCCCGACCAAGAAGGAAGCCACCGACAAGCTCGAACGCCACCTCGGCGACCCGGCGGCGCTACGCGCAACACTTGCCGCGGCCCCGAAGGACGCCCGGTTGCTGCTGGAAAAGGTGGACGGCGGAACCGGTCTCGTGCACAACGCCAACGGCGTCTACTACGGCGGGCGCCGATCGACCAGAGCGCCCGAGGTCGAGTGGCTGGCGCAGCGCGCGTTGCTGCTCCCCGCCGACTGGACGACCCTCGAGGTACCGCGCGAGGTCGCTCGGAGCCTGCGCGGTGGCCGGCTCGTCCGCCGGCTCGATCCGGAGCGGCCGCCGGTGGCGGCGACCACGCCTCCACCGCGCAGCCAGGTCGACCAGGTCGCAGCGGGCGCCGCGACCCGGCTCGTCGACGCCGCCGGCGCGCTCACCGACCTGATCGACATCGCCCCGTTGGCCCGGCTCAAGGACGGCGGCGTGGGGGTCCGCGAGCTACGCCGGCTCGGCGCGGCTCTCGGGTACGACGAGGCTGGCGTCACGGGCCTGCTGACGCTGCTCGGTGCCGCCGGACTCCTGGACCCGGGCGAGCGGATCGAGCTCGACGCGCGGTACGACGGCTGGGTGGCCGCGCCGGCGGCCGAGCGCTACTCCACCCTGGTTCGGGCGTGGCTCGGGCTCGGGCAGCCGCTCAGCGTCACCAAGCCGGACGGCAAGCTCGTGCCCGCCCTGCTCGCGGTCTCGCTGAGCCCGCCGGTCCGCCTGCCGATGCTGCGGCGGTCGCTGCTGACCGACCACGACGGGGTCGCGCCGTCGGTGCAGGACCTGGTTCGACGGGTTGCCTGGGACGACCCGTCGACGCTTCGGGCGGCGGCCAGCGTCGTCGTCCCGGAGGTGGTGGCCGAGGCCGAGCGGCTGGGTCTGCTGGCCTGCGGCACGCTGAGCGACGCCGGACGCAGTCTGCTGGCCGGCCGTCCCGTCGCCGACCTGGGTGTCGACCGGTGGTTCCCTGCGCCCGTCGAGGACCTGCTCCTGCAGGCCGACCTGACGGCCATCGTCCCCGGCCCGCCGAGCAGCACTGTACGCGCCCTGCTCGACGGTGCGGCCGACCGGGAATCGCAAGGCGGCGGCGCAACCTGGCGCTTCGGTCCCACGTCGGTGCGCCGCGCCCTGGACGGCGGGACGACGGCCGCGGAGCTGCTCGACCGGCTCGGTGCGCTGACCCGGCACGGCGTGCCGCAGGCGCTGGACTACCTCATCCGTGATGTCGAACGCCGCCACGGGCGGGTGCGCATCGGCGCTGCCGGCTGCTACCTGCGTTGCACCGATCCTGCCCTGGCGCGCGAGGTGCTGAGCACCCGGTCGCTGCGCCGGCTCGAGTTGCGCGAGGTCGCACCCGCTGTTCTCGTCGCCGCGTCCGACCCGGCAACGGCGCTCATTGCGTTGCAGGCGGCCGGCTACGCGCCGGTGTGCGAGGACGCGTCCGGGCAGGCGGTGCTGCAGCGGATCGGTGGGCAGCGCGGCACGCGTGGCGCCGATCTCGCCCGGCGGCTGACCCTGTCCGCGTGAGTCGCCTACCCGGTCACCGGCCGCGCAGCGGGTCCTCCCAACGCAGCCCTGCGAACCGCGCGAAGTCGGCGTCGGTCGACCAGACACCGGTGCCATGCTCGAGGACGAGCGCGGCCAGATGTGCGTCGGTGAGCAGTGCGCCGCTCAGCCGCAGGTCCCGGACCAGACCGAGCAGCACGTCGGCATGCGCGCCGGTGGGGACGGGCGCCCAGGCCGCCGGTGCGGCGATCCACTGCCCGACCTGGTCGGCGGCCTGATCAGCAGACAGCGGTGCCGTGAAGACCCTCGGGTGCGTGGCGATGCGCAGGAAAGCCGTCAGGCTCTGCCATGGCAGGCCGCCCGGTGCGGACCGTTCAGCTCTTCCTCCAGGAAGCCGCGGGCCGTTCGGTGCCGGGTGTCGGCGGTGTTGCGGGCGGAGAGCAGGATGTTGGCGTCCAGGATCACGAGCGACGGTCATCGCCCTCGAGCGCATCGAGCACCCGGCCGATGTCGTCGAACCCGAGGCGGGCCGGGCCCAGGTCGCTGGTCTGCTGACGAAATTGCGGCGTCGTGGGCTTGGCCGCCAGGCCTCGCCGCACCAGTTCGTTGACCGCGTCGCTCACGCCGGCACCGCGCTCGCGCCGAAGGTGCTCGACGGCTGCGGCCACATCACTCGCCAGGGTCACTGTCGTGCGCACACTGACAAGTTTGCAGCAAGATGCGCGCCCTTGCGCACCTGTCCACTGAGTCGCGGCGGGGCGTGGTGGCGGAGCCGGTCCAGGAACACCTGCGTAGTCAGACGGCTGCGGCGGCGATGTAGGCACTGGGCCGTCCGGAATGAGAACCACCCCCGGACGATGGCTGCCATGGCCACGACGCGTGACACCTTCCCGGCATTCTCCCGGTGAGCGGCGAACATCCCCGTACACCCCGGTCCGTTCAGGTCCAGACGGCGCAGAGCGGAACAGCGTGTACGCGGTCGTCCAGGGTGTAGAGCCCCGGACCGCTGTGCAGGACGGCGCCGGCCAGGAACCGGTCGCCGAAGGCGTCGCGCAGGGCCAACAGGTGCCTGGCGTCAGAGCGGTCGACCGCAGCCGCGGCCTTCATCTCCAGGGCGACGACCCGGCCCCGCCCGAGGTCGGCGATCAGGTCGATCTCCTGCCGGCCCCCGTGGGTACGCAGGTGCAGCAGGTGAGCCGGGGGTTCGCGCAGCGCCGCCTCCGGACGCAGCTGAGCCACGGCGAAGCTGTCGAAGAACCGTCCGAGTAGATCAGGGGAGTCCAGGACATCGTCGGCCTCCAGAGTTGCCGCAGCGGCCGCCAGCGCCGGGTCGACCACGTACCGCTTGGCGGCCTTCGTCATCGCCGCGAAGCGGTTGGCCGAGGTGGGCCAGGCGGGCACCGATTGTGTGACGTAAAGGTCGTGCAGTAAGTCGTCGTAGGCCTGCACTGTCCGGACGTTGATCCCGGCCGCCGCAGCCAGCGTGGTGTCGTGGACCGTGCCCGCTGCGCTGAGGGCCAGTGCCGCGAGGTAGGCGCGCAGCCTGACGGGAGCCCTCGGCGCCCCGAGCGCTGCGGCGTCGCGCGTCACCAGGTCGTCGAGGTAGCCGGTCGTCCAAACCCGCCGATACCGGGCGCTGCGGTCGGGGACCGTGAGCTCCGGGAAGCCGCTCTGGAACATCATCGCGACGTAGTCGTGGAGGACGGGTGGCTCCGACGGGACGGTGAGTTCGTCGAGGCCCGATCTCGCGAGCCGATCGAGGAAGGAGTCCCGGTCGAGCTGACCGTTGATCTCGCGACGGGTCATCCCGTGGAGCGGCACGCGGACGACCCGACCCGTGCCCGCCCAGGTCGGCGTGCGCAGCACCGCTCGCACGCTGCCGGTCAGCAGGAACTGTCCCGGCGCGCTGTCAGCATCGACAGCGCGCTTGACCGCCCCGAGCACCTCGGGCACCTCCTGCCACTCGTCGAGCAGCACCGGGCGCGCGGCTCGGCGGAGCGCGGCGTCGGGGTCTGCCCGGTAGCTGGCGGCCCGCCCGGGCTCGTCGAGTCGGACGACTTCGGCGGCAAGGCGTACAGCGCTCGTGGTCTTGCCGGTGGCACGGGCGCCTGTGAGCAGCACCGCCGGCAGCTCGGTCAGCAGATCGGCCAGGTACGCGTCGGCGAGCCGGCCACGATACGGCACTGCTTCAGGCTCCACCGGTTGACACTACAACTTCTACGCAGCTGTCAGTGCAGTTTCTACGCAATGGCAGTTCAGGTTGCACGCATCCGGCCGTGGCACATCAGAACCTGAAAGCTGCGCGGGAGTCAAGCGGCCGAAAACCACACTGTGGACAACTTCTCCATGCGCAGTCGGTATTTTCGCTCTTGCCAGGGTCGCTGCAATGTGGCATAATCGAACGCATGAGCGACAGTGCGGGTGGGGATGCGGGCGGGGATCGGGTCGATGTCCCGGCCCTCACCCGCCGCGTGCGCGCCGGTGACCGGGCGGCGCTCACCGAAGCACTGGAGCTCCTGCCAGCGCTGGACCCGGGACCGCAGAGCGCCGCGTTGCTGATGGCCCTACCCGCCACCGATGATCGCTCCGCGATGGCGACCGAACTCCACGCGTG
>JBBSUR010000184.1:0-4654 GCA_038234255.1 Mycobacteriales bacterium | reverse complement strand
GCCATCAACAGCGGTCGCACCGTGCGCGACCGGATCCGCTCGGAGAGCTCCAGCACGTGCCGCGAGCGCTGCGAGCTCTTGTTCTTGATGAAGTGGGCCTCATCGATGACCATCCCGCGGAACCCGAACGTGCCGAACCACCCCACGTGCCGGTCCAGCACCTCGTAGTTGACCACCACGACGTCGGAGAAGGCGTCGATGCTGTGCCCGTCGCCGTGGACGACCGTGGCGGAGCGGGACGGTGTCCACAGGCCGGTCTCGCGCGCCCAGTTGGTCTTGACGACGTTCGGGACGACGACCAACAGCGGGTACGCGCCCGTGGCCTCGGCGGCGAGCAGTGCCTGGGCCGTCTTGCCCAGACCAGGCTCGTCGGCGAGCAGGAACGTGCGGTGCCCGGCCGCGGCGGCGGCGACCACCTGAGCCTGGTGCGGCATCAACTCCCGGCCGGCTGCGGCCTGCAGGGAAGCGGGCTCGGGAAGTCCCATGCACGACGAGGCTCCGCCGGAGGCCTCCTCGAAGGACCGCAGCAGCGGGCCGAGCAGCTCCCAGGTCGCCAGCAGTCGTGGCCGGGGCGGCGGGGGTGCGGCCGAGAAGTCGGGCTCGAGGAAGGGGTTCGCGAGCTGCCTCGACCTGACCGACTGCGGGACAACCTGACGCTCGACCCTGGAGGGGGTCGAGGTCGAGCCGGGCTGGACGGGTTGGGCGCTCTTGCCGACGACCGTTTCGGGCGGTGATTCGATGCCCGCGGCGAGCCGCATTTCGCGCACCAGCGACCTGGTGCCGTCCAGCGGCTCGGCGTCCGATGTCAGCAGCGAGAGCAATGAGCCCTCGCGCGCCGCAGTCCGCGCGAGCATCGTCGCGATGCCTTCGAGGCGCTTCAGCTGCTCGGCGCGGCGCGCCTCGCTCGAGCTTTCCGACTGGATCCGGGTGCGCTCCTCGCGCACCAGCAGCGCGACCGCCTGGAACGTACTTCGGGTCGAGGCTCGGACCCTGCCGCGCTGCACGGCCAGCTCGACCTCGCGCACAGCCTGAGCGAGCCTCGGGACGAGGCCCTGCTCGTCGCGGTGACGGGTCCGCCTCGGCTCCCCGGACGCGGACGCGTCGGCTCGCGGCGAACGCCGGTCTGATGTCGCCACGCAGCTCTCCTCTGACGTCTTGACCTCGAGGCACGGAGCCACGAGGCCGCATCCCAGCCGCGACTGCTCGTCGCGTCGGAGACACCCGGCATGAACGACGCACGACCCGTCGCCCACGTCGACGTCGAGATCGCTTCCGTACACGTCTCCGGTGGCCGCGACAGGTCCGAGGCGTGAACCGATGATCACGAGCGGGACGCGCCCGACCGATTTCCCCGGCTCATCCGGGCCCGACGAGCGCCGCGAGCAGCAGGCGGTCGCCGCACGGGACCCGTGAGGCGACCCGTGAGCCAGTCGAGCGTCCGAGCCGGAAACGTGCTCCACCCTATGCGGCGAACCGTGCGCGCGGGCGGCGCCGCGCAGGAGCGCCTTGTCCCTAGGCTCGCCCCCGCGGGGGCAGCGTGGCGAGCTGCGCGGCCAGCCAGGCCGCCGGGGGCAACGCACTCGCGGCCGTCGCCAGCCGCAGCGTCCGCTCGCGACGAAGCCCGGCTGGCGTCGACAACGCCTCGTGCAGCGCCTCCGCGGTCTGGGTGACGTCGTACGGGTTGACCAGGTGCGCATCCGCACCCAGTTCGTCAGCCGCGCCCGCCTGCCGGGACAGCACCAGGGACACGCCGTGCGGCGACAGCACCGGTCCCTCCTTGGCGACCAGGTTCATCCCGTCCCGCAGGGGATTGACCAGCAGCACATCGGCCAGGGAGTAGGCCGCGAGCGACCGCGGGTAGTCGTCGCGCACCTCCAGGTGGACGGGCAACCAGCCCGGCACGGCGAACTCCTCGTTCACCTCACGGGCGACCCGCTGCACGGCGCCGGTGTACTCGCGGTATTCGGGCAGGTCGTGCCGCGACGGGTAGGCCAGAGCCAGGTGCACGACCTGCTGCCGCCATTGCGGCCTGGTGCGCAGCAACTCGCGATAGGCCTCCAGGCCACGCACGATGTTCTTGCTCAACTCGGTCCGGTCGATCCGCAGGATCAGTTGGCGGTCCCCGACCAGCTCGCGCAGCAGGGGCAGTCGCCCCTGCACGTCCGGCTCCGCGGCGCGCCGGTGCAGCTCGCCCGGGTCGATCCCCAGCGGAAGCACCGACACCCGCGTGGCCCGGCCGTCGTGGGTGAGGACGTCGTCGACGAACTGTGCTCCGAGCACCTCGACACAGCACCGCGCGAAGGCGTCGGCCCACCGCCGGGAGTGGAAGCCGACGGCGTCCGCGCCGAGCATCCCGAGCAGCACCTCGTGGGCGACGTCGTCGGGGAGCAGGCAGAAGTACTCCGGGGGAGCCCACGGGGTGTGGCTGAAGTGACCGATCCGCAGGTCCGGCCGACGCAGCCGCAGTTGTCGTGGAGTGAGCGCCAGGTGGTAGTCCTGCACCAGCACCGACGCTCCCGGGGCGGCGTGCTCGGCGAGCGCGGTGGCGAACGCCTCGTTGTAGGAACGGTAGGCCGCCCAGTCGCGGCGGGTACGCGCGTCAAACACCGGCTCGTTGGCCGTGTCGAACAGCAGGTGGGCGAGGAACCACAGCGTGGCGTTCGCCACCCGGTTGTAGGCCCGGTCGAAGGTGACCGGGTCCAGCTCGAGCATGCAGACCCCGGCCGGAATCCGGTCCTGGCGGACGGCGCGCCGGTCTGCCTCCGACAGCGCGGCGCAGACCCACAGCGCGTCGCCGGCGGAGCACGCGCTCGACACGGCCGACACCAGGCCGCCGCTGCCCCGCCGCGCCACCAGCTCGCCGCGGTCGTCCTCGCCGAAGCAGACCGGTCCTCGGTTCGACGCCAGCAGGAGGGGGGCGGTCACGGCGCAGGGTAGCGAGCGCCCGTACACTCTGCTTGCACCGCCGATAACTGCATACGCACGCTCATCCCGAGGGGTATCAGGGACACGGCCCGACGACGCCCCGGCAACCAGCGCTTCCTAGCGCCAGGTGCTACGTCCGTCCCGCCGGAGCCTCGACGCGGGAAAGATGAGGAGACGCCCCGCTGTGACTACGCTCGAACTGCCCGCCGCCTTCGCCGATTCCCCGGCCCGCGCCCTGGTCTGCCGCGAGTGCGGCCACGAGGTCACCCTGTCCCCGGTGCACGTCTGCGAGCAGTGCTTCGCACCGCTCGAGGTGGGCTACGACCTCGACAAGCTGCGCCGGGTGACCCGGCGCAGCATCGAGGCCGGACCGCAGACCATCTGGCGCTACGCCGGCCTGCTGCCGGCGGGGCAGGATCTCGCCACCCGGGTCGATCTCGGCGCCGGCATGACCCCGCTGCGCAAGGCCGACAACCTGGCGAAGGCGCTCGGCATGAAGTCGCTGTGGGTCAAGGACGACAGCGCCAACCCGACCCACTCCTTCAAGGACCGCGTCGTCTCGGTGGCGCTCTCGGCCGCGCGCGCGTTCGGCTACACGACGGTGTCGTGTGCGTCGACCGGCAACCTCGCCAACAGCGTCGCGGCCCACGCCACCCAGGCTGGGTTGCGGGCGGTGGTGTTCATCCCGAACGACCTCGAGCAGGGCAAGGTCGTGCAGACCGCCGTCTACGGGCAGACCCTCGTCGCGGTCGAGGGCAACTACGACGACGTCAACAGGCTCTGCAGCGAGATCGCCGAGTACGAGGAGTGGGCCTTCGTCAACGTGAACGTGCGGCCTTACTACGCCGAGGGTTCCAAGACCCTGGGGTACGAGGTGGCCGAGCAGCTCGGGTGGCGGCTGCCGCAGCAGGTGGTCATCCCGATGGCGTCCGGCTCGCTGCTGACCAAGGTGGACAAGGCCTTCGGCGAGCTGACCACGCTGGGCCTGGTGGAGCCGTCGCCGGTCAAGGTCTACGGCGCGCAGGCCACGGGCTGTTCGCCGATCGCCACCGCGTACGAAAAGGGTTGGGACACCGTGCAACCGGTGAAGCCGGACACCATCGCCCGGTCGCTGGCGATCGGCAACCCGGCCGACGGTCCCTACGCGCTGGACGCCGTCCGCCGCAGCGGTGGCGCGATGGGGCACGTGTCGGACGCACAGGTCGTCGAGGGCATCCGGCTGCTGGCCTCCACCGAGGGGCTGTTCGCCGAGACGGCCGGGGGGGTCACGGTCGCGACGCTGCGGCAGATGCTCGAGCGCGGCCAGCTCGACCCCGACGCCGAGACCGTCCTCTACAACACCGGCGACGGACTCAAGACCCTCGACGCGGTCTCCGGCGTGGTGGGCCCGACGGCGACGATCGCCCCGTCCTATAACGCGTTTGCGCGATCAGGTCTCGCCCAGGCCGGTCTGGCTTGAGACCGACATGAACATCGCGGGGGGACTCGCCGGCGCCGCCCTGGTGCTGCTGGCCGGCTGCTCGGCGGACGGATCGACCACCTCCGCCGGGCCGGGCGATCGGGTGGCCGCGACCCTGGACGGGATCGACCTGGTGCTCGAAGTCGCCGACACCCCGCAGGAGCGCGCCGTCGGTTTGATGCGCCGCGAGTCCGTACCGCCCGGCACCGGCATGGTCTTCCGCTTCGACGCACCGAGCCAGGGGCGCTTCTACATGTTCATGGTGCCGAT
>JBBSUR010000183.1:0-4700 GCA_038234255.1 Mycobacteriales bacterium | reverse complement strand
CCGGCCGGGACGAGGTCGCGTTCGAACGCCGGTCGGTGTCCGACGGTGACGAGCTATCGGCGGGCGGCCTGACCGTGCGGGTGGTCGAGACACCCGGACACACCGACACCCATCTGTCCTACGTCATCACCGATGGCGCCGTCACCGATGGCGCCTGGCCGACGCGCTACCCGACGACGCGCCCGTCTACCCCACGCACGGCTTCGGCAGCTTCTGCTCCTCCGGCGGCGCCAGCGGCGCCGCCGACAGCACGATCGGTCAGGAGAAGCAGTGCAACGACGCACTGCTCGAAACCGACGAGCAGGCCTTCGTCGACTCCCTCGTCGCCGGGCTGACCGGCTACCCGACCTACTACGTCCACATGCAGCCGCGCAACGCCGCCGGACCGGACGCCGCTGACCTGACGCCGGCGACCCCGGTCGACCCGGATGCGCTGTCCGCGCGGATCACGGCCGGCGAGTGGGTGGTCGACCTGCGCGACCGGTCGGCTTACGCCGGCCGACACCTGGCCGGCACCGTCTCGATCGAGTACGGCCAGCAGTTCGCGACCTACCTCGGCTGGGTGCTCCCATGGGGAGCGCCGATCACCCTGCTCGGCGAGAGCCCGGAACAGCTCGCCTACGCGCAACGGGCGCTGACCCGCATCGGCATCGACCGGCTGGCCGGCGCGGCCGTGGGAGACGTGGCCAGCCTGGCCTCCGGCGGTGAGCTGCGCTCCTACCCGGTGGCGGGCTTCGCAGCGGTGGCCGCCGAGCGCGACGCGCAGCTCCTCGACGTCCGGCGCGACGACGAGCGGGCCGGGGGCTTTCTGACCGGCTCGGTGCACATACCGCTGGCGCAGCTGCCGGACCGGCTTGCCGAGGTGCCGGACGGCCGGGTGTGGGTGCATTGCGCCAGCGGCTTCCGCGCCAGCATCGCCGCGAGCATCCTGGACCGGGCCGGTCACGAGGTCGTGCACATCGACGACGACTACGACAAGGCCGCGAAGGCCGGGCTGCCCGCCCGGCGGTAGGGCTCAGTCCGGCTCGGCGCCGGCCCTGGCCCGTCGGGGTTCGGGTCACCGCATGGGCCCGCTCAGCCCGCAGCCTTCAGCAACTGCAGCGCCGCCGCCTTGCCGCTGCTGCCGGAGATCCCGCCCACCGGCGCGGTCGACGCGCCGCAGGTGAACAGGCCGGCGACGCCGGGCACGGTGTGCCCGGACAGCCGCCGGGTGGGCCGCATGAAGGCGAGCTGGTCCAGGCTGATGTCCAGGTGCATCGGGTGCGCGCCGGGCCAGCGCAGTTCCTGCGCCATCAGCGTCGGGGTGCGCACCGTTCGCGCCGAGATGCTGGCGCGGAACCCAGGGGCGTGCTGCTCGACCTGCTCCACCATCGCGTCGGCGAAGCCCTCCGCATGCTCCTCCCAGCCGCCCTCCACGTCGAAAGGTGCGCAAGGACAAGCGAGGTAGACCGTGTGCTTGCCGGTCGGCGCCAGACTGTCGTCGTACACGCTGGGGGTGAAGCAGTAGGTCGCCGGAGGGTCGGGCAGCCGGCGGGCCTCGGCCGACAGAAAGCCACGCCGGAGCTGCTCGACGGTGTCGACGTGGGACTGCAGACCGTTCCAGTCCCCTTCGTGGGCTCCGGGGTACGGCGGCAGTCGGTCGGTCGCCAGGTGCACGACGAGCTGGACCGCGTTGCCCCGGTGGGCCGCCGACAGCTCAGTCCCGTCGCGGCCCGACAGCGGCGGGTCGAGCAGCTGCAACAGGGCGGTCTGCACCTCGACCGCGGTGACGACGGCCGACGCGGACAGCCGGGTGCCGTCCTCGAGCTCGACCCCGCGGGCCCGGCCCCCGCGGGCGTCGATACGGGCGACGGGACTGGCCGTACGTACTTCCCCGCCCCAGCCCTCCAGGCGACGGACCAGTGCGTCGGTCAGCGCCTGCGACCCCCCGCGCGGGTGCCACTGCCCGAACAGGTGGTAGGCCGCCTGCCAGAACACATAGAACGACCCCCCCGGGGCGTGCGGCCCGGCGCTGCTGTGGCTGGCGAACGCCGCGACCGGGGCTCGAGTCAGCTCCGAGGTCAGCGCCGTCTGGAGCAGGGAGCCGTACGGCATGACCAGGTCGTGCATCAGTCCGAGCGGACCGCCGGAACGAGCAACGCCCTGGAGCAACGACCCGATCTTGGCGCCCGCGGCCTTGAGCACCCCACCCGGCGTCGACCCGGACTCCAGCCCGGTGACGGCCGTCTTCACCAGCGGCACGGCCCGGTGCATGAACGCCCGGTAGGCGTCGGCGTCGGCCTGGGTGCCGGCCTCGGCGATCGACTCGCAGGTCTGCTCGATCGAGCGGGAGAACCGCACGATCCGGCCGTCGCGGAAGATGCCGGTGGCGAACGGGCTCATCTGGATGTAGTCCAGGCCGGCCCCGGCCAAGTCGAGCTCGGCCGGGATCCGGGTCATGTTGATGATGTTGTGGGCTGCGGCGTGGGTGTTGAACCGGTAGCCCGGGATCGTCTCGTCGGTACGAGAACCCCCGCCCGGCCGGTCGGCCGCCTCGAGGACGACCACGTGGCGGCCGGCTCGGGCGAGGTAGCAGGCCGAAACCAGGCCGTTGTGGCCACTCCCGACGATCAGCACAGGGTCACTCATGGCGCCTCCAGGGCACGGGACACACGGGTATCGGCACGCTGCGGGCGAGGAGCCGATCTTGCTGAGAGCAACCTTCCCCATTAGCGTCCGGTACATGGCTGCGCGGCCGTTCGTACTGGAGGAGGGCGACCGCATGGTCCGCGCTGCGCTGGACGGGGAAATCTCGGCCAAGCAGGGGGCGATGGTGGCCTACACCGGCCGGGTCGACTTCTCCTACAAGGGTGCCGGGCTCGGCGGCTTCGTCCGCAAGGCCATGACCGGTGAGGGTCAGGAACTGATGAAGGTCACCGGCCGGGGGAATGTCTACTTCGCCGACAACGGCGCGCACATCTCGCTGTTCACCTTGGAGGC
The DNA here is from genome assembly GCA_038234255.1 of Mycobacteriales bacterium. Taxonomy (GTDB): domain Bacteria; phylum Actinomycetota; class Actinomycetes; order Mycobacteriales; family SCTD01; genus SCTD01. The sequence continues at coordinate 1,721 of JBBSUR010000183.1, read as the reverse complement.
CGACCGGCTGGTGGTGAACGGCCGGGCGCTGCTCGTGCTCGGACAGGGCATGGGGTATCAGATCAAGAAGACCGCCGGCGGGATCGGGGCGATGGCGGCGGGCGGGCTGTTCCAGACCGAGGTGACCGGGTCCGGCCAGGTGGCGGTGACCTGTCTCGGCACCCCGCTCGTCCTGCCGACCGACGAGCCGGTCTTCGTCGACGCCCAGGCCGCAGTGGCGTGGACCTCTCCGGTCCGGACCGAGATCGTGTCGACGTTCAAGGCGGGAGCGCTGATCGGGCGCGGGTCGGGCGAGGCTTTCCAGCTGAAGATGCAGGGCGCCGGCGGGTTCGTGGTGGTGCAGTGCGGCGAGGTGCCGGCCACCACCCGGCCGGCCTGACGGCAGCACGGCGTCGGCGGCAGAGGACTTCGTGGCCGCCTGGGGGGTGATGAGTTCGTCGTCGTCGCGCCACCGAGCGCGATGACCAGGCCGGAGGGCCTGACGCGACGCATCCTGACCGCGATGCGGCAGCAATGCTCCTGGCCGGCCGCGTGGTGGCGGTGGTGGGTGTCTCGATCGGGACAGCCGAGCTGGAGCCCGGACGGGAGCCCGGCGCCGTGTTGGAGCAGGCCGACGCCCGGATGTACTCCGCCAAGTCGCTCCGCACAAGCACAGCTGCGGCGCTGCCCGGAAGCCGCCCTTAGACTTAGACGCATGTCGGACTCCGGCGTCGTACGGATCCATCCCGTCACGTTGCGCGTGGTACATCGGCGCGTCGGATCGAGGAAAGTCGCCCCGGTGCAGGGAGCCGAAGCCGCCTCCCGCGATGGGCCGACGCCGCCGGCGACGCAGGGGGCACCGGGCTGAATGGATCAGTCGGTCGCCTCCGGGTGCTGCAGGTCGACCTTCGCGACCCATACCGTGCGCGTCTGCTTGTCCGGGCAGTACCACAGGCGTCCAGCCGAAGTGAGCTCCTGCTGCCACTGCGGCAGCGTCTTGTCACCTATCGTGCGGGTCGCCAATCCGCCTTTGAGCCGTGCGGTGCGTCGTGGATTCGCTGACCGGTCCAGAGGTCGGGTGCGCAGGCGAGTGCGCTCGGCGTCCATGAGCTCGGGCTGGGCAGCGAGCGCCTGGAGCCACTGCTTGCGCGCCTGCTCGGAGGCCGGCTTGACTGTCCACTCGCTCGACCGGGCTCGAGCGTCGATCGGCTGTGCAGGACGCTCGCTGGGCCGAGCCTGGTGCCCTCGGCGGGTCGACGGTGAGCGTCCTTTGCCCTTGTCTGGGCTCACAGCTCGATGTCGGTGAGCGGACCCACGGCCGGCTCGGTCAGCTCCCCGCGCGGGTCCTCGTCGACCCACGCCCGGGCCGTCTGGCGCCATTCGTACAGCAGCTGCTCGATCGGCTCCGGGCCCGTGGCGTCTATCGACTCCAAAGTGCGCACGAACTCCCACGCAAACTGCTTCTGGTCGGCTTCAGGCAGTGCAGCTGCCCACGCGAACTCGCCGTAGAGGATGGGGTCGCGTAGACCCTCGGGCAGGTCGAGAAGGCGCAGGAGCCTGACGGCGTTGCGCATGCCGGCAAGCTCGTAGCGCACGCGGCCGGAGCGAGCAGCCGGCTCTACCAGCAGCGATTCGCCGTCCTTGTCGCGGATGATCGCGCCAGTGGAGGTGCGCGCTGCGTTGAGAACGTCGCGGGACCGCCGGGCCAGGTCTGTGGCCTGGAACGTGGTGTCGGGCGCAAT
>JBBSUR010000182.1:0-4725 GCA_038234255.1 Mycobacteriales bacterium | reverse complement strand
TCGTTACGGCAAGCGCTGGGCGAGGCGCTGCATGCCCCGCTGGCCGATCTTGCGCGACCCTCGGCGGGCAGCCGATTGAGAAAGGCCTTGAAGACGGCAGTGAGTTTCAAGGCGTCCTACGACTCGAGCGGCAGCTGGAACTTCGGCATCGATCTGGCCGAGACTCCGGGCGGCGGGGCAGACACCGGGGTTCTCGAGACGGACCTCTCCAAGTTGGTGAGAGACCTCTCGGCGGCCGCCGAGGAAGAAGGCGTCGGCGTGGCCCTTCTCATCGACGAAGCTCAGGATCTCCGTCCCGACGAACTGACCGCCGTCTGCGCCATCGCCCACTCTGCGGGTCAGCAGGCCTGGCCGTTGCTGTTCGCCCTCGCCGGGCTGCCAAGCCTTCCGCGCGTGCTCGCTGAGGCAAAGTCCTACGCAGAAAGGCTTTTCGTCTTCGAGCGGATCGAGCACCTCAGCGGCGACCTGGCCCGCCGGGCGCTGACCGAGCCTGCCGAGGGGGAAGGCGTTGCATGGGACGACGACGCCGTGACCTTCGTCGTCGCAGAGACATCGGGATACCCCTACTTCCTGCAGCAGTTCGGGCAGGAGACCTGGAACGGCGCGCCTGGACCAGGGGTCACCTTGGCGGATGCTCGACTCGGTGCGGCCAGAGGCCGAGCCGCGCTCGATGACGGCTTCTTCCGGGTCCGATGGGATCGCGCGACGCGCGCAGAGCAGCGCTACCTGCGATCCATGGCACCGGACGGTGACACGAGAAGCTCCTCGCGCGAGGTGGCCCGGCGGCTGGGCGGCAGCGGCAACAGCTTCGGTCCCGCCCGGGCAAGCCTGATCTCCAAGGGACTGATCTACGCGCCAGAGCATGGCGTGGTCGCCTTCACGGTGCCGGGCATGGCCGAGTTCATCCAGCGTCAACCCGAAGCGTGAGCCCGGCCGCAGGATCGGGGGGCCGGGGGAACCAGGGGGAGCCGAGTAGCATCCGACTGCCGAATGGGCGGCAGCGCGGCTCGGCGCGCGGGCTCTTCGCGGCGTGTTCGACCAGCCTCCGTAGCTCAGTGGACAGAGCGCCTCCGTCCTAAGGAGGGCGTCGGGAGTTCGATTCTCTCCGGGGGCACGCGGTGATCCGCACCGGCGCGGTCGCCCATGCCCACCTGGACGCGTTGCTGGCGCTGTCGGCGGCCAGCAGCCTCAGCCTGGCCCAGTGGACTGCCCTGCTTCCCACCGGCGCGGGCCGCTCGGCCGCCGACCTCGTCCTGGCCGACCGCGCCGACCGCGAACGCTGACATGCCGGTCGTGGACGCCAGTGTGGTCGTCGACTGGGTGACTCCGGACAGCGATCCGCACGACCCAGCCCGCGCGCTGCTGCAGCGCTGGGCGGAACGCGACGAGCCGGTGAGCGCTCCGCGTCTGTTGCTGGAGGAGGTGGGCAACGCCCGGCTGACCGGCGTCCGACGACGGCGCTGGTCGGGGTCAGAGGCGGACTCCGCCTTCGCCCTGCTCCAGAGCTTGCCGGTGCAACTGCGCGATCTACCGGGCGACGTGGCGCGGGCCTACGAGCTGTCGCGCCGCTACGACGAGCACCCGTTGTACGACATGGTCTACGTCGCCATGGCGGAACGGCTCGGTCAGCGGATGGTCACGGCCGACCGACGGCTGCTCGAACGACTGGCCACCCTGTCGTTCGTCGAACCGCTCACCGGAGCGACGGCGAGGCGGGCAACCCCCGACTAGTGGTCCTGCTCGTTAGTTCGTCGGTGTTGGGTCGGACTGCCATGCGGTGGGGTCGTTGAGGTAGAGAGCGCAGGCGCAGTCAAGGGCTTGTTCAGTGCAGTGGTCGCCCCGGGCGTGTCCCGCCGGAGTCGGCACACACGGTCTGGGCCTGTTGCTACACAGCGCAACTTTCCGGCGATCTTGCGCTGCCTGGCAACACCCACTCGCCGAGCATGCCGTCGCTGGATGTAGGCGAATTGACCGCGGAAGCGAACGGTGACCTGGCTCAGTTCGGGCTGGCTGGTCGGTGGGCTTCCAGCCGACGGAGCAGGTCGGCCAGGTCGGTGCGGGTCAAGCGCCAGTCGAACGGGCAAAGCCCTCAGTCGGGCGGCCAGGTCACGAGGTCGGCGAAGTCAGCTACCAGGTAAGGAGAAGAACGAGCCAACGCAGCCCCGACACAGCGAAGATCACGAAGACTCGGCGCTTCCCCTCGCCGAGACAGCAGCTGCTTACACCGATGCAAATCTCAGCAGGAGCACTAGCGCTGCACCCCGTACGTCGTCGTCGGAGCGTCCATCGGCTCAGCCGGCGACAGGGGAACGGTCTGCGGAGCGGGCGTGTCGACCGCCGCGGTGGTGGTGCCGTAGTCAGGGTCGCCCGGATAGATGTCGGGGGCCGGCCGCTGAGCCGCCTGCTGCGCCTGGTGCTGCTTGACCTTGTCCTTGTCCTGCTCGGCATTGTTGAGCATCGACTCCCACCGGCCCTGCATCGGCTTGACCAGGCCACCGCCGACGCCCACGATGATGACCCCGGCCACGGTGCCGAGGATCGCGTAGAGCAGCGGTCCGGTGACGCTGCTCGCGATCCCGACCTGGTCCAAGGCGGCCTTCACGAAGCCCAGCAGGATCAGGATGCTGGCGACGTTGGCGAGCACCGCGCCGTACGACAACCCGCCGAGCGCGTTGGAGACGAAGTTCTTCGCGGCGCTGGCGAGGACCGCTCCGATCACGACCAGCACGATCGCGACGATGATCTGCGGAATCAGCGCGATGAACGCGGTGAGCGGCTCCTGGAGTGCGGCGATGCCCAGGACCCCGATACCGGCGGACAGGAATGCGAGGAAGATCGCGAAGAAGACGAGCTTGGCGACGATGTCGCTGGCGTCGTACTGGCTCCTCGCCAGTGCCTTCTTGATCCCGCCCCTGTCCACCGCCCGGTCGAACCCGGCGCGCTCGAGCAGCTTGTCCACGACCGTGGCGACCACCTTGGCCACGAAGTAGCCGACAAACAGGATGAGCAGGAAGCCGAGCAGTCGGGGCACGAACGTCGCGACCGAGCGGAAGCCGTCGGTGACCGGTCCCTCCAGGTCCAGAGCGAGCGGTGCGGACATGACATCTCCTCCGGTGGGATGAGCCGGGACGCCAGAGGCGCCTGCTGATCTCGGAGGGCTTCCCCGTTGTGCCGGCGTTCACCCGGCGGGCCAGTCCGGCAGGCGAAGCTGTGGGTACGCGTGAGCAGGGCCATGCCGGTCCTGCGCTTCCCCGGTGGACGACCAGACGCTGCAGTTCGCGCACGTTGTCGTACAGCGCCCCGCGGCGTCGTACGCGCCCTGCGGCACCGCGGCGGGGACACGAGCGGGCGCGCCGACCGAACGTCCCCCACCCCCGCAGCGGCAACAGCGGCGTGCCGCTGTCGGCTCCGCTGTCGGGGCCGGTGCGGGCGCTGGCCGGGGCGGTCGACGGCGTCTTCGCGCAGGAGCCGACCGAGCTTGCGGGGGCGCAGGCGCTGGCCGACACCGCCGAACTGCTCCGGGTCATCGAACGGCGCCGGCCTGGCCGGGATGCGACCCAGGCCCGCGGGTCCACGGCAGAATGGAGGACATGCGCCTGCCTGCCCGCTTCGCCGGCCCGCCGGGATCGGCCAACGGCGGCGTCACCAGCGGTCGGCTCGCCGGATACGTCGGCGCCAGCGTCGTGGAGGTCACTCTGCGCCGCCCGCCGCCGCTGGACGTCGACCTGCGGATCGACGCCTCGCGGGGCAGCGCCCGGATGTACGACGGGGAGCTGCTCGTCGCCGAAGCCGTCCCGTCGACCGTGGACCTGCACCCAGCCGCGCCGGTCTCGGTCGAGCAGGCCGCCGCGACGGTGTACGCGGGAGAGCTCGCCCACCCGTTCCCGGGCTGCTTCGTCTGCGGCACCGACCGGGACGCCCCCGCCGGGATGGGCCTGCGGCCCGGACCAGTGGGCGACGGCCGGGTCGCGACGGTGTGGACGCCGGTGGACGAGGACCCGGTCCTGGTCTGGGCGGCGCTGGACTGCCCGGGCGGCTGGTCAGCGGACCTGCCGGGGCGACCGATGGTGCTCGGCCGGATGGCCCTCGAGTCGTTCGGCCGGGTCACCCCCGGCGCGCCGCACGTCGTGGTGGGCTGGACCACCGGGACCGACGGCCGCAAGACCTTTACCGGCACGGCGCTGTACGACGCAGCCGGCATCCTGCTGGCGCTCGCCCGCAGCACCTGGGTCGCCCTGCCGCCCGGCTAGTTCTCCGGCAGTTCGGGCGCGCGTGCGTCGTAGGAGCGGAAGCCCTTCGCCGTCGCCGCGACCGCGGCGGTGATCCCCAGCACCGCCAGCCCACCAGCAACCGACGCGCCCTGCAGCCCGACCAGTTCCGAGCCGCCACCGGCCCGAGCATCGCCGAGGCGCGGGCCACCGGCGACGACCACGATGAACACCCCGCCGAGCCGGCCGCGCATCTCGTCCGGGGCGGCCGCCTGCAGGATCGCGGTGCGGAACACCGCGGACACCATGTCCGCGGCGCCCGCGGCGGCCAGGCACAGCAACCCCAGCCAGAGCAGGTCGGTCAGCCCGAACAACGTGATCGCCAGCCCCCACGCCCCGATCGCGACCATCACCGCGGCCCCGTGCCGGTGGACGCTCCCGAACCAGCCGGAGAACAGCGCGCCCAGCAGCGCTCCCGCGGCCAGCGCCGAGTAGAGCAGCCCCGCGGTCTGCGGGC
>JBBSUR010000181.1:0-4733 GCA_038234255.1 Mycobacteriales bacterium | reverse complement strand
TCACGGCTCGGCGAGCATCTCCGGGGTGACGCTGGCCTCGGTGTCGGGGACGCCGAGGTCGGCGGCCCGCTTGTCGGCCATCGCCAGCAGCCGCCGGATCCGCCCGGCGACCGCGTCCTTGGTCATGGGCGGGTCGGCGAGCGCACCGAGTTCCTCCAGCGAGGCATTGGCGTGCTCGCGCCGCAGCCGGCCGGCGACGAGCAGGTGCTCGGGGGCGTCGTCGCCCAGGATCGTCAGCGCCCGCTCCACCCGCGCTCCGGCAGCGACCGCCGCCCGGGCCGACCGGCGCAGGTTGGCGTCGTCGAAGTTCGCCAGCCGGTTGGCGGTGGCGCGCACCTCCCGGCGCATCCGGCGGTCCTCCCAGGCCAGCACGGCCTCATGCGCACCGAGCCGGGTCAGCAGGACGCCGATCGCGTCGCCGTCGCGGACGACGACGCGGTCCACCCCGCGTACCTCCCTTGCCTTGGCCGCCACCCCGAGCCGGCGGGCCGCGCCGACCAGGGCGAGAGCCGCCTCCGGCCCGGGGCAGGTGATCTCCAGCGAGCAGGAGCGCCCGGGCTCGGTGAGCGAGCCGTGGGCGAGGAAGGCGCCGCGCCACGCCGCGGCGGCGTCGCAGGTGCCTCCGCTCACCACCTGCGGCGGCAGACCCCGCACCGGCCGGCCGTGTCCGTCCACCAGCCCGGACTGCCGGGCCAGGCCGTCGCCGTCCTTGGAGACGCGTACGACGTAGCGGCTCCCCTTGCGCAGGCCACCGGCGGCCACCACATGGACGTCGCTGGCGTGGCCGTAGACCTCCGCGAGCTCCTTGCGCAGCCGCCGGGCGGTCGAGCCGGTGTCCAGCTCCGCCGCCACGACGATCTTGGTGCCGCTAGGGCCGCGACCATCGGCCTGGCCGACCAGGTGCAGCCCACCGGCGAAGCGCAGCAGGGTCGCGATCTCGGCCTTGCGGCAGCACGAGCGGGTCACGGTGAGCCGGGACAACTCGTCCTTGACCGCCGCCGTCATCGCCATGCCTGAGCCTCCGCTGTTCCCCGTGCTGCTGCCGTCCGGTGCGTGCTGAAGATGCGGGCGAGGGCCTCGGCCAGGCGAGCCGGTGAGTGCCGAGGCGTCCCATCCCCGAACGCGACCCGCGCCAGCACGAGGTCCGCCCCGGTCTCCTGCGCGGCAGCCATCAGACCACGCGGGTCCCCCACCGCGTCTCGGTCGGCCAGGACCACGTCCACCGTCAAGTCCGGCGCGTGCGCCGCCAGCACCCGCAGGTGCTGCTCGGGCGAGAAGCCGGCGGTCTCGCCGACCTGCTCGGCCAGGTTCAGGCACACCAGCCGGCGGGCGCGGGTGCGAACGAGTGCCTCCCCCAGTTCTGGTACGAGCAGGTGCGGCAGCACGCTGGTGAACCACGAGCCCGGGCCCAGGACGACCCAGTCGGCGTCCAGCACCGCCTGTACCGACTCGGCGCAGGCCGCCGGGGACCCGGGACGAAGGCGTACGGCGGTGACGGTGCCGGGCGTGGTCGCCACCGCCACCTGGCCGACCACCTCGCTGCTCGACTGCGGGTCACCGGGATCGGCGCCGAGGACGTCCGCGACGATCTCGAGCGGGTCCAGGCTCATCGGCAGGACCCGGCCGACGGCGCCGACCAGCCGGGCGGTCAGGTCCAGGGCCGCGACCGGGTTGCCGGTGCTCTCGGTGAGCCCGGCCAGCACCAGGTTGCCCACCGCATGACCGGCGAGCGGCCCGTCGCCGGCGAACCGGTGCTGGAGCAGCAACTCCCAGGTGCGTCCCCAGTCGTCGGCGCCGGCCAGGGCGGCGATCGCCATCCGCAGGTCGCCCGGGGGCAGAACGCCGAGCTCGGTCCGCAGGCGTCCACTGGAGCCGCCGTCGTCGGCGACGGTGACCACCGCGGTCAGGAACGGGGTGAGCCGGCGCAGCGCCTGCAGGGACGCCGACAGCCCGTGCCCGCCGCCCAGCGCGACCACGGTCGGCCCCGCGTCCGTCGACGGGTTGTCGGGAAGGGCGGCCGGGCGGGCGCTCACTCGCGCCCCAGGTCGCGGTGCACGACCCGGATGTCGACCCCGCCCCCGCCCGGTGACGCGCCGGCCAGCCGGGCGGCGAGCTGCTCCGCCATCGCGACGCTGCGGTGCTTGCCGCCGGTGCAGCCGAGCGCGGCCAGGGCGTAGTGCTTGGCTTCCCGGGCGTAGCCGGCGAACACCAGTCGCAGGATGTCGGCGTAGCGGTCGAGGAACTCCTGCGCCCCCACCTGATCCAGCACGAAGTCCCGGACGTCGGCGTCCTTGCCGGACAGCGGCCGCAACTCCGGCACCCAGTGGGGGTTCGGCAGGAAGCGGACGTCGGCGACCAGGTCCGCGTCGACGGGCAGGCCGTATTTGAAGCCGAAGGACAGCACCGTCAGTTGCAGCGCCGGGCCAGTGGCCTTCCCGAAGGCCACCGAGACCTTCTCGCGCAGCTCGTGCACGTTGAGCGCGGTGGTGTCGAGGACCAAGTCCACGCTGCTGCGCAGGTCCTGGAGCAGCCGGCGCTCGCGCGCGATGCCGTCGACGAGGCGGCCGTCGCCCTGGAGCGGGTGCGGTCGGCGTACGCCCTCGAACCGGCGGACCAGCGCGTCGTCCGCCGCCTCCAGGAACAGCACCCGAGGGGTGACTCCCAGCCGGCGGATCTCCTCAAGGCCCGTGCGCAGGTCGGAGGAGAAGGCGCGCGACCGCACATCCACTACGACCGCGATCTTGCCGACCGCTCCCTGCGACCGCGAACCCAGGTCCACCATCGTCGGCAGCAGCGACGGGGGGAGGTTGTCCACGACGAACCAGCCGAGGTCCTCCAGGCACTTGGCGGCGGTGGACCGCCCGGCGCCGGACAGCCCGGTGACCACGACGAGCTGCAGGCTCGGCGGCGGCGCGGTCATGACACGACCTCGCCGGTCGCCGGGTCGAAGGCGGGTACGGCCGGACCCCCCGGGGCGGCGGCGACCGCGCCGAGGACCGCCTCCGCCGTACGCCGTCCGATGCCCGGCACCACCATCACCTCGTCGACCGTCGCGGCCTGGAGCCGCTTGAGCGACCCGAAGTGTCGCAGCAGCGCCTTGCGACGGGTCTGGCCGAGCCCCGCGATGCCGTCCAGCGCGGAGGCGGTCATGCCCTGCGAGCGCTTCTGGCGGTGATACGCGATCGCAAAGCGGTGCGCCTCGTCCCGCACCCGCTGGAGCAGGTAGAGGCCCTCGCTGGTGCGCGGCAGGATGACCGGATCTGCCGACCCGGGGACCCAGACCTCCTCCAGCCGCTTGGCGAGCCCGACGAGCGCGACATCGGCGACGCCGAGCTCGTCCAGCGCCGCCTGCGCCGCCGCGACCTGCGGAGCCCCCCCGTCCACGACGACGAGCTGCGGCGGGTAGGCGAAGCGGCGCGGCCGTCCGGTCTCGGGGTCGGTCAGCCCGTCGGGACCCGCCGTGGCCGCCGCGGCCTGCTCGTCGAGGTAGCGGGAGAAACGCCGGCGGACGACCTCGCGCATCGACGCGGTGTCGTCGATGCCGTCACTGCCCCGGACGGCGAAGCGGCGGTATTCGCTCTTGCGCGCCAGACCGTCCTCGAACACCACCATCGAGGCGACGACGTTGGTGCCCTGCACGTGGGAGACGTCGAAGCACTCGATCCGCAGCGGCGCCTGATCCAGCTCCAGCGCGGTCTGCAGCTCGGCCAGCGCCAGCGAGCGGGCCGTGAGGTCGCTCGCCCGCTTGGTCTTGTGCAGCGCGAAGGCCTGCGCGGCGTTGCGCGCCACCGTCTCGAGCAGGGCCCGCTTGTCGCCGCGCTGCGGCACCCGGATCGTGACGTTGGTGCCCCGCAGCTCGCACAGCCAGGACTGCAGCGCCGGCGCGTCGGGCGGGAGTGCGGGCACGAGCACCTCGCGGGGCACGTCGTCCTCGTCCGGCTCGTCGCCGTACGCCCGGGCCAGGAACTGGCCCACCAACTCCCCGGTCGTCAGGTCCTCCACCTTGTCCACAACGTAGCCGCGCTGTCCGCGCACCCGCCCGCCGCGCACGTGGAACACCTGGACCGCCGCCTCGAGCTGGTCCTCGGCCACGGCGACCACATCGGCATCAGTGCCGTCGGCCAGGACCACGGCCTGCTTCTCGGTGGCCCTGGTCAGCGCGCCGATGTCGTCGCGCAGGCGCGCGGCCCGCTCGTAGTCCTGCGCCGCCGCCGCCTGCGCCATCTCCTTCTCCAGCCGGCGCACGAACTTGCCCGACTGCCCGGCCATGAAGTCGCAGAAGTCGTCGACGATCGCCCGGTGGGCCTGCTGATCCACCCGGCCCACGCACGGCGCCGAGCACTTGTCGATGTAGCCCAGCAGGCACGGCCGCCCGATCTGGCCGGCCCGGACGAAGACCCCCTTGGAGCAGGTGCGGGCCGGGAACACCCGCAGCAGCAGGTCCAGCGTCTCGCGGATCGCCCAGGCGTGGGCGTACGGGCCGAAGTAGCGCACGCCCTTCTTCTTCGGCCCGCGCATGACCTGCAACCGCGGGAAGTCCTCGTGCAGGGTCACGGCCAGGTTCGGGTAGCTCTTGTCGTCGCGGTACTTGACGTTGAAGCGCGGGTCGTACTCCTTGATCCAGGTGTACTCCAGTTGCAGCGCCTCGACCTCGGTCTGCACCACCGTCCACTCCACCGAGGTGGCGGTGGTGACCATCTGGCGGGTCCGCGGGTGCAGCGCGCCGACGTCGG
>JBBSUR010000180.1:0-4735 GCA_038234255.1 Mycobacteriales bacterium | reverse complement strand
CGAGGTGGACCCGACGTTCGTCGCCGCCCTGGCCGAGGCGCTCCGGGCCGAGCCGGTACGCGCCGCGCGCCTGCTCGCCGGGCCGGACGGTCCGGTACTCGGCCTGGTGCCGGACCGCCCGCTGGACGCCGGCGGCCTTGCGGCCCTGGCGGCGCGCCTGTTGCCGCGGCTCGCCGCCATACTCCCGCCGGGTGGTCTGGACCTTGCCGTCGTCGCGCCGTCGGGGCCCGGCGTGCCCGTACGCCTGAGGAAGCGCTGGCGCGGTCGCGCCGGTGTCACACCGGGCCGGTAAGCGTCTCGCCCGGCCCCTGGCCCGGCTCGTCCGGGAGCGGCGAGGCGTCACGAAAGGCACGCTGCAACGACTGAAGCCCGTCGCGCAGTGGTGCGGCGTGGACGCCGAGGTCCGGACGGGCAGCGGTGACCAAGCCGGCCAACGCGGTGATCAGCTTACGGGCCTCGTCCAGATCCAGGTGTGCGGACCCGTCGTCGGCGAGGCCGCACTTGACCGCGGCGGCGCTCATCAGGTGCACGGCGGCCGAGGCGATGACCTCGGCGGCGGGGACGTCGGCCAGATCGCGGGCAGCGCTACCAGTCATCCTGCTAGCCTTGCAGGGCGACCCGGCTCCCGGCTGCTCGCCGCAGGTGGGGTCGGGGGTCGCGCAAGCGGAGGTACCCACCTCCCACCCGAGGGGCCGAGAGGCGCCCGGGTCCGGTCGACGCCCCCGGCCGCGTGCCGGTGTGGTGTCGTGGTCCGCAACCCCGAGCGGGGTCGCGGATCGAAGTGGGCCCCCGCGGAGCGTGGGGCCCCCGTTCTGTGGGGACTTCCGGAGCTGAACCCGTTGTTCTTCTGGACCGTTGTTCTTTGTGCCGCAGATGCTTTGTCCCACACCCCTAACGAGGAGGCCCCATCAGCGCTGAAGCCCGCATCAACGACCGGATTCGCGTACCCGAGGTGCGTCTGGTCGGACCCAACGGCGAGCAGGTCGGCATCGTCGCCATCGGTGAGGCGATCCGGCTGGCCCAGGACAGTGATCTCGACCTGGTCGAGGTCGCGCCGATGGCCCGCCCCCCGGTCTGCAAGCTCATGGACTACGGGAAGTTCAAGTACGAGACGGCGCAGAAGGCGCGGGAGAGCCGCAAGAACCAGGTCCTCACCGTCATCAAGGAGATGAAGCTCCGTCCCAAGATCGACCCACACGACTACCAGACCAAGAAGGGCCACGTCGTCCGCTTCCTCAAGGCGGGGGACAAGGTCAAGATCACGATCATGTTCCGGGGCCGCGAGCAGTCGCGTCCCGAGCTCGGCTACCGCCTGCTCACCCGACTCGGGGAGGACGTCGCCGAGCTGGGCTTCGTGGAGGCGGCACCCAAGCAGGACGGCCGCAACATGATCATGGTTCTGGCCCCGCACAAGAACGCCGCTGACTTGAAGAAGGCCGCGAAGGACACCGTGGATGCGAGTTCGGGTGCGTCCCAGAAGACGACCCCGTCGCGCCAACCCCAGGCGAGCGAGGCCCAGGCGAGCGAGCCGCCGCCGAGCTAGCCGACCCGAAGCGCCTCGGCGACGTGGCCGAACGCGAGCACCACCCGACCGACGCACCCGGCGGACGGCACGATCGAGCAGGAGGACGGCAGCAGACATGCCCAAGCAGAAGACACACAGCGGCGCGAAGAAGCGCTTCAAGGTGACCGGCAGCGGCAAGATCCTGCGCGAGCAGGCGGGCAAGCGCCACCTGCTCGAGAAGAAGCCCAGCACGCTCACCCGGCGGCTGACCGGTGAGGTCGAGGTCGCCCCGGCGGACCGCAAGAAAGTCAAGAAGCTGCTCGGCATCTAGCCCACCGCTCACCCCCCGCTCAACCCCGCTCGCCCGCAGGCGCCGGGCGAGCTCTGACAGGAAGCAGGTGCACCCGTGGCACGCGTGAAGAGGGCAGTCAACGCCCACAAGAAGCGTCGCGAGATCCTCGAGAAGGCCAGTGGCTATCGCGGGCAGCGCAGTCGGCTCTACCGCAAGGCCAAGGAGCAGCTGCTCCACTCGGCGACCTATGAGTACCGCGACCGCAAGAAGAAGAAGGGTGACTTCCGCCAACTGTGGATCACCCGGATCAACGCCGCGGCGCGGCTGAACGACATGACTTACAGCCGGCTGATGCAGGGCCTCAAGGCCGCCGGCGTCGAGGTCGACCGCAAGGTGCTGGCCGACTTGGCCGTCCGGGACGCCCCGGCGTTCGCTGCGCTGGTCGAGGTGGCGCGGGCCGCGCTCCCGACCGACGGCACGGGTGGCCCGGCCGCCCAGAAGGCGAGCTCGGCGGCCTAGTTGGCTGCCAGCCCCGCGGCCCTGACCTCGATCCGTTCACCGCGGGTCCAGGCGGTACGACGACTCACCCGGCGCTCGGCCCGGCTGGCCGAGCGCCGGTTCGTCGTCGAGGGCCCGCAGTCGGTGCGCGAGGCGCTACCGACACTGCTCGAGCTCTTCGTCGACCCCGCCGGCGCCGAGCGTCACCGCGAGCTGCTGGCGCAGGCGGACTGTCCCGTCACGACGGTCAGCCCGGATGTCCTCGCAGCGATGGCGCAGACCGTCACCCCGCAGGGCATCCTCGGCGTCGCTGCGCTGCTCGACGTGAGTCTCGCGCAGGCGCTGGCCGAGCGTCCGCGGCTGGTCGCCGTGCTGGAGTCCGTTGCCGACCCGGGCAACGCCGGCACGGTGATCCGCACCGCCGATGCGGCCGGTGCCGGAGCGGTCGTGCTCACCGATGGCTCGACGGACCCGCACGGCGGCAAGTGCGTACGGGCCACCGCCGGCAGCCTGTGGCATCTCCCGGTCGTGTCCGGGCCGACTATGGCCGACACGGTGGGCGCGCTGCGGCGGGCCGGTCTTCGCGTGCTCGCCGCGACGGGCACCGGCGCGGACGATCTCGAGGACCTGCAGGACAGCGGCGCCCTCGCCGGGCCGACAGGCTGGCTGTTCGGGAGCGAGGCGACTGGGCTCTCGGCCGAAGCGGTGTCCCTGTCGGACCGTACGGTGCGGATCCCGATCCACGGCCGCGCGGAGTCGCTCAACCTGGCAACGGCCGCCGCCCTGTGCCTCTACGCCTCCACGCGCGCCCACGAGTAGTGAGTGCGGGTAGGGAACTTCGTCGGTGGCGGGCCACTGCGCCGCCCGGCTCAGCTGGGCGCGGCTGGTCCGGTGGCGGGGGCGGCGTGGGCGTCGGTGGTGAGCCAGGGGAGGTGCAGGTCGCGCAGGTGGAGTCGTCTTGGTGCCACATCACATGGTGGCGGCGACACAGCAGGACGAGGTTGGCCGACCTGCTGTGGACGTCAGCGAACACCCGTGGACGAGGGGGTGCCTTCTGCAGTCAGGGGCGACGGAGTACCCCGGGGTTTCGAGCAGCGCGCACCGCTCGGACCTACGACGCTCGACCGTGTCGGTATCGTCGTATGTGTCTGACATACTCGACCAGTGAGAGTGCGGGTGGCTCGGTCCGGCCGGAAGCACAAGATCGGCAACGCCCACATCCTCGCCGCCATGGTCAACGCGGGCGAGCCCGTGCTCCTTGGTGACCAACTGCTCTACCTGGGACCCGATGACCGGGGAATCGAACTCGAGATCGTCGCCGTGCCCGACGACTCCGGCCGCGCCGACCTCACCGTCATCCACGCCATGCCTACCGGATTGAGGAGGCGACCATGATTGATCCCAAGGACTACGTCGTCCGTGCTGATGACAGCATCGAGGACGTCGATCTCGACGACGACGTGGTCACCGTCAAGGGCCGCCGTCTCACAGAGGCCGGCGCCGAAGAACTAGCTCGAGACACCGTGGCCGAGGCGCGTCGGCGCAATCTGATCCCCGGACGCAAGTCGCTGACGTCCGGATTCACCCACTCGCCACGTGTGCAGTTCCGAGTGCCCGAGGCGGTCGCCGTACAGGCGCACGACCGGGCACTCGCTGAGGGCAAGTCCCTGTCCGAGCTCGCCAGGGAGGCGCTCCTGCGCTATCTCGCCTCGTAGATCCCCACGGGTCGTACTCGCGGTTGACGAGGTTTCCGATGGTGGTGTCTCCGCCGTCTTCGCGGTGGACCAGGTGGTGGGCGTCGCACATCGCGACCGGTCGGGTGCAGCCGCGGGCGGAGCAGCCTTGGTCGCGACCGGCCAGGGCTCGGCGTTGGGCGGGGGTGATCTGGTCGGTGAGTGATTCCAGGCCGCGGACCTGACCGATGCTGTCCAGCAGCAGCCGGCTGATCCGGGCGTCGCACAGGATCGTCTCGATCCGGGCGCGGGTCTGCGGTCCGGTCCAGCCAGCGCCGGCGCAGCCGCGCCGGGCGGTGCCGGCCGGTCCGGCCGGGCTGCTGACGTCGGGGTCGCCGGGTCCGGCGGGTTCGCCGAGTTCGGCGGCGATCGTGTCGGCCAGCGGCGGGGCGGGTTGGGCGGCGGCCCAGTCGGCGGGTAGGACGTAGCTCAGTTGTGGGCGCTGCCCGGCGGCGTCGGGGAGTTCACCGTGGCGCAGGACCTGTTCGCACACTTCGACGAGCGCGTCGGCGCGGCGTTGCCCGGCGCTGCGGGTGTCGGTCAGGCCGGTCGAGCGGGCCAGTGGTTCCAGGGCGGTCGCGACGCTCTCGTAGTCTTCGGAGGCGATCAGGAAGCTGCCCCGGATCGTCCCGTCGTGCTGGTTACGGGTCTGTAGGTAACGCTTGTTCTGCGCGGTGCGTTGCTCGTCGTCCAGGACCGGTTCGCAGT
>JBBSUR010000179.1:0-4753 GCA_038234255.1 Mycobacteriales bacterium | reverse complement strand
CGTCGCCGAGGCACTCGCGCGCATCCGCAACGCCGACCTCACCCCGGCGCTGGCGGCGCAGGTCTTCGTAGTCCGTCCCCCGTACGAAACCCCGACCGGCCGCTACCTCGGCACGGCGCACTTCCAGCGGATGCTGCGCGAGCCCCCGTCGTCGCTGATCTCCGCGGTGGTCGACACCGACCTGGACCCGCTCACGCCGGACTGCCCGCTCGCCGATGTGACCCGCCACCTCGCCTCCTACAACCTCGTCGCCGTGCCGATCGTCGACTCCGAGCAGCGGCTGCTCGGAGCCGTCAGCGTCGACGACGTGCTGGACCACGTTCTGCCGGCGGGCTGGCGGGACACCAGGCGCCAGCATGGCTGAGCGGACCCCACGCCGGATGCGGCTGGACACCCCGATGACCCCGCGCCGGGGCGTGCCCCGCCCGCACTACGACCCGGACGCCTTCGGCCGGGTATCCGAGCAGATCGCCCGATTCCTAGGCACGGCAAGGTTTCTCGTCTACATGACGGCGTTCATCTTCGTGTGGATCGGGATCAACGTCTCGCCGTTCGCCTTCGACCCGTACACCTTCACCTTCCTGACGCTGCTGTTGTCGTTACAGGCGTCGTACGCCGCCCCGCTCATCCTGCTCGCGCAGAACCGGCAGGCCGATCGGGACCGGATCAGCCAGGAGGAGGACCGGGCGCAGAACGAACGCCTCCAGGCCGACGTGGAATACCTCACCCGCGAGGTCGCGGGGTTGCGACAGACGCTCGGCGAAGTCGCCACCCGGGACTTCCTGCGCGACCAGCTGCGCGAGGTGACCGAAGAAATCGTGACCCGCGCGCGTTCCCTCGACGCCGGCGCCGAGCAGGCTCAGCACGACCACGCAGCCACCCGCAAGCGCGAGGAGCGCGAGCGCCGGGCCGAGCGCAAGAAGCGGCGGGCGGCCAACCGGGTCGAGGAGCAGACGGCTTCGAAGAACCTGGCCGAGCCATTCGTCGGGGACGAGCCGGAGTGACCCAGCGCTTCACCCGGCCCCAGTAGCGGTCGATGCACCTGCTGTGACTCTGGCTGCTGAGAACCACGTCCCGGCTCGTCCGCGCGAACGACGACGGATCGGTGAGGTCCTGGTCGCGCAGGGGTTGCTCACCGGCCAGCAGCTGGACCAGTTGCTGCACGAACAGCGGGTGGTGCCGTCCGGGCAGCAGCGCAGGCGGCTCGGCAAGCTCGTGATCGAGTCCGGCCTCGCGACCGAACGCGAGGTCGCCTCGGCCCTCGCCGAGGCGTTGTCGCTTCCCCTGGTGGACCTCGGCCGGACGCTGGCTCAGCCCGAAGCCGTCCGCCTGCTCCCCCGGGCGGTCGCCGACCGGGCCGGCGTCCTGGTGCTCACCACCGAGCGCAACGGGGCCCGCGTCACCATCGCCACCGCCGACCCGACGAACGTCGTGGCCCTCGACGACGTGAAGCTCTACACCGGCGCGAGCGAGCTCGTCGTGCTCGTCGCGACCGAGAGCCAGATCCGCGACCACCTGGCCCGGTCCTGGAGCCTGTCGGAGGACTCCTCCGACGTGCACACCCTGTTCGAGGGGATGGAACCGCACGAGGCCGAGATCGAGGACGTGTCCTCGCAGGCGCTCGACGCCGCACCGGTCGTCCGCCTCGTCGACGTCGTCCTGGCCGATGCCGTCCGGGCGCGCGCCAGCGACGTCCACGTCGAGCCGCAAGCCGGGGACCTGCGCATCCGCTACCGCGTCGACGGCCTGCTCCGCGATGTCATGACCGTCCCGCGCAACGCCGCCGCCGCCACCGTCAGCCGGATGAAGATCGTCTCCGGCTTGGACATCGCGGAGCGACGACGCCCTCAGGACGGACGCGCCAAGCTGACCGTCGACGGCAAGGTCGTCGAGGCGCGGGTGTCAACCCTGCCCACGCTGCACGGTGAGAAGGTGGTCATCCGCCTGCTGCCGCGGTCCGACGACATCCCGATGTTGAGCCGCACCGGGCTGATGCCGTCGCAGCTGGAGCTGCTGACCTCCGCCCTCGCCCAGGCGCAGGGCCTCATCCTGCTCACCGGACCAACCGGCTCGGGCAAGACCAACACGCTCTACGCGGCCATCCAGCAGCTCTGCACGCCGGACCGCAACATCGTGACGCTCGAGGACCCGGTCGAGGTGCAGGTCGCCGGGATCACGCAGGTGCAGGTGCACGAGCGGTCCGGGCTGACCTTCGCCCGTGGCCTGCGCAGCATCCTGCGCCAGGACCCCGACGTGGTGCTGGTCGGTGAGGTACGAGACTCCGAGACCGCTGAGCTGGCCCTGCAGGCCTCGCTCACCGGTCACCTGGTGCTCACCACCCTGCACACCAACGACGCGGTCACCGCGGTCACCCGGCTGGTGGACATGGGCGTCGAGCCCTTCCTCGTGGCGTCCTCGTTGTCCCTGGTCGTGGCGCAGCGGCTGGTGCGGACCCCGTGTGCAGCCTGCGCTGCGGCGTACGTCCCCTCCCCCCGGACATTGACGCTGCTGGGATTGACCGAGGCCGACCTGGCCGCCGCGACACCGCGTCGCGGCAGGGGCTGCTCGGACTGCGGGGGCACCGGATACCGCGGTCGCACCGGCGTCTTCGAGGTGCTGACCGTCACGGCACAGCTGCGACAGGTGCTGCTGAGCACCCCGACCGAGGCGGCGATCGGCGCTGCGGCGCGCGCCCACGGGATGCTCACGTTGCGCGCCTCGGCGCTGGCCGCCGCACACGCCGGCGAGACGACGTACGAAGAGGTGCTGCGGACGACCCACGTCGACACGGTGTCCGGTCCGCGCTGCCCGTCGTGCTCCCGAGCGCTGGCCGACGGGATGCTGTGCTGCCCGTACGACGGGACGTCGGTCGGTCGTGACCTGTGCACCGGCTGCGAACGACAGCTGGACGCCGAGTGGCGGCACTGTCCGTGGTGCCGCACCGCGGTGGTGCGGGAACCGCCTCCCCCGGCTGCCCAAACCCGACTTCCGTGCCTGCTGGTCATCGACGACGATCCCAGCGTGTGCGCCTTTGTCGAGGCAGCGCTGGCCGGCAGCGCCGAGGTCGTCCGCGCGCTGTCCGCTGCGCAGGGCCTGGCCGAAGTCGGCACCGGCGCCTACGACGGGGTGCTCGTGGACCACGGCCTGCCCGACCTGTCAGGGATCGAGCTCATCCGGTTGCTGCGCGCCGACCCGCGGACGATGACCCTGCCGTTGGTGCTGTTCACCGGCGACGCCGGCGCCGACGTCGAACGCGATGCCCGGCGGGCCGGCGCCGACGACTACCTCGCCAAGCCGGTCGAGCCGCTGCTGCTCGAGGAGCGGATGCTCGGGCTGCTCAGCCGCCGGACGCGCCGCTCGCCCACTCCTGCCTGAAGGGGTTCGGTTCACCACGCGCGCACCAGCGCCGCGGTGGCAGCAGCGGCCACGACGACGAGCAGGAACGGGGCGCGCAGCAGGACCAGTGCGGCCGCCACGGCGAGCCCGGCCGCCCGGGCGTCGAGCACCAGCGCCCGGTCCGCGGCGAAGGTCTGCACGACCACCAGAGCGGCCAGCAGGGCGACCGGCAGCAGGACGGCGGCGCGCTGCAGCCGGTCGCGCTCCAACCACCGGGCCGGTACCGACCAGCCGGCCAGCTTGAGCAGGAAGCAGCCCAGCGAGGCGACCAGCACCGCCGTCCAGATCATGCGCGGGGCCAGATCATGCGCGGGGCCAGATCATGCGCGGGGCCAGATCATGCGGGGGGCCGGGGGCGCGCCAACAGGGGCACGACGGCGAGCCCGGCCAGCAGCACCGGCACCCCGGGCGGGGTGAGCGGGATCGCGGTCGCCGCCAGCAGCGCACCCGCGGCGGCGACCGCCAGCGTGTTGCGGGCCCGGACCTGCGGCGCCAGCAGCGCCAGGAACGCTGCCGGCACTGCAGCATCCAACCCGAGCGCGGCCGGATCACCGAGCCGGGCGGCGCCGACCGCGCCGAGCAGCGTCGCCAGGTTCCACAGCACGTAGACGCTCAGGCCGGTCGCCCAGAAGGCGGTGCCGGCGAGCCCCGGCGGCGCGGAGGTGGCCATTCCGGTCGTCTCGTCGATGGTGAGCTGGGCGGCGAGGATCCGCCGCGGTCCGCGTACCGGCAGCAGGGTCGCCAGCCGTACGGCGTAGAGGGTGTTGCGGGTGCCGAGCAGCAACGCACCGGCCACGCCCGCGACGGCGCCGCCCCCGGCACCGAGCACCCCGACCAGGGCGAACTGCGACGCGCCGGTGAACAGCAGCAACGACAGCACGCAGGCCTGCACCGTCGTCAGCCCGGCGGTGACGGCCGCGGCACCGAAGGACAGGCCGTATGCGCCGACGGCGAGTCCGAGCGTCACCGCGTTGCGCCGGACCCGCTCGCGCGCCGAAGCAGGGCGGCGGCTCAGGGGCGGGACCCGCAGTCGCCCGGCGGACCGTCCTGCACCAGGGCGCCGAGCAGGGTGGCGAGCTGGTCGACCTCGGACGCGGTGAGCCGTCCGGTGAAGTGCTCCGCCACGCCGCGCCGGTGGGTCGGCCAGGCGTCCCGCAGCCGCTGCAGGCCGGCGCCGGTGA
This sequence comes from Mycobacteriales bacterium, assembly GCA_038234255.1. Classification (GTDB taxonomy): domain Bacteria; phylum Actinomycetota; class Actinomycetes; order Mycobacteriales; family SCTD01; genus SCTD01. The sequence goes on along the minus strand of JBBSUR010000179.1, from coordinate 176 downwards.
GCACGGCGAGCGTCCCGCGCGCATCGTCGGGGCAGGGGTGTCGCTCCAGCAGCCCTCCTCGTTCCAGCCGGTCAGCCAGGCGGGTCAGGCCCGATCGGGACAGCAGCACCCGGTCGGCGAGTTCGGTCATCCGCAATCGCCGGTCGGGCGCCTCCGACAGCTGGACCAGCACGTCG
>JBBSUR010000178.1:0-4763 GCA_038234255.1 Mycobacteriales bacterium | reverse complement strand
GGGACAGGTTGGCGGCGAGCCCGCCACCGGTGACGTGGCTGAACGCGTGCACGTCGCTCTCGGCCATCAGCGACAGACAGTCCTTGGCGTCGATGCGGGTCGGGATAAGCAGCTGTTCGCCGAGTGCCCCGCCGAGCTCGTCGACGATCACCTCCAGGCGCATGCGGGCGCCCTGCAGCAGGACGTGCCGCACCAGCGAGAAGCCGTTGCTGTGCAGGCCGCTCGAGCCCATCGCGATCACCACGTCGCCGGCACGGACGAGGTCGGCGCCGAGCACCGCGTCCTCCTCGACCACCCCGACCCCGGTGCCGGCGAGGTCGTAGTGCAGCGCCGGCATCAGCCCGGGGTGCTCGGCGGTCTCGCCACCGATCAGGGCGCAGCCGGCGATCTCGCAACCGGCGGCGATCCCGCCGACGATCTCGGCGATCCGCTCCGGGATGACCTGTCCGCAGGCGATGTAGTCCTGCAGGAACAGCGGTTCCGCGCCGCAGACGACCAGGTCGTCGACGACCATGCCGACCAAGTCGATGCCGACCGTGTCGTGCTTGTCCATCGCCTGCGCGATGGCGAGCTTGGTTCCGACCCCGTCGGTGCTGCTGGCCAACAGCGGCCGCTTCCACCGCTGGGTGTCGAGCCGGAACAGCCCGGCGAATCCGCCGAGCCCGCCGATCACCTCCGGCCGGGAAGCGCCGACGACGCGCCCCTTCATGAGCTCGACCGCCCGGTCTCCGGCGTCGATGTCGACGCCGGCTGCGGCGTAGGACGAGCCGGTCACGGGCGGGTCAGCGCGTCTTCGGCGCCGCCTCCGGAGACCAGTGCGTCCAGCGGATCGCCGGCAGCGACGCCGTTGTGCACCACGACCCGGCCGCGGTCGGTGTGCCCGTGGTCGCGCCCCTCCAGCAGGTGCTTTCCGATCAGGTCCTGCGGGGGGATCTCGATCGGATAGTTGCCGTCGAAGCAGGCGCGGCACAGCCGGTCGGCCCGCTGGTTGGCGGCGCCGGTGAGCCCCTCGATCGAGACGTAGGCGAGGGAGTCCGCGCCGATGGAGGAGCGGATCTCCTCGACGCCCATGCCGCTGGCGATCAGCTCGGCCCGGCTGGCGAAGTCGATCCCGTAGAAGCACGGCCAGCGCACCGGTGGGCTCGAGATGCGCACGTGCACCTCGACCGCGCCGGCCTCGCGCAACATGCGCACCAGCGCCCGCTGGGTGTTCCCGCGCACGATCGAGTCGTCGACGACGACCAGTCGCTTGCCCCGGATGACCTCCCGCAGCGGATTGAGCTTGAGCCGGATGCCCAACTGCCGGATCGTCTGGCTCGGCTGGATGAATGTCCGCCCCACATAGGAGTTCTTGACCAGCCCCATGCCGTACGGGATGCCGCTCTGCTCGGCGAAGCCGATCGCTGCGGGCGTACCCGACTCGGGGACCGGGATGACCAGGTCGGCGTCGGCGGGCGCCTCGAAGGCCAGGGTCCGGCCGGTCTGCACCCGGGTGGTGTAGACGGACTGGCCGGCGATCGTGGTGTCGGGCCGGGCGAGGTAGACGTACTCGAACAGGCAGCCCTTGGGGGTTGCCTCGGCGAATCGCGAACTGCGGACGCCGCGCTCGTCGATCGCGATCAGCTCGCCCGGTTCGACCTCGCGGGCGAAGCTGGCGCCGACGATGTCCAGGGCAGCCGTCTCGCTCGCGATGACCCACCCGCGGTTGAGCCGGCCGAGCACGAGGGGGCGCACTCCGTGCGGGTCGCGCGCGGCGTACAACGTCTGCTCGTCCATGAACACCAGGCAGAACGCACCGCGCAGGGTCGGTAGGACCTCCATCGCTGCGGCGTCCAGCGACAGCTCGGGGTGGGCGGCGAGCAGCATCGTGATGAGGTCGGAGTCGGTGGAGGCGCCGGTCCCGCCGGAGCGCGGATCGAGTTCGCGGGCCCGAGCGCTGAGCTCGCTGGTGTTGGTGAGGTTTCCGTTGTGGCCCAGGGCCAGGCTGCCCCCGGTGTCGAGGCTGCGGAACGACGGCTGGGCGTTCTCCCAGGTGCTCGAGCCGGTGGTGGAGTAGCGGGTGTGGCCGATCGCCAGATGCCCCTGCATGCTCGACAGCGTCGCCTCGTCGAAGACCTGCGCGACCAGGCCGAGGTCTTTGAAGACGAGCACCGCGTCGCCGTCCGAGACGGCCATGCCAGCCGCTTCCTGCCCGCGGTGCTGCAGCGCGTACAGCCCGTAGTAGGTGAGCTTGGCGACGTCCTCGCCCGGCGCCCAGACGCCGAAGACCCCGCACTCCTCGCCGACCGGCGGTTCGGGGGTGTACGGCGCGAGCTCGCCGGACTGGCCGGGTGCAGAAGGCACGCGCGAGGCTCCAAGAGCAGAGAGGGAAACGCAGGGCCGTGCTCCGGCTGAGTGTACGGGGAAGGGCGCCTGTCAAGGGCTCAGGCCGGCGGCGGGAGCGGGAGCCAGGGCGACAGGTCGGCCCGGTCGCCCCAGGTGCGGACCCGCCCGTCGCGCACCGCGTCGGCCCAGGCGAGCCGGCCAGCGCACAGCTCGACGAACACGACCGGGTCGGCCTCGACCACGTTCGGCGGGGTCCCGCGCGTGTGCCGCGGCCCGGCGACGCACTGCACGGCGGCGTACGGCGGGATGCGCACCTCGACGTGCCGGCCGGGCGCAGCCTCGGCGAGCCGGTCGGCCAGACCGCGTACGGCCGGGGCGAGGTCGGTGCGGGCGGGGTGGTCGCCGGCATCCAGGGCGGCCAGCACCGCAGTGAGGGCGGCGGCGGCGATGGCCGGGTCGCGGCGCTTGGCGGGCACGTCAGTCCCAGGCGATCTGGACGTCGTAGGCCGACAGCTTCGGGTCTCCGGTCACCAGCGTGAGCCCCTCCACCTGGGCCTGGGCGACAAGGAGGCGGTCGAACGGGTCGCGATGGTGACGCGGCAGGGCTGCGGCCACCAGAGCGTGCTCGGAGGTGATGTCGAGCGGATCCGCGCCGGCCGTCCGGCTCCGTGTCCGGACGAACTCCCGCGGGGCAGCGGGCAGTTCCAGCTTGCCGGACGCGTGCTTGGTGGCGATCTCCCAGACGCAGACCGCCGACCAGAGCATCTGATGCTCGGCGACCACGAGCTCCAGAGTCCGCTGCGGCACCCGCTCCGGCTCGGTGGCCAACCACAGCCAGACATGCGTGTCGAGCAGCAGCCTCACTCGAAGAACTTCTCGAACTCCGGATCCGGGTCGTTGAAGTCCTCGGGAACGGTGAACTTTCCCCGATCCATCCCGAGGAATGCCTCCCTCGACCGCCGCACCGCGACGAGCCGGGCTACCGGCGAGCCGCCACGGACGATGGTGACCTCCTCACCCGCCTCCACCTGGCGCAGCAGCCGAGACAGGTGGGTCTTCGCCTCGTGCACCCCGACCTCGGTCATCGCTCGACGGTAGGCAGCTTCGTCGCGGTTAGTCAAGTGAGCTAGTCATACTGCGTCTTCGTCATATTGACCGGGGACCCTCGACGGTTATGATGCCTCGGCGGTTATGATAATTGTATGAAGCGACTCACCGTGAGCCTGCCGGACGACCTGGTGGACAAGATCAGCCGGGCGGCGGGTGGTTCGGGGCACGTCAGCGCCTACGTGGCAGCGATCCTCGCGGACTCCCACGAGCAGGAGCGGCTCGACGCGCTCCTTGCCGCCTGGCGGGCGGAGACACCGGTGCCCGAGGAGGTACAGCGCCAGGTCCGGGTCGAGTTGGACGAAGCGGGTCTGGCCGATCCCGCTCGGCGCAGCTCGCGGATCGCCGGGTGACGCCGCCGGCAACGGTGGGACTCACGCTCGACGCCGGGGCTCTCCTGGCTCTCGACAATCCGAGCAAGGCCGCCGTCATGCAGGCCCGGTTGACGGAGGCGCGGCGGCGCGGCGCGGCGATCTGCATTCCCGTCGCAGTCATCGCGCAAGCATGGCGTGGGCCGCGCCAAGTCCGCCTGGCTCGGTTGATCACGTCGCCTGACATCGACATCGCGCTCATGACCCTGAGCGTGGCCCGGGCGGTCGGCGTGATCTGCGCCACCACAGGTCACGCCGATGTTGTCGATGTCCACGTCGCGCTGTGCGCACGGGAGCGGCGCCACGCTGTGGTCACCAGCGACCCCGCCGACATCGCCCGCATCGACCCGACGTTGCCGCTGATCTTCGCGTGATCCGGCGACCTCAGCGGGATCACGGCGCGCCGACCGCTGCCCGATAGCCGCCTGCCCGTAGCGGCTGGGATCACTTGGGCTGCCCCGTGGCCCCTCCCTGATCATCTGGTGAGATTGCGAGCGAATCGGGCCACATTTTCGCCAGGTGATCAGGGAGGGCCGACCTGCCGCGCCAGCTGATCAGGGAAGGGAAGTCCGGGGCCGACGGCGGCTCTCGCGCCCTCGCCGTAGCCAGCGATCAGCCGAACAGCGCGGGCATCGTCGCCTCGTGCGCCTCACGAAGTTCGTCCAACGGCGCCGTCAGGACGTCCTGCACGTCGAGTGCGTCCCCGTCGGTCACGCCGATCCGCACGCACGGCAGGCCGCGCGCGTCGCACATCTCGGTGAAGCGGAGCTCCTCCGAACGCGGCACGGTGACGATCGCGCGCCCCGCCGACTCGCTGAACAGCTGCACGAACGGCGCCGCCCCCGCAGGCAGGACGATCCGCGCCCCGATCCCGGTGCGCAGTCCCTCACTCCGCCGACCGGCGAGGCACGACTCCGCCAGCGCCTGGGCCAGCCCGCCGTCGGACAGGTCGTGGGCGCT
>JBBSUR010000177.1:0-4775 GCA_038234255.1 Mycobacteriales bacterium | reverse complement strand
TGGCGCCAGCGGTAGCGCTCCACCTTCTCTATCGCGTGGCCCAGGGTGTGCCCGTAGTTGAGGAACTCCCGGCCTCCGTGCTCGTGCAGGTCGGCCGACACGACCTGCGCCTTGACCGCGACCGCACGCTCGATGAGCTCCTGGGTGTGCGGGCCGAACGGCGTCTGCGCGGCCTTGGGGTCCTGCTCGAGGAGTTCCAGGATGCGCGGGTCATGGGTGAAGCCGACCTTGACGACTTCGGCCAGCCCGGCGATGTAGTCGTGCCGAGGCAAAGACTCCAGCGCGGTCAGGTCGCACAGCACACCGGCCGGTGGGTGGAAGGCACCGACAAGGTTCTTGCCGGCCTCGGTGTTGATGCCGGTCTTGCCGCCGACCGCGGCGTCGACCATGCCGAGCAGGGTGGTCGGCAGGTGCACCACGGACACCCCGCGCAGCCAGGTTGCGGCGACGAAGCCGGCGAGGTCCGTGGTCGCTCCCCCACCGACGCTGACCACCGCATCGGTGCGGGTGAAGCCGACCTGCCCGAGGACGTCCCAGAGGTAGGCAGCAACCAACAGGTCCTTCTGCGCCTCGCCCACCGGGACTTCGATCGCGTGCGCCTCGTGACCGCTCGCGCCCAGGTCGGCGCAGACGGCCTCCGCCGTTGTGCGCAGCGAGGCCGGTGAGATCACCGCGACCCGCTGGCTGCCGCCGACCATGCTTTCGAGTTCGCCGAGCAGACCGCGACCGACCACCACGTCGTACGGCGTGTCGCCCTCGACACGGATGCGGGTCGGCTCGTCGCTCACGTACGCGACCCTAGTGGGCCCGGGGATGGCGGCAGGCTCACTGGTCGGGAGAAGGCCGACGAGAGGGAGAGCGTCGCTTGTGAGCCCTCGCTACCGTTGACGACGTGACTCGGCTCCTGCCGATCCGCGGTGAGGACCCGCCCGCGGACACGGTTATCATCATCCGAGCTGGTGTCATGTCCCTGGACACGCTTCGGCGGACCGCTGCAGACAGCTTCGACGACTTCGGCGCCTACCTCGTCTCTGTAGAAGCCGTGGTCGGCGGCCAGACACTCGCCGAATCGTGTCGGACAAGTCCACGGATCGGCGAGCGCTACGGCAAGGTCCGGCTGTCCACGGCGGGTCAACTTCGTTCTGCCGGCCTTCCGCTGCTGGCGACGTTCGCCAGTCCGCACTTCGATGTCGTCCTTCCCGACCTCTCGGACACGACCCTCCAGCGGCTGGCGGCGCGCTTCGACGAGCCCATCGACAATCCCGGACGTATGCAGCCCGGCGTACCCTCGTGAATGGAGGTGCAGCCATGACATACGACATGTGGGTCGATTTCCAGCGCGTCCAGGACGACGGGCGGCTGTTGACCCGCACGCGAAATGCCAGACCGGGACTCACGATCACCGCCGGCATGTATCTGCTCGTCGGCTGTGAAGACGCAGAACCCGCGGTGGCGCAGGTCGTGGCCGTCACGGCGGACGGCTCCGTCGAGCTGCAGGTCCTTCCAGGCGCTGCGCGTGATCACTTGGCACTGCTGCAGGGTGTGGGCTGACTCGGCGCCTCCGTCCGCAGGCATTCACCCAAGTCCGCCAGGAACCACACCGCCTGCTGCGGGTAATACTGCGTGAGGTCGACGCCGCGGTCAGGTCGCGAGGTCCTGCGCGACGTCGTCCACCACTTCGATGATGCTGCGACCGCTGGTCGGCACCACCCGGGTGGCGACTTCGAGGTAGAGCGGCATGCGTTCGTCCAACAGCGCCTTCAGCGTTGCCCGTGGGTTGAGGGCGAGCACGGGGCGGTCGCGGTTGAGACCGATCCGACCGCTGGCCGCGGACAGGTCGACTGTCAGCAGAACCACGTTGTGTCCCTGCAACAACGTGCGGGTCGGGGCGGACAGGATCGCCCCTCCCCCGAGACTGAGCACCCCGTCGTGGCCGGTGAGCGCAGCCGCCACGGCCGTCGCCTCCAGATCTCGGAAGTGCTGCTCACCGTCGTCGATGAACACCTCGGCGATGCGCTTACCGGCCGTTCTCTCCACGTCGCGGTCGGTGTCGCGAAAGCGGACTCCGAGGCGGTCGGCCACCTGGCGGCCGATTGTCGTCTTGCCGGCGCCGGGAGGGCCGACGAGCACGAGCAGGGGCTTCATCGGACGGTCAGCGCCTTGAGGTAGCTCTCGCAGTTGCGGCGGGTCTCCTCGACGCTGTCCCCGCCGAACTTCTCCAGTGCGGCGTCGGCCAGCACGAGGGCCACCATCGACTCGGCGACGACACCGGCGGCCGGGACCGCGCAGACGTCGCTGCGCTGATGGTGCGCCTCGGCCGGCTGCCCCGTGGCGGTGTCGATGGTTCTCAGCGCTCGGGGGATGGTGCTGATCGGCTTCATCGCCGCCCGCACCCGCAGCACCTCGCCGCTGGACATCCCACCCTCGGTGCCGCCGAGCCGCCCGCTGGTGCGGGTCAGTCCCCCGTCGCCGCGGACGATCTCGTCCATGACCTGGCTGCCTCTGCGGGCCGCCACGTCGAACCCGTCACCGACCTCGACGCCCTTGATCGCCTGGATCCCCATCAGGGCGGCGGCGAGTTTGCTGTCCAGCCGCCGGTCCCAGTGCACATGGCTGCCGAGGCCGGGAGGAAGCCCGTAGGCGAGGACCTCGACCACGCCGCCGAGCGTGTCGCCCTCCTTCTGCACCGCATCGACCTCGCCCACCATCGCCGCCCCCGTGGCGGAGTCGAAGGCCCGCACCGGACTCGCGTCGATCCTCGCCAGGTCCGCGGGGGCCGGCAGCGCTGCACCGGGTGCCACAGCGACAGAGCCGATGCGCACCACATGGGAGAGCACCTGCACGCCGTACGCCTGGGCGAGCAGCGCCTTCGCCGCGGCGCCGAGCGCCACCCGGGCGGCGGTCTCGCGGGCACTGGCGCGTTCGAGCACCGGGCGGGCATCGTCAAAGCCGTACTTCTGCATACCGACGAGGTCGGCGTGGCCGGGCCGGGGCCGGGTCAGCGGCGCGTTGCGGGCGAGCCCCTGGAGCTCCTCGGCCGATACCGGGTCGGCGGCCATGACGGTCGACCACTTCGGCCACTCGGTGTTGCCGATCCGGATAGCGACCGGTCCGCCCTGGGTGACTCCGTGCCGTACGCCGCCGAGAAACTCGATCTCGTCGCGCTCGAACGTCATGCGCGCGCCTCGCCCGTGACCCAGCCGGCGGCGGGCCAGTTCGTCGCCGACCTCCGTGGTGGTGATCCGCACGCCCGCGGGCAGCCCCTCGATCACCCCCATCAGGGCGGGGCCGTGGGACTCCCCTGCGGTCAGCCAGCGCAACATTGCCTCAGTCTCCCAGACGCGCTTGCCTGCGACCGAACAGCACTGCTGCGACCGGAGGTCCTGCGGCCGGTTGGCGAACCTGCTCTGCGAGGGCGCGCAGGTGGGCGATCCGCTGGTCGTCGACACCGACAATCTCGCCGATCCAGCGGAGGGCCTCCTCCTGGTCGACCTTGCCCGCGCGCAGCAGGTCCCCGATGTCGACCCAGTCCTTTGGACGGTCGAAGAGCGCCTTGAAAATCGTCAGGTCGGTAGCCGACACGATCGGCACCTGGCTGTCGAGCATCGGCACCAACTCGGCGCGGCCGGCGACGACCGCGTGCAGGGCATGCTGCGGCAGGAACAGGTCGACCGGGATGGGAAGTCCACTGTCCACGCCGTCCTCGTCGTCCTCCAGCGGCCAGAACAGGCGGACCTGACCATCGCGGCGCGCCCGTTCCACGTCGACAGCGGTCCAGCGGATGCCGGCAGGCAGCGCATCGAACAGCGCCTGGGGGTGGTCCGGATCGATGCTGACGTTCAGGTCGATGTCCCTGGTTCCGCGTGGGTCAGAGACGTGATAGCCCAGCGCCAGCGCACCTCCGACCGCGTGGGGCAGACCGGCCTGCTCCAGCGCCACGTGCAGTGCCACCGTGCGTTCGAGGACGACCAGCGGCGAGTTCACCGTCCGGTCAGGGAACGGAACGTCGGATACTCAAGGTCTCCGGCGGGGCGGTGCGGCAGTGCCGTGGCAGCGGCGACGACCGCTTCCACGAGGTGCTTCTGGCGCTGTTGCTGCGCCGACGGCTCGACGATCCCGAGGTCGGCACCACTTGCCCGCACCAGCCGGGCGAGCATCCGGGCCGACGGCTGGCGGTTGCCGGACTCGTAGGCAGCGACCGCAGCAGGTGGCACCCCGGCGGCCAGCGCCAGGGCTCGCTGGCTCAACTCGGCCCGGCGGCGCGCTGCCCGGAGGGTGTCTGCGGCGAAGGTGTCGTCAACCATGGCGAGCCGCCCCTCGTCGTCGACCGGTACTCAGGATAGCGGGGTCACGGCATCCCGGGCCGACGCCCGCCCGACCCCCCACCCCCGGCTCAGCTGGGCGCGGCTGGTCTGGTGGCGGGGGTGGTGTGGGCGTCGGTGGTGAGCCAGGGGACGTGCAGGTCGCGCAGGTGGAGTCGTCCTTGGTGCCACATCACATGGTGGCGGCGACACAGGAGGACAAGGTTTCCGATGGTGGTGTCCCCACCGTCTTCGCGGTGGGTCAGGTGGTGGGCGTCGCACAGGGCGACGGGTCGGGTGCAGCCGCGGGCGGCGCAGCCTTGGTCGCGCCCGGCCAGTGCCCGGCGTTGAGCGGGCGTGACCTGGTCGGTCAGTGATTCCAGGCCGCGGACCTGACCGATGCTGTCCAGCAGCAGCCGGCTGATCCGCGCGTCGCACAGGATCGTCTCGATCCGGGCGCGGGTCTGCGGTCCG
>JBBSUR010000176.1:0-4790 GCA_038234255.1 Mycobacteriales bacterium | reverse complement strand
CTCAGTCTTGCCCTACCCGTGTGAAGTCTCCGTCAGCCGGGCCACCAACCCTGAATCGGGTTCAGCCGAACGGGTTGACCATCCCGGCCATCCGTCCGAGACCGCGCCCGATCCGGGCCAGCACCCCGGTCCGGGGAGCTGCATCGCGAGGCAGCGCGCCGACGGCGGCCCGTACCTCCTGCGGCGGCGCATCGGAGACCACCGTCCAGACCCGTCCTGCCCCGCTCCAGACGACCCGCTCGGGCACCTCGCGGCGTACCCACACCGGTCGATCGGCCACCTGCTCGGCAGCAAAGCCGGGGGGCGGCTCGGTGCCGAGCGTCCCGCGCTGAGCGAACAGCGAGAGCGTGGACAGCCCGTCGGAGTAGGCCAGGTGCAGGACGTTTCGTCCCGGCAGCGGAGAGCTCAGCCGGGTTTGGAACAGGGTGAAGCCGTGCGGCAACGTCTGCGGCACCTGCCACCCCCGCGACCGCAGCGTCGCCACCGTCCCCGGGTCCGCCGACCGCTCCACCGGGGGGAGCGCCACTGGCACCGCCCGCGCGGCTTCGCTCACCTGGACATCGACGAAGGCGCTGCTGCGCATCCGCCGCTGACCGTCGTCGAACGCCTCACGGCGCAGCAGCAGTCCGGTGTCGGTGTCGATCCAGAAGCGTCCGGCCAGCGATCCGTCCGCGCGCCGGGCCTCGACGACGTGCGTACTACGCCCGGTGCAGCGGCCGGGGGCGGCGACGACGAGGTCGTACGACGCCGCCAGCAGCGCGACCTGGCGGGGGTCGAGGAACGCCGTCGCCGACATCAGCGGTGCATCGGCGCCAGTGGCCGATTCTGGCCTGAGCTCCGAGCCGCCGGTCGGGTCGTGGGCGACCTCGACCAGGCTGGAGGAGCCTGCGCCGCCCTCCGCCCAGGCGGCGGTGTACTGGGTGCCGGTGTAGGTGAGCGTGCGGCCGGCCAGGGACGCGGCCTGCAGCAGGCCTAGGGCCGGCTGCTCGGTCAGGGCCTGCTCCTCGGCCAGCCCCGCGTCCCGGGCCAGCGCCTGGCTGGACGGCGTGCCGAGCAGGACGCCCGCGCCGATCGCGACGACCAGCAGGCGCGATCTCACCTTCCGCTCCCGACGCCCCCTGGGGTCAGGGAGGCGTGCCGGGCGGGGGACACATCGCTGGTCGTGCTGACGAACTCGGTGACGAAGGTGTCTGCTCCCGGGTCGACCGGAGTGGTCGGGACCCGCGGCGGGGGGCTGCCGAGCGCGAACGCGGCCGTGAGTCCGAACGCGACCAGCGCGGTTCCGGTGGCAGCCCGCCGCCGCCGGCTGCGGCCGACGGGGCGGACGTCCGTCGACGGGCGGGAACGCGGGCGCACTGGCTGCGGGCGCACCGGCTGCGGGCGCGATCGGCCGCCCGACGCCGCGCGCCCCACCACTGCCCGGACGACATCGGCGGTCGGCAGCGTCAGGGCCAGCAGTCGGGCGGTGAGCTCGGGATCGGGCGGCTCCGCCGGCAGCCCCGTCAGCCGGGACTTCAGCCTGCGCTGACCGTCGACCTCGGCCCGGCAGGCTCCGCAGTGCGCCAGGTGGCGTTGCGCCCGCTCGCGGGAGGCGTGGTCCAACTCGCCGTCGACGAGTGCGGCGACTACGTCACCGAGACACCTCATCGACCGGCCCCGTCCCGACCGTTGACCGGGGCCAGACCCATCACTGGACCCCACTCACCGGGGCCCCACTCACGGGGGCCCCACTCACGGGGGCACGGTGGGCGAGTGCGGCCCGCAACTGGGAGCGACCGCGGTGAATGCGACTACGGACCGTACCGATCTTGATGTCGAGAGTCGCGGCGATCTCTTCGTACGACAGTCCCTCGAGGTCGCACAGCACCACGGCGGCTCGGAAGTCCGGCGGCAGGGCGTCGAGCGCGGCCTGCACGTCGACGTCGAAGTGGGTGTCGTCGTAGATCTGCGCCGGTCCGCGATCCCGGCTCGGCAACCGCTCCGCGTCGTCGGGCAGGGCGTCGAAGCGGATCCGGGCGCGGCGGCGTACCAGGTCCAGGAACAGATTGGTGGTGATCCGGTGCAGCCAGCCCTCGAAGGTGCCGGGGGTGTAGCTGGACAGCGAGCGGAAGACCCGGACGAAGACCTCCTGGGTGAGGTCCTCCGCGTCGTGCGGGTTGCCGGTCAGCCGGTAGGCGAGGCGGTAGACCCGGGCCGAGTGGTTGCGCACGACGTCGTCCCAGGTGGGCGGGATCCAGTCCTCCACCGCCGTCAGCGCCATCGCCATGTCCGCGCTCCCTCCGGCCGTCGACACCTCGGGCGCCAAGAGCAAGCCCGTTCCCGCCATGATGTCCAGCCTCCTGTGAGGTGAGCGTGAGGTCCGACCGGTGCACCAGCAGCGGCCTTCTTCCTGCAGTGAACGCCGCGCCGGTACGACCCGTTCCCCGGCGCGACCGATAAGGTCGCCCGATCCGGGTCCGGGCGGACCCGCGAGCGCACGGGAGGACGACATCGAGTCCGGCAGCAGCAACGCGGGCAGTCCGTCCGGCAGGTCCCCCACCCCGGTCGAGAAGCCCCCCGGCGAGAAGGCCGGCGGGGCCGCGGCGCCGCGGTCCCGGGCGGCCGACGCGGTGCTGGCCGACTGGGTCAGCGGCTGGCAACCCGAGGACGCCCCGCTGTTGGCGGCGCGGCAACGGGCCGCCGAAGTCGGGGTCGGCGCGGTCGATGCACCGACCGGTGCGATCCTACGGATGCTCGCCGCTGCGGCGGGTGGCAAGGCGGTCGTCGAGCTCGGCACCGGCGCGGGCGTGTCCACGCTGTGGCTGATGCGCGGCATGCGCCCGGACGGCATCCTGACCAGCGTCGACACCGAGAGCGAGCACCAGCGCCTGGCGAAGGCCTCGCTCACCGAGGCGGGCGTGCCGGCCGGCCGGGCCCGCTTGATCGCCGGCCGTGCGTTGCAGGTGCTGCCGAGACTGTCCGATGCGGCGTACGACCTGCTGTTCTGCGACGCGGCCAAGTCGGAGAACCTGGACTACCTGGAGGCCGCGCTGCGGCTACTGCGCCCCGGTGGGCTGGTGGTCTTCGCCGGGGCACTGGCCGGCGGGCGGATCGCCGAGCCGTCGGCGCGGGACGTCGACACGGTCACCCTGCGCGAGCTGGCCAAAACGGTCCGGGACGAACCACAGTTCGTCCCGGCGGCACTGCCCGTCGGTCCGGGGCTGCTCGTCGCCTGCCGAATGCCCTGACCCCCTCCGGGCAAGGGGGTGGGCGCCCGGCTACGGGGCGAGCGGCCCGTCGGCGCCGACGGCCACCGCCACCAGCTCCCACTCCGAGATGACGTCCGGGCCGCTGCCGACCAGCTGGGTCACCGGGCTCGGATTCGCCCGGAAGCTCTCCAGGAACTGCGCCCGCGCCTGCTCGGTCGACCACACGTAGACGCCGGCGAAGAAGCCCCGCTCCGCCAGCTGCCACGTCTTCTGCACCAAGCCGGGCATCCCGGTGAAGCGCGGCGCCGAGCTGTCGCGGACGTAGTCGCGCAGCTTCTGCTCGATGTCGACCGGGGTGCCACTGAGCGACCAGCGGATGGTCAGGCCGTACCTCATGCGCTCCGCCGGGACCGGCGCCCGGCCCGCTGGGCCGGCTCGGCCGCCAGCGCCGTGAGCCAGGCGGTCAGCAGCCGTACGCCGTAGCCGGTGCCGCCCTTGGTCAGCTCGCCCTCCTCCGAACCCGACCGGGCCGGCCCGGCGATGTCGAGGTGGGCCCACGGCCGGCCGCCGGTGAACTCGCGCAGGAACAGCGCCGCGGTGATCGAGCCGCCCTGCAGCTTGAGCCGCGGCTGGCCGATGTTGCGCAGGTCGGCGATCGGCGAGTCGAGCGCGACGCGGTAGTCCTCGACCAGCGGCATCCGCCACAGCGGCTCGCCGGAGGCGGCCGAGGCCCGCTCCAACTGGGCGGCCAGCTCGTCGGTCGTGGCGAACAGCCCGGCGTGTCGCTTGCCCAGCGCCACCGGCATCGCGCCGGTCAGGGTGGCGACGTCGACGAGCACATCCGGGGAGAGCTCGCGGTCGGCGTACGCCAGGGCGTCGGCCAGGACCAGGCGCCCCTCGGCGTCGGTGTTGAGCACCTCGACGGTGCGCCCGCCGTACTGGGTGAGGACGTCGCCGGGGCGCTGGGCGGTGCCGCTCGGCATGTTCTCCGCCGCGGCGGCGAGCACGGTGACCTTGATCGGCAGCTCGAGGTCGGCGACGGCGCGCAGCGTGCCGAGCACGGCAGCGGCGCCGCCCATGTCGGTCTTCATCGCCAGCATGCCGTCGTTGGACTTGAGCGACAGGCCGCCGGTGTCGAAGGTGATGCCCTTGCCGACCAGCACGACGTGGCGCGACCCGCCGCCGTCGTAGCTGGCCTGAATAAATCGCGGCGGCCGGGTGGAACCCTGGCCCACCCCGAGGATGCCGCCGAAACCGCCCTGCGCCAAAGCCTTCTCGTCCAGGACGGTGACCGGGAGACCGTCGAGGAGCGTACGGGCGGCGTTGGCCAACCAGTCGGGAGACTTCTCCAGCGAGGGCATGTTCACCAGGTCGCGGGCCGCGGCGGTCGCCCGGACGACGGTCAGCGCAGCGGCCAAATCGGCCGACAGGTCGCACCCGAGCAAGGTGATCTCCTGCAGGACCCGGGCCTTCGGCTCGCTCTTGCGGGAGAACGTGTAGGACGCCAGCAGCAGCCCCTCGACCAGCGCGCGCAACCCGTCACCGTCGTGCGGCAGCGCCCGCAGGTCGACCGCGAGCGAGGCCGCGTCCTTGGCCCGGCGG
>JBBSUR010000175.1:0-4856 GCA_038234255.1 Mycobacteriales bacterium | reverse complement strand
GTGGGAGCAGGTTCCGCCCGAGGTACGCAAGCGCTTCGACCTGGTCGCCTTCGACCCGAGGGGGGTGGGGGGCAGCGCGCCGATCCGCTGCGGGACGACTGCTGAGCTGGACCGCTACTTCGCGTTGGACCCCTCGCCCGATGACCCGGGCGAGCTGGCTGCGCTGGAGCGGGGCAACGAGCGGGTGGTGGCGGAGTGCGCGCGCCGGGCCGGCGCGGTCCTGCCGTACGTCTCCACCGGCGACGCCGCACGCGACCTCGACAAAGTGCGTGCCGCGCTCGGAGAGGACAAGCTCACCTATCTCGGCTACTCCTACGGAACCACTTTGGGCGCTGCCTATCTGGACCGGTTCCCGACCCGGGTGCGGGCGATGGTGCTGGACGGCGGGATCGACCCCACCTTGACCTGGGATGGCTTCCTGGAGGGCCAGTCCCGCGGGTTCGACCGTGCGCTGGAGGCGTTCCTCGCCGACTGCGAGCGCACCGGATGCGCGTTCCGGCAGGAGGTCTCGGGGGATCTCGGGGCGGCGTACGACCGACTCGCCGCCCAGGTCGAGCGCGCCGCGTTGCCGGGCCAGGGCGGGCGTACGGTCGGTCCCGCGGAGTTCTCCTTCGGCGTGGGGGCGGGCCTGTACAGCAAGCGGTCGGGGTGGCCCGTGATCGCGGCGGCGCTGACGGCCGCCGAGCGGGGGATCGGGGCGCCGCTGCTCGCGCTCAGTGACAGCTACTTGGAGCGCGAGGACACGGGCTACACCAACATCACCGAGGGCAACCTGGCGGTGAACTGCATCGACCGGCCGTGGCCGCGTGAGTCCGCGCCTTATCTCGCCCTGGCCGAGCGGATCCGGGCGGAGGCGCCCCGGTTCGGACCGGCGATCACGCTGTCCGGCCTGGCCTGCTCGCGGTGGCCGGTCGCCGCGGTCACCCAGCCGCACCCGGTGACGGCGCCCGGCGCGCCGCCGGTGGTGGTGATCGGGACAACCGCCGACCCGGCGACGCCGTACGCCTGGTCCGTCGCGCTGGCCGACCAGCTCCAGTCGGGCGTGCTGTTGACTCATCGCGGTGACGGGCACACCGTCTACCGCGTCGGCGCGCCGGACTGCCTGCGGGCGCCGGTCGACCGCTACCTGCTGACCGGCGAGGCGCCGCAGCCGATCACGTGCTGACGATGCACCGTTGAGCGGCCTGGCGTCGGATCAGCCCGGAAGGTCGGCTCCTCGTCGGACCCGCTCGGCGGTGAGGGACACGACCGTGTCGTCCCGTTCGGACAGCCCGTCCGGCAACGGCAGCTGTGCGACCACGGGCGCCTGCTCCGCGAGGACGGTGAAGGCGTCGGCCTCGAGGACGAGCAGGTGGCGAAGCGCCGCCAGGTGGGAGTGGATCCGCTCACTGGCCGCGGGGCCGTAGTGCGTCAGCGCCGCGACGGCCTGGTCGACGGCGCGGCGACGGGCCAGCCAGTCGGCGAGGCGCCGAAGGTCTTCACGTCGAGGCTCCACGTGAAGAGAGTGACCCCTTCGGCCCGCCTTCGCAGCCGAATCGGTGGGGCAGTCGGTGCGTTGCGGGATCGCGCGGTGCGGGCAGCGTGGTGTGCAGCAGGCGCCCGATGACGTCAGGCGGCTGCGGGCGGCTGAACAGGAAGCCTTGTCCGATGGGACAGCCCGCTTCCAGCAGTAGCCGGCGCTGCTCGACGGTCTCGATGCCCTCGGCGATCACACCGAGCCCGCTGGTGACGGCCATCTGCAGCAA
Source organism: Mycobacteriales bacterium (assembly GCA_038234255.1). GTDB lineage: Bacteria > Actinomycetota > Actinomycetes > Mycobacteriales > SCTD01 > SCTD01. The sequence continues at coordinate 3,111 of JBBSUR010000175.1, read as the reverse complement.
GCCCTTGGCAATGGCGGCGGACCGGCCGGAACCCGGAAGCATGCTCGTATAACTCCGGTCGATCTTGACATGGGTGAAGGGCAGCGTCAGCAGGTAGTTCACGCTCGCGAAGCCGGTGCCGAAGTCGTCGACGGCCAGGTGGACGCCGACCTCCCGCACGCTGTCCAGAGCCTCGCGCACCCCGGCGGTGTCGGCGAGCAAAGCCCCTTCGGTGACCTCGAACACCACGGCATCCGGGCGCAGTGCCGAGCGCAGAATCGCGTCCCGGAGCCGGTCGATCGCCCCGGCGTACTCGAACTGCCGGGGTGAGACGTTGATGCCGACGCAGAACGGGCGGCCCGGGGCCAGCGTCCGTTTCCAGGAGGCGGTCTGGGCGAGCGACTGCTCGAGGACCCATTCACCGATCTCGACGATGGCGCCGGAGGCCTCGGCGAGCGGGACGAAGCGGTCCGGGCTGATCACTCGTCTTTGGCGATCACACATGCGCAGCAACGCCTCCACGCCGATCACGACAGAGGTGGTCAGGTCCAGGATCGGCTGGTACTCCAGGAACAGCCGGCCCTCCGGCAGCGCAGAGCTGACCAGTTCGCCCAGACCGCGCTGCGCCTGCTGACGCGCCGCGGTCTGGGCGAGCTGGCCGGCGTCCATGCCGGCCGCGGCCGGGTCGGTCCGCGGCCGCTCGCGCCGCACCGGAACGATCGACGATGGCAGCGCGGGGGCGGTCCGGGAGCAGTCCTTGCGCTGGTACATGTGCTTGTCCGCCTCGGCCAGGACCGACGGGGCGTCCTGCCCGGGACGCGCGACGGCCGAGCCGATGCTGACTCCCACGCTCACCTCGGGGCCGCCCAGCGTGATGGGGGCGCTCACCGCGACCGTGAGGCGGTCGGTCAGTCCGGCCACGGTGAGCTGCGGGTCCCCGGGAAGATCCGTGCAGGCCACGACGAACTCGTCGCCGCCGAGCCGCACGACGAGGTCGCCGGGGCGTACGCAGTCCACCAGCCGCCGGGCGACCTCGGTCAGCACGGCGTCGCCGGCCTCGTGGCCCAGGGTGTCGTTGATCAGCTTGAAGTCGTCCAGATCCGCGAACAGCAGCGCGACATGCCCTACCGCCGAGTCCGGAGCGAGCCACTGCTGGAGTTGCCGGTTGAGCGCCTCGCGGTTGCGCAGGCCGGTGAGGGCATCGGTCAGGCTGGCCTCGACGAGGTTCTGCTCGTGCCGCTTGCGGTCGGTCAGGTCCGCGACCTGAACCAGGACGTACTGCGTACCGTCGCCGTCGGTGCAGGAGGTCAGCGCTACCTCGCACCACAGCGGTTGCCGGTCGGCGCGGATCAACCGCAGTTCGGTGGCGCGGCTGCCGGTTCTCACGGCGCCCGACAGCGCCGCGCCGGCGCGAACCCGGTCGTCGGCCTCGGTGAGGTCGAGCAGGTTCCGCGTGCGCAGTTGCCGGGTGGTCAAGCTCAACAGGCGGCGCATGGCCGGATTGGGCTCGAGGACCTGACCGTCGATGCCCAGTCGGGCCATGGCCATCGGTCCGTTGGCGAAGGCTGCGCGGAATCGGGCCTCACTTGCTTGCAGTGCTCGTTCGCGCTCGCGCAGCGCTGTCACATCGTGGGCGGCGCAGACGGCGCCGAGCAGGCTGCCGTCCGGCGCGTGCAGCGCGCGAGCGTGGGTGAGCATCCGGTGGGTCACGCCATAGTAGTCGTCGATCTCGAGCTCGAGGTCGCTGAGCGACCCCTCGCGCAAGGCGCGCGGGAGTGCCCGCTGCGTGCCGGTGAGCTGCTCTCCGGTGTTCATGTCGAGGGCGCGCTGGCTCGCCCGGCCGAGTTGGATCTGCTCCAGCGGAAAGTCCCGCCCGTCGTAGGAGGGTCCGACGGGAAGTCCGAAGAGCAGTCGTCCGCCGGCGTTGTAGTAGTTCGGGACACCCTGCGCGTCACACGAGACGATGGCGACATCCACGGTGTCGAGCAGGACGCGCACGAACTCCGCGCGTTCGGCGAGCTCGGCGTGCGCCCGGTCCAGGGCGGAACGGGCGGCGAGCCGCTCGCTGATGTCCCGCATAAAGGCGTTGAAGCGCCATCCGCCGTCGATCCGCGTGGGCCAGACGGTGAGCTCGATCGGCACGCTGTGCCCGTCCCGGTGGCAGGCGGCGAGCTCCAGGCGCTGGCCGAAGATGCTGGCCTGCCCGGTCCGCAGGAAGCGCTCGATGCCGCCGCGATGGGCGGCGATGTGTTCGGGCGGGATGAGCAGCTCAGCCAGGTCGCGTCCGATCGCGTCGGCCGGACAATGCCCGAAGGTCTTCTCGGCCTGGGGGTTCCAGTCGGTGACACATCCGGTCTCGTCGATGCTGACAAAGGCGTCCGTGGACGTGGTGACGATGGCCCGGGCGCTGGCATGGGCTTGCTCGAGCTGGCCTGCGGCGAGCAGACTGGCCGTCACGTCCTTCATGGCGACGACCGCACCGATCACTGTCCCGGCGCCATCGTGCAGCGCCCGCCCGTCGCAGCGCATCATGCGGGCCGGTTGGCCCTTGGCTTTGATCGTCATGGCCACATCGGTGATCTGACCTTCGATCAGCGCCCGGTAGAGCGGCACCTGCTCCTTGGCCATGAGTGTCGTGCCGTCGGCGCAATACAGGTCGAAGTGGTCGGTCCAGTCGGCGGGGTCCAGACTCGGGTCCACCGGCATGCCGTGGAAGGCGCGGGTGGCGTGGTTGAACAGGGTCAGGTGCCCGTCGCCATCGCAGGCGACGATTCCCACATCGATGGTCTCCAGCACGGTTTCGAGGAAGGCGCGTCCGCTCTCGGCAGCAGCCCGAGCGTGGGTGGTCTCGGCGTGGCTGGCCTCCAGGGCCGCAAGTGCCGAGTTGCGCTCGGTCATGTCGAACACGGTGGCGAGCAGCCGGTGAGGTCGCCCGTCGGCGCCGCGGAGGAGACCGAGGGTGAGCGTGACGTCCACCGGCCGGTCGGCTCCCTCGACCATCCGGCAGTTCAACCGGGTCGACGTGGCCGTGCCGTCCAGCAGGGCCGCCACCTGCTGTTCGAAAGCGGACGCTGCTCCGCCGTCGAGCAGGTCCCGCAACTGTCGCCCCACGAAGACCTCGGTGTCGAGTTG
>JBBSUR010000174.1:0-4864 GCA_038234255.1 Mycobacteriales bacterium | reverse complement strand
TCTCCTGACGATTCCGCGGCTGCCAGCAGATACACCGAATGCCGCTTGACTGCAGCGGCTTTGCTGTTGACCGACGGTCTCGACGAGGAAACGGTCGACTTCGAGGACAACTACGACGGCTCGCTGCAGCAGCCGTCGGTGCTGCCGGCCGCGATGCCGAGCCTGCTGGTCAACGGCACCTCCGGGATCGCCGTCGGCATGGCCACCAACATGATCCCGCACAACCTGGTCGAGGTGCTCGACGCGGTCCGCCACCTGCTGGCGCACCCGGCGGCCGATCTCGACGACCTGATGCGCCTGTTGCCCGGGCCCGACCTGCCGACCGGGGGGCAGCTGCTGGGGATGACCGAGGTGCGGGCGGCGTACCAGACCGGCCGGGGGGTCGTGCGGATGCGGGCGACCGCGGAGGTCGGTCCGCTGCCGCGCGGCAAGAGTTCCATCACGGTGACCGAGTTGCCGTACGGCGTGGGCGCCGAGCGCGTTATCGCCAAGGTCAAGGAGTTGGTCACCGGCAAGAAGCTGCAGGGCATCGCCGATGTGAAGGACCTCACCGACCGCCAGCTCGGCACGCATCTGGTCTTCGAGGTGAAGGCGGGATTCTCCGGGTCGGCGGTGCTGGCCGAGCTCTACCGGCTGACGCCGCTGGAGGAGAGCTTCGGCATCAACAACGTCGCGCTGGTCGACGGCCAGCCGCGCACCCTCGGGCTGAAGCAGTTGCTCGAGGTCTTCCTGTCGCACCGCGTCGACGTGCTGACCCGGCGCTCGCGCTTCCGGCTGCGCAAGGCGCTGGAACGGGCCCACCTGGTCGAAGGACTGCTGCGGGCGCTGCTGGACATCGACGAGGTCGTGCGCATCATCCGCGGGTCGCAGGACGTCACCGAGGCCCGCGCGTCGCTCGTTGCGCAGATCGGGTTGAGCGAGCTGCAGGCCGGTTACGTGCTGGACATGCAGCTGCGCCGCCTGGTGGCGCTCGAGGTGGCCAAACTCGAGGCGGAGTTGGCGTCTCTGCAGGAGACAATCGCCTTCCTGGAAGGGCTGCTCGCCGACCCGGCCCAGCTACGCAGCATGCTGGCCGACGAGTTGGCGCAGGTCGCCGACGAGCACGGCACGCCCCGTCGTACCGTCCTGGTCGGCGGCGACCTCAAGGCCCTCGTCACGACCCGGGCGGCCTCGCTCGAGGTCGCCGACGGGCCGTGCGACGTCGTGCTGTCCTCCGCCGGTCTGCTCGCCCACACCCCGCTGCACGCCGATCCGGCGGACTCCGGCGGCCGCCGGCGGACCGGGCGCAGTCGGCATGACGTCGTCGTGTCGGTGGCGCGCACGACGGTGCGCGGGCAGGTGGGGCTGCTGACCTCTCGCGGCCGGATGGTGCGGGTCGGGGTGCTCGATCTACCGGCGGTGCCCGCCGTGACCACCGGTGCGCTGTCGCTGCGTGGCGGAGCGCCCGCGAGCGAATTCGCCTCCCTGGAGCGGGCGGAGCGCATCCTCGGGCTCACCTCGCTGCGTGAGGACGGCCCCGGACTGGTGCTGGCCACGCGATCGGGCGTCATCAAGCGGGTGACACCGGACTGGCCGACGAAGGGCGAGGCGGTCGACATCGTCGGGCTCAGGGAAGGTGACGAGGTCGTCGGCGCCGCCGAACTGACTGATGGCGAGGAGGAGTTGGTGCTGTTCTCCTCGACCGGTGAACTGCTGCGCTTCCCGGCGTCCGCGGTCCGCCCGCAGGGTCGCAGCGCCGGCGGGATGGCCGGCATGAGGCTGGATCCCGGCGCCTTCCTCGTCGGCTTCAGCGTCGTGGACCTGCGCGCCCCGGAGGGCATGCTCGTCGCGGTGGACGAACCGGTCGTCGTCAGCGCCGCAGGTCTGCCGGCCGAGGGTCGCAGCTCCAGGTCCGGCGCGTCGGCCCCCGGCGTGGTGTCGAGCATCAAAGTGACGCCGCTGTCGGAGTATCCCCGCAAGGGGCGGGCGACCGGCGGGGTGCGCTGCCACCGACTGCTCAGTGGCGAGGCCCTGTTGGTGTTCGGCTGGGCCGGCCGCGGCCCGGGGTGGGCGGCCGCCGCGGGTGGCGATCCGGTCGAACTACCGGTGACGTACGGCAAGCGCGACGGCAGCGGTACCCCGGTCGAGAAGCCGCCCGTCGCGGTGGGCCGCCCGCACCGCTAGGGCATGCGCACGTCCCGAGGGGCTCGATGGTCGAGGGGCTAGGACTGGCCCGGATAGGCGTCCGCCTTCAGCAGGCGCGCAAGGTGGGCGGCGTTGCGCGCGACCGTGGCGTTGGTGCCGGCCGTCGCTTTGGGCGTCTCGTCGAGGTCCTGATAGTCGGTGGCGTGCATGGCCTCGCCGTTCCAGTAGGTCGAGCCCTGCGCCGGGATCGAGAAGCCGACGTCGTTGAGCCCCTGGAAGACCTGCGCGGTGATGTGGTGGGCGCCGTCCTCGTTGCCGACGATGCCGCAGACGGCCACCTTGCCGAAGACCGACGGCCGGCCCTTGTCGTCCTTCTCGGACAGCTCGGCGTCCAGTCGCTCGAGCACGCGCATGCAGACGCTGCTTGCCTGCCCCATCCAGGTGGGCGTGGAGATCAGCAGGATGTCGGCGTCAAGGATCTTCTCGCGGATCGCGGGCCAGGCGTCGCCGTCGCCCATGTCCTTCTCGACGCCGGGCTTGACGTCGTGGTCGACCACGCGCACCACCTCCCCAGCCACGTCGTGCGAGGCGAGCTCGGCCAGCACCTGGCGGGCCAACAGCGCGCTGCTGGAGTCGGCCGGCGAGGACTTGAGGGTGCAGATCAGGGCAAGGGCGCGCAGGGGAGTCGTCATGCCAGGACTCTGCCCGCCGGGGCTTCCGCCCGAACGTCGACCCGCTCCCACGCCATCCGCTGCCGGCCGGCCCGTGTGCGCCGCGGGGTCAGCAGCCCACGAGCACGACGTCGCTGCCGCGCCGCGTCTTGCGGACGTGCACCTGCGCCGGGATGCGGGCGCGCAGCTCGGCGACGTGGCTGACCAGCCCGACCACGCGGCCGCCCTCGCGCAGGCCGTCGAGCACGTCCATCACCTCGTCGAGGGTGTCCTCGTCGAGGGTGCCGAAGCCCTCGTCGACGAACAGCGCCTCGATGCGGGTGCCCCCCGCCTCGGCCTGCACCACGTCGGACAGCCCGAGCGCGAGCGCGAGCGAGGCGAGAAAGGTCTCGCCGCCGGACAGCGTGCTGGTCTCCCGGTCCTGCCCCGTCCAGCTGTCGCGGGCGAGCAGCCCGAGGCCGGAGCGCGCGCCGCCCTTCACTGCCCCGTCGGTGTGGACGAGGCAGTAGCGGCCCTGCGTCATCCGCAGCAGCCGGCCGCTGGCCATGTCGGCGACCTGCTCCAGCCGCGCGGCGAGCACGAAAGACGTCAGGGTCATACGCAGGGCATTCTGCCCGGCACCGGCGCAGAGGTCCGCGAGCCGACGGGCCTGCGCGGCCTGCTCGGCAAGCGGTGCGAGCGCCTCGATCGCCACCACGAGCTGGGGAACGAGCGCCTCGAGCGCTCGCAGCCGCTCGGTCACCGCCGCCTGCGCTCCGCCGGTTTCGCGCACCGCAGCGTCGGCGGCCTGGAGCGCGGCGAGCGCCGCTCCTACTTCGACCGGCTCGGCCGGGAGGTCCTGCAGCTCCGGGGCGGCGAGCACGGCCTCCGCGGCGGCGCGCTCGTCGTCGTAGGACCGCAGGCGCCGCCGGGCGTCCTCGCGCCACGTCGGCGTGCGCACGGCCGAGCCTGCCCCGGCCACGTCGGAGAAGCCCGCGGCCGTGGCGGCGGCGAGCGCCGCCGACGCCGTCCTGACCGCCTCGGCCGAGGCCCGCTCGGCAATCGCCGCAGCCTCAACGACGGCGTCGCAGACCTCTGCGACCTGCGCGGCGTACGCGAGGGCCGCCGCGAGGTCAGGCGCGCCGTCGAGCTCGCTGGCCAGCCGCGCCTGATGCGCCCCCGCGCGCTGCTCCGCCTCCTCGCCTCGACGACGTTCAGCGGCGACCTCGGCGTCGAGGCGGACCCGCTCGGCGTCACCGTCGGCCTGCGCGGCGGCGACCTGCTCGAGCTCCGCCGTCACCGCGGCGAGCCCGGCGACGAGGATGTGCACCTCGGCCAGTTCGTCTTGCGCCGCCTGCAGCGCCGGCTCGAGCGCACCCACGTCGCCGCCCTCCTCACCCATCACCGCGAGACGCTCGCGGTGCCCGTCGGCGGCCGCGGTCTGCGCCGCGGTGCGCGCCTCGACGTCGGCGACCTCGCGGGCGGCCTGCTCCGCGGCGAGTCGCGCGCGGTCCTCGTCGTCCCGGGTCACACTGTCGCCGTCACCGAGGTAGGGGTCGGGGTGGCTCGTGGCACCGCAGACCTCGCACGGCGCACCATCCTCGAGCCGGTCGGCCAGCTCGGCGACCATCGAGACGAACCGCGCCTCGCGCAGATCTGCCTCCTTCTCCCGGAGCGACACGAGCGTCTCCCGCGCGAGCACGTGCTCCTCGCGGAGCTGGTCGAGCCGGGCAAGGGCGTCGCACAGGCCTCGGGCCTCGCGCACCGCGGTGGTCAGCACGCCGACCCGGGCCTCGACGACCGGCAGCCGCTCCGCGGCGCAGCGGGCCGCCTCGACCTGCGCGCGCACCGAGGTCCGGCGGCCCGGCAACTGCGCGAGCCGCACGTCGACCGCGGTGAGCGCAGTGGCGCCGGCCTCGGCCTCGGCCGCGGCCGTCCGGACGAGCGCGCGCTCCTGCACCAGCGCATCGGCCACGTCACGCAGCGCGTCGAGCCGGCCGGTCCGTCGCCGTGCGGCCTGCGCCGCGGCGCGCACGGCCGCCGGCGCGGCGTCGACGGCGAGCCCGGCGGCGACGAGCCGCGCGCGCGCC
>JBBSUR010000173.1:0-4884 GCA_038234255.1 Mycobacteriales bacterium | reverse complement strand
TCGGGCGAGGGGTCCAACGCGAAGTAGCGGTCCAGCTCAGCAGTCGTCCCGCAGCGGATCGGCGCGCTGCCCCCCACCCCCCTCGGGTCGAAGGCGACCAGGTCGAAGCGCTTGCGTACCTCGGGCGGAACCTGCTCCCACGCGTCGCGCAGGAACCCGACCGCGGAGGCGCCGGGGCCGCCCGGGTTGACCACCAGCGAGCCCAGCCGGCGGGAGGGCTCCGCGGTGCGCCGCCGGGTGAGCGCCAAGTCGATGGTCCCGCGACCAGGGTCGGTGTCGACCAGCGGAACGGTCAGCGTCGCGCACTGGAATCCGTTGTCGCAGCCTTTCCAGACCAGCGGCGGCGGCGGGACGGCAGCGCCCGAGGGGGAGGGGGGTACGGGGCTGGGCTGGGCCACAGCCGGAGGGGCGGTCGCCGACGCCGCGGGCTGTGGCGAAGTGAGTGCCGCAGTCGACCCGTCGGAGGTCGTACCGGAACAGGCCGTCGTCAGCAGCGCGATCGCGGTCAGACCTGCCGCCAAAGCTCTCACCCGATCAGTCTGCGCCATCGGGCCCGGGTCCGGTCTCCCGCGGCGAGCGGCGACTACGCGCGGGTAACCTCGACTTCGCCAGCAGTCATATCTCGGCGCTAGGAAGAGGCGGACCGCAGCGTGTCGACGCAGCCGGACCAGCAGACCGATTTCGGAGCGAACGAGTGGCTCGTCTACGAGATCCATCAGCAGTTCCTCAAGGACCCGGACAGCGTCTCGCAGACGTGGCGCGAGTTCCTCTCCGACTACGTCCCCGGGGACGGCGCAGCTCCGGACGCCGCCCCTGCCCGGGCCGCGGTTCCCGTCCCGGCGACCGCGCCCGCACCGGCCGCCGCGCCGGCCCCGCAGCCCTCCGCGCCGCCCCGGCAGAGCGCCGGCGCGTCGGCCCCGGTTCCCGAGACCGGCGCCAGCACCGCTCCGCTGCGCGGCGCTGCCGCCCGGGTGGTCACCAACATGCAGGCCTCGCTGTCCGTACCGACCGCGACCAGCGTGCGCGCCGTCCCGGCCAAGTTGCTGGCCGACAACCGCATCGTCATCAACAGCCATCTGAAGCGATCCCGCGGCGGCAAGGTCTCCTTCACCCACCTGCTCGGATATGCCCTGGTACGAGCCGTTCTCGACGTTCCGGAGATGAACAACCGTTACGGCGAAGTCGACGGCAAGCCAGTTCTGGTCACACCGGAGCATGTCGCCCTCGGACTGGCGATCGACCTGCAGAACCCCAACGGGAGCCGGTCGCTGGTCGTCGCGGCAATCCGGGACGCCGACACGCTGGACTTCTCCGGATTCTGGGCCGCCTACGAGGACATCGTCCGGCGCGCTCGGGCCGGCAAGCTGACCCCCGAGGACTTCCAGGGCACGACGATCACCTTGACCAATCCCGGCGGCATCGGCACGGTGCACTCGGTCCCCCGCCTCATGACCGGCGCCGGCGCGATCATCGGCGTCGGGGCGATGGAATACCCCGCCGCCTTCCAGGGCGCCTCCGCAGACACCTTGGCGCGGATGGCGGTCAGCAAGACGATCACGTTGACCTCGACGTACGACCACCGCATCATCCAGGGCGCCCAGTCCGGTGAGTTCCTTCGCCGCATGCACCAACTGCTGCTCGGTGAGGACGGCTTCTACGACGACGTCTTCCGCGGCCTGCGCATCCCGTACGTGCCGGTGCGGTGGGTGCCCGACCAGCAGGCGTCGCACGAGGGCGACCTCGACAAGGCGACCCGGGTCAACGAGCTCATCCACGCCTACCGCGTGCGGGGCCATCTCATGGCCGACAGCGATCCGCTGGAGTTCAAGGTGCGCAGCCATCCCGACCTGGACGTGGTCAACCACGGGCTGTCGCTGTGGGACCTGGACCGCACCTTCCCGGTCGGCGGCTTCGCCGGCAAGCGGGTGATGAAACTGCGCGACGTCCTCGGCGTGCTGCGCGACTCCTACTGCCGCACCGTCGGCATCGAGTACATGCACATCCAGGACCCCGAGGAGCGGCGCTGGCTCCAGGAGCGGCTGGAGAAAAAGGCGCAGGCGCCGAACCGGGACGAGCAATTGCACGTGCTCGAGCGGCTCAATGCGGGCGAGGCCTTCGAGAGCTTTCTGCAGACCAAGTACGTCGGCCAGAAACGGTTCTCGCTCGAAGGCGGGGAGTCGGTCATCCCCCTGCTCGACGGGGTGCTCACCCGGGCGGCGCAGGAGCGGCTGGACGAGGTCGCGATCGCGATGCCGCACCGCGGCCGGCTCAACGTCCTGGCCAACATCGTCGGCAAGAGCTACGCCCAGATCTTCAGCGAGTTCGAGGGCAACATCGACCCGCGGACCGCGCACGGCTCCGGTGACGTGAAGTACCACCTCGGCGCGGGGGGCATTTTCCGCACGCCCGAGGGCCAGGAGGTAGCGGTGAGCCTGCAGGCCAACCCGAGCCACCTCGAGGCGGTCAACCCGGTCCTGGAAGGCGTCGTGCGGGCCAAGCAGGACCGGATCAACAAGGGAGAGGACGGCTTCACCGTGCTGCCCGTGCTGCTGCACGGCGACGCTGCCTTCGCTGGCCAGGGCGTGGTGGCCGAGACCCTGCAGATGGGGCAGCTGCGGGGCTATCGCACCGGTGGCACCGTCCATGTCCTGATCAACAACCAGGTGGGCTTCACCACCGGTCCTACGTCGGCGCGGTCCTCGGTCTATGCGACCGACGTGGCGCGCATGGTGCAGGCGCCGATCTTCCACGTCAACGGAGACGACCCGGAAGCCTGCGTCCGGGTCGCCAAGTTGGCGTTCGACTACCGGCAGGCGTTCCGCAAGGACGTCGTCGTCGACCTCGTCTGCTACCGCCGCCGCGGGCACTCCGAGGTCGACGAGCCCTCGTTCACCCAGCCGATGATGTACGACACCATCGACGCCAAGCGCTCGGTCCGCAAGATCTACACCGAGAACCTCATCGGCCGTGGAGACATCACCGTGGACGAGGCCGAACAGGCCATGCGCAACTACCAGGAGCAGTTGGAGAAGGTCTTCCAAGGCACCCGGGCCGCCGCGACCGAGCCGCTGAGCGAGCCGACGCCCGCCAAGGCCGCCGACCACGGACCGACGGCGATCTCGCTGGAGGTGGTCAAGACCATCGTGGACAGCCAGATCAACCTGCCCGCGGGGTTCACCGTCCATCCGCGGCTACTGCCACAGCTGCACAAGCGGGCCCAGATGATCGACGACGCGACGATCGACTGGGCGCTCGGCGAGACGCTGGCGATCGGCTCGCTGCTGATGCAGGGCCATCCGGTGCGGCTGGCCGGCCAGGACTCGCGTCGTGGCACCTTCGGCCACCGGCATGCGGTGGTGGTCGACCGGACCGACGGCAGTGAGTACACGCCGCTCGCCCACCTGTCGGAGGACCAGGCGACGTACTACGTCTACGACTCGCTGCTCTCGGAGTACGCCGCCATGGGGTTCGAGTACGGCTACGCCGTCGCCCGACCCGAGGCGCTCGTGTTGTGGGAGGCGCAGTTCGGGGACTTCGTCAACGGCGCGATGACAATCGTCGACGAGTTCCTCAGCTCCGGCGAGGTCAAGTGGGGGCAGCGCTGTGGACTGACCCTGTTGCTGCCGCACGGCTACGAGGGGCAGGGGCCGGACCACTCCTCCGCCCGGCTGGAGCGCTTTCTGCAGATGTGCGCGGAGAACAACATGACGGTGGCCTGCCCGACGACGCCCGCCAGCTACTTCCACCTGCTGCGCCACCAGGCGCTGACCACCCACAAGCGGCCGCTGATCGTCATGGCGCCGAAGTCGATGCTGCGCCTGCGGGCCGCGGCTTCTTCCGTCGAGGACTTCACCTCGGGCACGTTTGTCCCCGTGCTCGACGACGTCGACCGGCCGGACCCGTCCGGCGTGCGGCGCGTGGTGCTCACCGCGGGCAAGGTCTACTACGACCTGCTGTCCGCCCGGCGCAAGAGCGGCAAGTCCGACGTCGCCCTCGTTCGCATCGAACAGCTCTATCCCTTGCCGGGTGCCGAGATCGCCGACGCGGTGGCGGCCTACCCGCAGGCGGCCGACATCGTCTGGGTGCAGGAAGAGCCGGCCAACCAGGGCGCCTGGTGGCACATCGCCCTCTCGCTCCCCGATGCACTGCCCCAAGGCCGGAGCCTGCGCCGAATCTCGCGCCGGGCGGGCGCCTCTCCCGCCGCCGGGTCCAGCCGGGTGCACGAAGCCGAGCAGGCTGCGCTGCTCGTTGCCGCCCTGGACGGCTGAGGCCGACGTGTACTTCACCGACCGCGGTCTGGAGGAGCTGACCGCACGGCGTGGCGAGGAGACGATCTCCTTGGCTGAGTTGTCCGAGCGGCTGCGCTCCTTCGTCGACGCCCACCCTGAGTTCGAGGTGGCGGTGGAACGCCTGGCGACCTGGCTGGCCCGGCTGGACGAGGAGGACGACGACGAGTAGCCGCCCGGTCCGGCGCGTCGAGCAGGACCCGATGGTGCACGTCGACCGGAACACCTGGCCGGGCACTGTCCCCGCAGTTCGTCAGTTGCTCGATGACGGTCTCGATGTCGCGCCCGGTGTGACGTTTCTCGTCGGCGAGAACGGCTCCGGCAAGAGCACGCTCGTCGAGGCGGTCGCGCAGGCGTACGGCTTGAATCCCGAGGGCGGCTCCCGTGGGGCGCGGCACCGCACCCGCGAGACCGAGTCCTCGCTCGGTAAGGCGCTCAGGGTGGTGCGCACCCCGGGACCGCTGGTTGCGTCGTACTTCCTGCGCGCCGAGACGATGCACGGCTTCTACACCTACCTGGAGGACAACCCTTCGACAGATGTGCGCGTGGAGCCGCGGTTCCATCTGATGAGCCACGGTGAGTCCTTCCTCGCGCTGCT
>JBBSUR010000172.1:0-4961 GCA_038234255.1 Mycobacteriales bacterium | reverse complement strand
CGGGATCCGGTCCTGCAACTCGGCGATCGTCAGCGACTGCGGGCGCAGCGCAGCCAGCGCGGCGACCTGCGCCGCCAGCTGCTCACACCCGCTCGAACTCATGGGCGAATCTTACCCGACGGGTCCGCCGATGTCCAGCCGTGCGAGCATGTAAGCGCCTGCCGTGAAGCAGGACTCGCTTATCCACAGATTGATGCAGGACGGTTGACAAGCACCGGTCAGCCGCCTTCAGGCACCCCGGTGAAGGTGAACCGCCGCACCCCCGGTGCGACCTCCGCCAGAAAGCTCTCCACCGTCCGGACCGCCAGCTGCGGCCCGGGCACGGCGTACAGCGGGACGTAGACCACCACCACCCGGTCGGGGACATCGGCGTCGTGCCCGAGGCCGAGGACGAGGTAGTCGGCGCCCTTCCAGTGCCGCCACACCCCCGCCGCCACCCCCGCGGGCGCGTCCGGCCCCGTCACCTGCACTCACCACAGACCACGCGAGCCATGCGTCGGCGGTCAGGGTTCGAGATCAGCGAGTGCGGCCCGCAGCAACTGCAGGCCGCTTCGGGCGAGTGCATCGGCGTCCTCGGGATCCAGGTCGAGTTCGACGGCTGCGCCGACCGGCCCTTCGGCGTACGCATGCGCCGCCACCACAGCGGCCCGTTCCGGCGCCGGGAGCGAGGCGAGGGCACGTTCCAGGCGATCGAGCAGCTCGGGCTGGGAGATGCCCGGCTCGGGCGCTGCCACGGCCTCCATCAGGTGAGCGGGCAGCGGCCGGCAGCGCGGTGGACGGTCGTCGTGCATCAGGCTCCCGTCCTGGCAGTCGAGGTGATCGCAGTGGACGACACACAACACGACAGCCGCCCCGGTTGCCCGGAGCGGCTGTCGCGTGCCTTCCCGTCAGGTCGCCTCACGGCGGTGTGTCGCTCGAGGCGACTGTTTTGGGACCGGGGGCCATGTATCGGGTCGGCACCTGTAGTGAACCTCACCGCGCAAGGGCCGATTCCCCCGGACGGGTGAGAAGTTAGGCGTCCGGAGCCGACGAGGGCGGTACGGCGGGGCCGCTGGGCCCGGGAGGTGCCGGCGTTGACGCTGACGGCGCCGAAGCGGGGGCCGGGGACGGCGGCGGCGCCGGAGCGGGGGACGGGGCCGTCTCCGAGGGGCTCGGACCAGACGGGACCGGAGCAATCTGCGATGCAGGCGGGGCCGGGGCTACCGCTGCGCTCTCGCCCGTCGCTGGGGTGGGGACCGCTGCGCTCTCGCCCGTCGCTGGGGTGGGGACCGCTGCGCTCTCGCCCGGCGCTGGGGTGGGGACCGCAGGACGGTTCTCGCGCCGGCTCTCGTGCTCCCCCGAGGGCCGGTCACCGGGACGCAGCCGTCCGCGGCGCGACCGCCGGGGCCGCTCCTCCCCCGTTCCTGACCCATCTTGGCCCGGCTGTCCCTGGCCAGGCTGACCCTGACCCCCGTGACCCTGACCCCCGTGTCCCTGGCCCCCGTGTCCCTGACCGCCGGCCTGCCGCTTCGGCGCGCGCCTGGAGGGGCCGCCCATGTCCATGGCGCCGGCCAGGCCGTACTCCTGCACCAGCAGCTCGAGCTTCACCTGCTCGGCCTGCTCGGCGGTCTCGGCCTTGCTGCTGGCCAGATCCCGCAAGGCGTCCAGCCGCTGACGTCGCCGTCCCGGGTCGTCGGTGTCATGGGTGAGCAGCACCGCATGGGCCACGCAGGCGGCGGTTCCCGCCACCGAGGTGACGGCGTCGCGGACGAGTGCCAGGTCGGAGATGCACGGTGCGCAGTAGGAGGTCACCGGAGCACGGTACGGCCTGCGGTCAGAGCAGCCGGGCGCGGGCGGGTCGGCGGTCGAGTCCCGGCCCGGGCGGGACTCAGGCCCCGACCGCCCGGAACCCTCCGTCGACGTGGACCACGGTGCCCGTGGTGGCCGGGAACCAGTCCGACAGCAGCGCGACGCAGGCCTGCGCGACGGGCTCGGCGTTGGTCACGTCCCAGCCCAGCGGCGCGCGCTCCTGCCACACTTGCTCGAACCGTTCAAAACCGGGGATGCTCTTGGCCGCCATCGTCTTGAGCGGACCGGCCGCGACGAGGTTGCTGCGTACTCCATGCTCGCCGAGATCCCTTGCCAGATAGCGGTTCGCCGACTCCAGGCCGGCCTTGGCCACGCCCATCCAGTCGTAGGCGGGCCAGGCCACCGTCGCGTCGAAGTCCAGTCCGACGTAGGACGAGCCGCGCGGCATCATCGGCAGGCAGGCCCGGGCCAGCGACG
This sequence comes from Mycobacteriales bacterium, assembly GCA_038234255.1. GTDB lineage: Bacteria > Actinomycetota > Actinomycetes > Mycobacteriales > SCTD01 > SCTD01. The sequence goes on along the minus strand of JBBSUR010000172.1, from coordinate 2,696 downwards.
CGTAACTCCAGGTCGACACCTGAAGCGCGGTGGCCACATCGGCCCAGGAAGTGTCGAGCATCCCTCCACCGAGGCACGACGCGGGGGCGAACCCGATCGCGTGCAGTACCCCGTCGAGCCCGTCGACGTGCTCGGCGAGCAGCCCGGGCAGCGCGGCCAGGTGCTCCTCGGAGGTGACGTCCAGCTCCACCACCGGCGGCGAGCCCGGCAGTCGCTTGGCGATCCGGGCGGTGATGCCCGCGCCGCGACCGAAGGAGCTGAGCACCACCGTCGCGCCCTGCTCGGCGGCGAGCCGGGCGACGGAGTAGGCGATCGAACGATCGGTGAGCACCCCGGTGACCAGCAGGCGCTTGCCCTTCAGCAGATCTGTCATGTCGACTCCAGATGCTCGGCGAGCGCAGCCTGCGCCTGGGCGGTCGCGGTCCAGAAGACCCCGCCCTCGGGAAGCGCGAGCAGCTGCGCTGCGGGAAGAAGGTCCGCCAGCTCACGGGCGAGCTGCAACGGGTGGAGCAGGTCCTCGGCCTGGCCGATGACCAGGGTCGGCGCGGTGACCCGGGACAGCACCGCGCGGTTCTCCAGCGGCCGGTCGGTCAGCCGCGGCACGGGCGCCGGGCGGCTGACAAGCGCCTCCGCGCGCCGGGTGAGCAGCAGCGGAATGGCCCGCCGCTCGCGCAGCACTGCCGGCACCTCGGCCAGGAGCGACGCCGTGACGGCTTCCACGTCGCCGCGGTTGATGGCCTCGCCCAGCGACTCCAGCCGCAGGATGGCGCCATCGGAACGAGCCGCGTCCAGTGCGGCGGGCATCACGAACGCGAGCCGGTCGAACCGCAGCGGGTCGTCGCGCAGGATCCGCAGCAGCGCCCCGCAGCCCAGCGACAGGGCCACACAGCCGGTCGCCCCGACGTGGTCGGCGACGGCCCGCAGGTCCTCGGCCAGCAGACCGTAGTCCCAGCCGTCGACGAGCCCGTCGCTGCCCCCGTGCCCCCGGAAGCTGAGCAGGACCTTGGTGCCCGGTGCCTTGAGCGCCAACGGCCGGGTTTCCCCGGACGTCCCGCCGAGCCCGTGGGCGAACACGGTGACCGGGCCGCCGTCGCCGAGCACCGAATATTCGACGCCGTTCACGCGGCCCGAACTGGTCTCCTGCAGGACGGTCATCGGCGCACCGCGCGGGTCGCGAGCAAGCCGGTCATCGGGTGAGCACCAGCGACACGTCGTGGCCGCCGAAGCCGAAGGAGGTGCTGAGGGCGACGTCGTGCTGGTGCTGACGGGCCACCGTCCGTACGGCGTCGACGTCGGCCTCGTCGTCCTGGTCGTCCAGGTTGCGGATCGCCGGGACGACACCGCTGCGCAGCGCCAGCACGGCGGCGATCGCCTCCACCGCCCCGGCCGCGCCGAGCAGGTGGCCGGTGTTGCCCTTGGGAGCGGTGACCGGCGGCCGGCAGCGGCCGAGCGCGATGTTCAGCGCCCGCGCCTCGGCCAGGTCGCCGAGCGGGGTGGAGGTCGCGTGGGCGTCGACGTGCCCGACGTCCTCGGGACTCACCCCGGCGTCGCGCAGCGCCGCGGTGATGCTGCGCGCCGCGCCCGCGCCGGAGGGGTCCGGGGCAGTCACGTGGTAGGCGTCGCTGGCCAGGCCGGCACCGGCGAGCCGGGCGTGCACGGTCGCGCCGCGCGCGGCGGCATGAGCCTCGGTCTCGAGAACGAGAACCCCGGCGCCCTCACCCAGCACGAAGCCGTCCCGTCCCTTGTCGTAGGGCCGGCTGGCCGCCTCGGGCTCGTCGTGCCGGGTGGACAGGGCGCGCATCTGGGCGAAGCCGGCGAGCGGCAGCGGGTGGACGCACGCCTCGGCGCCACCGGCGACGACGACATCGGCCCGCCCCGAGCGCAGCAGTTCCAGCGCCATGGCCAGCGCCTCGGCGCCGGACGCACAGGCGCTCACCGGGCAGTGCACACCGGCACGGGCGCCGATCTCCAGCGCGACCGTCGCGGCCGGACCGTTGGGCATGAGCATGGGTACGAGGTGGGGGCTGACCCGGCGCGGACCCTTCTCGCGCAGCACCGCGTCCTGGCTCAGGATCGTCAGGGCGCCGCCGATCCCCGAGCCCAGGACGACCGCGAGCCGCTCCGGCGCCACCTCGGGCGAGCCCGCGTGTGCCCAGGCCTCACGCGCCGCAACCAGGGCGACCTGCTGCACCCGGTCGAGCGTGCGCGACTCGACCCGCTCCAGCCGGCCGTCCAGGTCGACGGTCGCGGCCAGCCGCGACGTCAGGTCGGCGAACTCAGGTGCGTCGAGCAGGCGTACGCCGGAGCGGCCTTCGAGCAGGCCCTCCTCCAGCGCCGCGACGTCGGGACCGAGCGGAGTCAGCGCACCTAGACCGGTGATGGCCGCCGCGCCACGCGCGGTGGCCGCCGTCACTTGGCGGCCCCGGAGGCGATGAAGTCCAGGGCGTCCCCGACAGTGCGCAGCGTCTCCAACGCCTCGTCGGGGATGCGCACGTCCCAGCGCTCCTCGCAGGCTACGACGACCTCGACCATGGTGAGCGAGTCGATGTCGAGGTCGGCGTCGAAGGTGGCCTCCGGGACGACCTTGTCGGTCGGGGTGCCGGCGACCTCCTCGAGGACCTCGGCGAGGCCGGCGAGCAGTTCGGCGCGGGTGGCGGTGTCAGCGGTGGTCATGGCGATCTCCTGTGGTCGTAGGG
>JBBSUR010000171.1:0-5006 GCA_038234255.1 Mycobacteriales bacterium | reverse complement strand
TGACGCACCGGCTCGGCGGCCCGCGCCGGTCCCGGCTGTGAACGACCCGGCGGCGAGCGCGAGCAGGCGGCGTGGCAGACGCAGCACACGACCGGCAGGCGAGCAGCGTCCGCCAGCCGGCGTCGGCCCAGTCCTTGCGGCCCCCTCAGCCCCAGTCGGCGCCCGCCAGCCCGCGGCCACGGGGGTGCGGTGAGCACCGCTGCCGACCGCTCCGCCGACGACACCGAGGTCGACGTCCTGGTCGTGGGGGCGGGTCAGGCAGGTCTGGGGACCGGGTACTGGCTCGCCCGCCGGACCGACCTGTCGTTCTGGCACGCCGATGCCGCGCGGCCCCGGTGGGTACGCGAGCAAAGACCAAACCGCCGACTACCTGGCCGGTTACGCCGACAGCCAGGGCTTGCCCGTACGACTGCACACCCGCGTCCTGGCGCTCGAGCCGGACGGCGAGAGCGGCTTCGTCGCCAAGACGACGACCGGGTCGATCCGGGCGCGGCACGTCGTGGTCGCGAGCGGCCCGTGTGCCGGCCAGCAGCGACCCAAAGTCGAGTCAGCGAGCAGACGTCTGCACGCTGCCGTCGATCAGCGCATGATCCTGCGCGACCGGATCGGCTGGGCCAAGGCCGATCTTCCTGGATCGCAAGTCGCGGCAGCGCCGACGCCGGTTGCGGAACCCGGTGCGCTACGGCTTCGTTCTCCTCCCTTAGATCGTTGTCCTCAGGAGAGCCGGGAGACTCATGACATCGCGCAGCGCGAAGCCGCGGCAGAAGAACGCTCAGGGCCGCGCAGGAGGCGCCGCCAAGGGCCGAAGCAGCGCCGCCATCGGCGTCAGCGTCGTGCTGGCCGCCCTCGCGATCGGCGTCCTTGTCATGATCGGCCGCGGAGGCAGCGACACCGACACCGGTGCGGCCGCTCCCGCCGGACTGGCCCACGTGCACGGCTTGGCCGTCGATCCGGCAAACGGGCAGCTGCTCGCCGGGACGCATCTCGGCGCGTTCCGCGTCGGCGACGACGGTGAGATCGAGCAGTTCGGTCCCACCCAGGACTTCATGGGCTTCAGCGTGGCGGGCCCCGGCCACTACCTCGCGAGCGGTCACCCGGGCGCCGGCCAGGGCGGTCCGGGGAACCTCGGCCTGATCGAGAGCACCGACGGCGGCAAGACCTGGGACGCCGTCTCACTCGAGGGCAAGGCGGACTTCCACACGCTCAAGGCGCGGCACGGGCGCGTGTACGGACACTCCGGTGGACAGCTGATGGTGTCGGAGGACATGAAGACCTGGGATGAGCGCGCCAGCATCCCGCTGGCCGATCTGGCCGTCAGCCCGGACGACGCGGACACGATCCTGGTGACCACTCAGCAGGGACTCGGGGTCAGCAACGACGGTGGGCGCACGTTCCAGGCGGTGCCCAACACGCCGATCCTCGCCCTGCTGGCCTGGACGGAGGACGGAACGCTTGTCGGGGTGGACCCGAACGGCGGCGTGCAGGTCAGTGCCGATAGCGGCAAGACGTGGGATCAGCGGGGTAACGCCGGCGGCCAGCCCGCGGCGGTCACTGCGGACGGCAAGGCCGTGTTCGTTGCGACGCGGGACGGCCGGGTCGTCCAGTCCGACGACGGTGGCAGGACGTTCAAGGTGCGTTACCAGCAAGCCTGAGCAGGCTGGCCTGACGTCCTACTACTGAACGTAGTAGGACGTGCTCGTAGGGCCTGACACCCGAGCTCGGCGATCGCCGAGGTCACCGTCGAGGACGATTACTGGTGGCGGAGTGGCGACGGCGCCGACGGCACGGAACTGTTGACCGTCGGTAGTGTGGCCGGTGATGTAGGCGAACCCGGCGCGGTGCTTCACCGTCACCGACGTCAGGGCGGGCCGCGCTGCTTCGCCCGTGCGCGCAACTTCGAGTCCTGCTGCGTCCACGCCTTCCGCCCGGGAATCGGTGTGGACGTGACGGGTTGCACCCGGTGTCCCGTCCCTGACCCGAAGGAGCACCCATGCCGACACGTACCGCCCGTACCGCCTGGAACGGTGGCCTCGCGGATGGCTCCGGTCAGGTGGAGCTCAGCAGCAGCAAGGTCGGCACCTTCGACGTGTCGTGGCCAAAGCGGACGGCGGAGGAGGCCGCCGGGACGACCAGCCCGGAAGAGCTCGTCGGCGCGGCGCAGTCGTCCTGCTTCGCCATGCAGCTCTCCCACCTGATCGCCGAGGCCGGCGGCAGGCCCCAGAGCTTGGAGGTGACCGCGGACGTCTCGTTCGGTGCAGATCCGGCCGGCGGTTTCCGGATCACCGGGATAGCGCTCAAGGTGGTCGGTGAGGTCGACGGCCTGGACGCCGCTGGCTTCGCCACTGTCGCGGAGCAGGCCAAGCAGACCTGTCCGGTGAGCAAGGCGCTGACCGGGGTCGAGATCACCCTGGACGCCTCGCTGACCTAGGACGACTCCCGCCGGATCGCCGCCGATAGGCTCGGGTCATGTCCTCGCCCGAGTCACCTGCCGTGATCGTCGTGACGCAGGAACAGGCGGGGCGCAGCGCCGGCGAGGTGCTCCGCGCGGCGGGGGTCAAGGACAGCGCCGTGGCCCGGATCGGCGGGCAGCTGCGGGACCTCGCCGCCGTCCTCGCGGCCGGCGACAGTGTCGAGCAGGTGCCGTACGCCAGCCCCGAGGGTCAGGCGGTCCTGCGGCACAGCGCTGCCCACGTACTCGCGCAGGCGGTGCAGGACCTGTTCCCCGGCACCCAACTCGGGATCGGCCCGCCCGTGCAGGACGGCTTCTACTACGACTTCCTGCCCGAGCGGCCCTTCACGCCCGAGGACGTCGTCGCCATCGAGCAGCGGATGGGGCAGATCATCCGTCAGCGCCAGCGGTTCTCGCGGCGCGTGGTGTCCGAGCCGCAGGCCCGCGAGGAGCTCGCCGGCGAGCCGTTCAAGTTGGAGCTGATCGGCCTGAAGGGCGCCGGTGCGCAGCAGGACGATGCCTCCGTCGAGGTCGGCGGCGGCGAGCTGACGATCTACGACAACCACGCCGGCGAGGAACTGGTCTGGAAGGACCTGTGCCGAGGGCCTCACCTACCGACGACCCGGGACATCCCGGCATTCAAGCTGATGCGCACCGCCGCGGCCTACTGGCGCGGCAGCGAGCAGAACCCGCAGTTGCAGCGGATCTACGGCACTGCGTGGGAGAGCAAACAGGCGCTCAAGGACCACCTCACCATGCTCGAGGAGGCGGAGAAGCGCGACCACCGCAGGCTCGGGGCCGAGTTGGACCTGTTCAGCTTTCCGGACGAGATCGGCTCCGGGCTCGCCGTCTTCCACCCCAAGGGCGGCACCGTGCGCAGGGTGATGGAGGACTATTCGCGACAGCGGCACGAGCAGGCCGGCTACTCCTTCGTGAACACCCCGCACATCACCAAGGAGCAGCTGTTCCTGACCAGCGGACACCTGCCCTACTACGCCGACACCATGTTCCCGCCGATGCAGTTCGAGGGCGCGGACTACTACCTCAAGCCGATGAACTGCCCGTTCCACCTGCTGGTCTACAAGAGCCGGGGGCGGAGCTACCGCGACCTGCCGCAGCGGTTCTTCGAGTTCGGGACGGTCTACCGCTACGAGAAGTCAGGGGTGGTGCACGGCCTCACCCGGGTGCGCGGGCTGACCATGGACGACGCGCACATCTTCTGCACCGAGCAACAGCTGGCCGGTGAACTCGCGGGGGTGCTGAGCTTCGTCCTGGAGCTGTTGCGCGACTTCGGGCTGACCGACTTCTTCCTGGAGCTGTCCACCCGCGACGAGTCCGACAAGTTCATCGGCCGCCAGGCGCAGTGGGACGACGCGACCGCCGCGCTGCAGGCCGCGGCGGACGCGTCCGGGCTCGAGCTGGTCCCCGACCCGGGCGGCGCGGCGTTCTACGGACCGAAGATCTCGGTCCAGGCGCGCGACGCGATCGGCCGCAGCTGGCAGATGTCGACCATCCAACTCGACTTCAACCAGCCTGAGCGCTTCGACGCGGAGTACCAAGCGGCTGACGGCAGCCGGCAGCGACCGGTGATGATTCACCGGGCGCTGTTCGGGTCGATCGAGCGCTTCTTCGGAGTGCTGCTGGAGCACTACGCGGGCGCGTTCCCCGCCTGGCTGGCGCCGGTGCAGGTGGTCGGCATCCCGATCAGCTCCGCTCAGGACGGCTACCTGCTGGACTTCGCCGCCCGGCTGCGTACCGCTGGCGTACGGGTGGAGGTCGACACCTCCGACGACCGGATGCAGAAGAAGATCCGCACTGCGCAGAAGGGCAAGGTCCCGATCATGGTGCTGGCGGGTGAGGAGGACGTGAGCAACGGCGCGGTCTCGTTCCGCTACCGCGACGGCACCCAGGACAACGGCGTCGGAGTCGAGGAGGCCGTGGCCCAGATCGTGGCGGCGGTGGAGCGGCGCCGGTGACCCGACCCCCCGCGGACGAGCAGGCCGGGGTCGGCAGCGCCGACGCCTTCGCCCGGCTCTACACCCCGCACCGCATGGCCTACATCAAGGGGGAGAGCAAGCGGGGCTGCCCGTTCTGCGACATCCCGAAGCTGAGCGACCAGGACGGGCTGATCGTCGCGCGCGGCGAGCTCGCCTACGCGGTGCTCAACCTCTACCCGTACAACGCCGGTCATCTCATGCTGGTGCCGTTCCGACACGTCCCGGCGTACGACGACCTCGACGCGGCGGAGACGGTCGAGATCGCCGAGCTCACGCAGCGCGCCCTGCGCACGCTGCGCGCGGCGACGGGCGCGCAGGGCTTCAACATCGGCATGAACCTCGGCTCCGTCGGCGGGGCCGGTATCGCCGCCCACCTGCATCAGCACGTGGTGCCGCGCTGGGGGGGAGACACGAACTTCATGCCGGTGGTGGGGCACACCCGAGTGCTGCCTCAACTGCTGCGCGACACCCGCGACCTGCTGGCCGCTGGCTGGGCCGAGCTCAAGTAGTAGTGAGATGGCTGGTCCGTCAAGGCCCCGTGGCTGCGGCGAGGTGACGTG
>JBBSUR010000170.1:0-5012 GCA_038234255.1 Mycobacteriales bacterium | reverse complement strand
TCCTGCTGCCGATCGCGCTGCTGCGGTGCCGGCAGGAGCTGCGCTCGCTGGACCGGCGCGAGTGGCGGCTGGCCGCGCTGGCCGGCCTGCTGCTCGCCCTGCACTTCGCCACCTGGATCCCGTCACTGAGCTACACCTCCGTCGCGTCGGCCACCGCCCTGGTCGCGACCCAGCCGGTGTGGGCGGCACTGCTGTCGGGACTGCGCGGCGTACCGGTCGGGCGGGCCGTGTGGTGCGGCATCGCGGTGTCGATGAGCGGCGCGCTGCTGCTCACCGGCACCGACCTGCTGGTGAGCGGCCAGGCGCTGTTCGGGGATGCGCTGGCGCTGGCCGGTGGCGCGTTCGCCGCGATGTACATGACTGCCGGAAGCGAGGTCCGGCGCAGCGTCTCCACGACCACCTACACCACGCTGTGCTACTCCACGACCGCGGTGCTGCTGCTCGGGGTGTGCCTGATCGGGCGTCAGTCCCTCACCGGGTACGACGCGGTCGACTGGGTCAGGCTGATCGCCCTCACCGTCGGCGCCCAACTGCTCGGGCACTCGCTGTTCAACCGGGTGCTGCGCACGACCAGCCCGACCGTCGTCAGCCTGTCCATCCTGTTCGAGATCCCCGGTGCCGCCCTGATCGCAGCGGTGTTTCTCGGCCAGCGCCCCCCGTTGCTGGCGATCCCTGCGGCGGTCCTGCTGATCGGCGGGCTGGGCCTGGTGATCCGGGCCGGCAGTCGCGGGACGACGCCGAGCGTCCCGGTCGAGTAGCCCGCTCAGCCGAGTTTGCGCAGGTCCGCAGCCGGGTCGGCGAGCATCGCCGGGTCGACGGTGCGCCCGAGCAGACGCAGCGCCCGGCGCAGATCACGGCCGTTGTCGACGGTGGCGACCGCCTGCAGCGCCGAGTCGCGCAGGAAGAAGGCGGCGTACGGCGCGTCGCGCACCACCAGTTCGTCGGCGCAGGTGTGCGCGCCCGCGTACTGCAGGTAGTGGTCGTACTGCTGCGACCAGAACCAGTTCGACGAGGTTGCCGGCAGTTCGGCGCCCACGATGGAGTGCGCGACGCGTCTGCCCTGGTCGACAGCGGAGGTGTAGTGCTCGGTACGCCGGTGCTCGCCTGCGCCGGCGTCCCACACCGCGGCTACGTCACCGGCGGCATAGACGTCGGGAACGCTGCTGCGCAGCTCGGCGTCCACGGCGAGCCCGCCCCCGGCGCGGTGGAGCGACGCGGCGCCGAGCCACTCCAGAGCCGGCCGGGCACCGACCCCGACGACGACCAGATCGGCGTCGAGCAGCCGGCCGTCGGCGAGCCGTACGCGCTCGACCCGTCCGTCGCCCTCCAGCGCCGCGACGGCGACGTCACCGAGCACCGACACCCCCCGCTCGGTGTGCCAGCCGCGGACCATCGCGCTGAGCTCGGGCCCCAGCACCGCCCACAGCGGGCCGGGCAGCGCGTCCACCGCCGTCACGGCCAGACCGAGCGTGCGCAGCGTCGCGGCCACCTCACACCCGACCAGCCCCATGCCGACCACGACCGCCGCGGCGCCGGCCGTGGCTGCTGCCGCCAGCGCCGACGCCTCGTCCAGCGTGCGTAGCTGGAACACCCCCGGCAGGTCGATCCCCTCGATCCGGGGTCGCACGTTGGCGCTTCCGGTGGCCAGGACCACCGCGTCGTACGGCACGCTCGAGCCGTCGGCGAGCTGTACGCGCCGGCGGTCGGTGTCCAGACCGGAGGCGGGGACGCCGAGCCGCAGGTCGATGGCCGCCTCACGGTAGGAGTCGTGCGGGGCCACGAGCAGCTTGTCGAGCGCAATCTCGCCGGCGAGGAAGCCCTTGCTCAGCTCCGGACGCTCGTACGGCAGGTGCGGCTCGGCGCCGACCAGCGTCACCGGTGCGTCGTAGTCGAGCCGGCGCAGCGCCAGCGCGGCGTGGGCGCCGGCCAGGCTGGCTCCGACCAGGACGACACCGGCGGCACTCACCGCTCCAGCTCCAGCGCCCCGTCGACCAGTCGGGCCTGCCAGATGCCCACTGGCCTGTCCGGCGGTCCGTCCAGGACAGCTCCGGTGTTCAGGTCGAATTTGCCGAAGTGGCAGGGACAGACCACTGCCATGCCCTCGATCTCGCCGTCGGCCAGCGAGCACTGGGCGTGCGTGCACTCGTCATCGAAGGCGTAGACCTTCCCGTCGAGCACGGTGATCCCGACCTCCGTGCCGTCTACCTCGACGCTGGTCAGCTCTCCTTCGGCCGGCAGGTCGAAGTTTTCCACCCGATGCGCTGTCATGTGGCTCCTTGGTCGTTGTCCCGACTGCCCAGCCTGCACTACCGGCGTGATCCGGGTCACGCTTCGCGCATCGGGCCGGCTGTCGCCCGCGCGCCGATGGGAGACTGAGGGGCATCTCCGGACGCGCCGTGCGGGTGCTCCGGGCCTCGAAGGAGCCGTTCATGCCACGCCTTGCCAACACCGAGGGGCTGACCGAGCTCCAGCACGAGATCCTCGCCACCGTAAAGGGTTTCGTCGACAAGGAGATCCTGCCGTACGCCACGGAGTTCGAGCACAAGGACGAGTTCCCCGAGGCGATCGTCGCGGGGATGCGGGAGATGGGCCTGTTCGGGCTCATGATTCCCGAGGAGTTCGGCGGACTCGGGGAGTCGCTGCTGACCTACGCGCTGGTCGTCGAGCAGGTCGCCCGCGGCTGGATGAGCCTGTCCGGCGTCATCAACACCCACTTCATCGTCGCCTACCTGCTGATGCACCACGGGACGCAGGAGCAGAAGGACCGCCTGCTCCCGCGCATGGCGACCGGTGAGCTGCGCGGCGGCTTCTCCATGTCCGAGCCCGGCTGTGGCTCCGACGTCGCCGCGATCACGAGCCGGGGCGTCCGGGTGGGCGACGACTACGTGCTGGACGGTCAGAAGATGTGGCTCACCAACGGGGCACGTGCCGGCCTGATTGCGACACTGGTCAAGACCGACGAGGGCGCCGAGTCGGTGTACAAGAACATGACGGCGTTCCTGGTGGAGAAGGAGCCGGGCTTCGGCGAGACCGCCCAAGGCGTGAGCATCCCCGGCAAGATTGACAAGATGGGCTACAAGGGGGTGGAGACGACCGAGATGATCCTGGACGCGGCACGGGTGCCGGCGAGCTCGATCCTGGGCGGCGAGGCCGGCCGCGGCCAGGGTTTCTACCAGATGATGGACGGCGTCGAGGTGGGCCGGGTCAACGTCGCGGCCCGTGCGTGCGGCATCTCGATCCGCGCTTTCGAGCTGGCGATCGCCTACGCCCAGCAGCGGGTCGCCTTCGGCAAGCCGATCGCCCAGCACCAGGCGATCTCGTTCAAGCTGGCCGAGATGGCCACCAAGGTCGAGGCGGCGCACCTGTTGATGGTCAACGCGGCCCGGCTCAAGGACGCCGGCAAGCGTAACGACGTCGAGGCCGGCATGGCCAAGCTGCTCGCCTCGGAGTACTGCGTCGAGGTGACTCAGGAGTCGTTTCGGATCCACGGCGGCTACGGCTACTCCAAGGAGTACGAGATCGAGCGCCTCATGCGCGAGGCGCCGTTCCTGCTGATCGGCGAGGGCACCAGCGAGATCCAGAAGACGATCATCAGCCGTGGGTTGCTGAAGGACTACGCACTGCGCGGTTGACGGCTCCGCCCTTTCTGTGGGCATCGTCACCGGACCGTCACGCGTCGTCCGTCGAGGCAGGGGTACGCCCGGGCCATGACGAACTCCACGACCGGACTTCCGGTTGCACTTCCCGTCGGCCGCCACGCGCTCGGCTCCTATCCGCAGTACGACCAGGCACAGGCCGTCGTCGACCACTTGTCCGACAGCGGCTTCCCGGTCGAGACGGTGACTATCGTCGGCGCCGACCTCAGACTCGTCGAGCGGGTGACCGGCCGCCTGACCCGCGGCCGGGCGGCCCTGGCCGGAGCGGCCAGCACCGCCTGGCTGGGCTTGCTGTTCGGCCTGCTACTCGGTCTGTTCGCCGACTCCGGCACCGCGTTGATCGCACTGGTCCTCTACAGCGTCGTCTTCGGTGCGATCTTCGGAGCGGTGCTGGGCTTCGCGGCGCACGCCGCCACCGGTGGCCGACGTGACTTCAGCTCCAGGACGAACCTCGCGGCGACCCGTTACGAGGTCCTCGTCGAGCAGTCCCAGGCAGCGGAGGCCGAGCGGCTGCTGGCGCAGCTGCCTCACTAGGCTCGCCCGGTGCTCCCCGGCGACGCGGTTCTGCTGCTCGTCGAGGCTCATCTGCGCTCGATCCTGGGCAATGACTCCGGTCGTGCCGGGGTGTCGTTCGTCGGCGCCGAGCGGATCGACGTGCTGCGGTTCGGACCGGACGCCGACGGGCTGGTCCGCTACGCGACGCTCGGCCTGTCCCGTGCGCCCATGGGCGATCCGGGCGCCGAGGTGGTGCCGGCGGACGGGCCGCGCGCGGAGTTGGTGCTGTCGGTGCGCGACCGGCACGACAGTGTGCTGCGTCGCCTCGCCGTGCTGGCCGCCAGCCCGGCCGTCGAGGGCGTCGTGCTGGCACCGGGCGCCGGCCTGGACCTGAGTGCGCCGCTCTGGGACGGCAGCCCGTTCACCGCCGTACTCGTCGGCGAACCCGGCGGGCTGCTGCCCGACCTGCTGCTGCCCGACCGGCAGCCGCGCTCGTCCGAGCTCGACAGCTCCGAGCCGGTGCGCTTCTTGCCGCTGCTGCCGATGACGCCGAACGAAGCGGCGTGGAAGCGGGTGCACGGCACCGAGCAGCTCCAGCGGCGGTGGCTCGAGCAGGGCTGCGACCTGCGGGATCCTGCCCGCGCGCAGGCGGACCTGTCGTGAGCGACCCCCGGTCCGCTGGCAGTGAGGGGGCTGGGATGCTGGCGCCCTGTCCGGACGAGGGAGAACAGCGTGCAGTTCGGCCGTTACTACGAAGAGTTCGACGTCGGAGCGGTCTACCGGCACTGGCCGGGCAAGACGGTGACCGAGTACGACGACCACCTGTTCTGCCTGCTGACGATGAACCACCATCCCCTGCAC
>JBBSUR010000169.1:0-5138 GCA_038234255.1 Mycobacteriales bacterium | reverse complement strand
TTCGAACCCGTCGGTGTTGACGGCGAACAGGTGTCGAGTTCCGGCTCGGGTCTCGGTCACCAGGCCGGCGGTGCGCAGTACGCGCAGGTGATGCGAGGCCGCTTGCTGAGACAGGCGGGCCTGGTGGGCGATCTCCCCCACCGGCTGTGGCCGGGATCGGATCACGGCGAGGATGACGCGACGGTTCGCGTCGGCCAGGGCGCGCAGCGACTGGTCGAGTACTGGATCTGCCGCCACGCTCGCTCCGCTCGGTCGGGTAGCAGCAACGTAGAACAAGTGGTTACTTGTACATCTGCCGATCTGTACTCTAGCGTGATGACGACCAGCTCCGGTGAACCACCCGTGAAGGAGAACGTCTTGACCAAGGCTCCCCATCCACCGCACTCGAGACTGCCACGGCGTACCACCGGGCGTGGACGAGCGGAGACCTCGACGGTGCCTTTGCGCACGTGGCCGATGACATCATCTGCCGGACACCGGACGGTGACATCACCGGGAAGGACGCCTTCCGCAGCTACCTGGGTGGCTTCAGCCAGATGATGACGGGCTTGACAGATGTTGCGGCGTTCGGCGACGACGAGCATGCGTTGCTGTTCTACTGCCCGCACACGGCAGTGACGAGCACAGAGCCGGCCGCCGAACACTTCACGATCCGCGACGGGAAGATCGTCGAGAGCCGGCTGGTCTTCGACCGCCTCTCCTTCAGCCCGCCAACGCAGCAGTAGCAGGACCTCTGCCGTGGCCTACGACGAGGGACTCGCCGATCGCATCCGCGACGCGCTGGCAGCGAAGCCGTCGGACCGCGAGGTGAAGATGTTCGGCGGCCTGTCTTTCCTGGTGCACGGAAGCGTGGTCGTCAGCGCGAGCAGCGATGGCGGGCTGCTGGTACGCGCCGATCCCGAACGGGCCGGCGAGCTGCTTGCAATCAAAGGAGCGCAGCCGGCCGAGATGGGTGCCGGACGAGCGATGGGCAACAGCTGGATCTCCGTCGCCGGAGAGACCATCGCCTCAGACGAGAGTTTCGACTTCTGGATCGGTGTGGCGCTGGAGTACAACGAGAAGGGAACCGGCAGGCGTAGCCGCAGCCGTCGGCAAGAAGGGCACTAATAGGCGGCTTCCAGGTTCCCGCCGCCTGGGAGCGACGACGAACGACGCGCCGCTGGCCGCGGCCGCCGGCTGGCTCACGACCGATGAGTCGTCCGTCGGACGCCGAACGCTCGTCCCCGGGTGTGGCCCGAACTGCCAGCAGTGCCGATCGGCGATCGCTCAATGCGACGCCGTGGTTGAGGGTCTGCCGCGCAGCACGCCGACCAGGCTGATCGCCGACACGATTGCCCAGACACCTTCAAGCAGGAGAAATCCCCACTGCTGCTCCAACACAGCCTCGACAGCCAGGACCGCAGAGCCGACGAGGTTCAACGTCAGGTAGCTGCGGGACTTCTGATCCAGGATCCCGCGCTGCGCGAGCGCGAACCCTGCTAGGACCAGTAGCGATCCGAGGATCTGCACGAACTGACTCACGACGTCTCCCGGGAAGCGCCGTCTTTGCAAGCCGGGTACGGCGCACTCGTCCGGGGCGCCGCCAGGCGGGGCCTGCGACGAGCCCAGTGTCGCACCGGTACTGGTATGACGGCGCGGGTCGTGCCGCAAGAGGAACGTCTATCGGGAGGGCCGCAGGTCAGCGGAGACGCGTGGACGATCTTGTCCCGTAGAGACCCGTCCAGTGTGGATTCCCGCGCAGGGACGTCATGCGGCACATGATCGTCATGCCAGACCTGGGAAGTAGAACCTCCTCTACGAGGAGCCGACGCTCAGCTGATCGTCGCGCTCGCCAGCACCCGGTCGCCCTGGTAGAGCACCGCGGCCTGACCGGCGGCGATTCCCCGGGCCGGTGTGGCGAGCTCGAGTCGCCAGCCGGCACCGTCCTCGTGCACGACGCAGGAATGCACGGCGCCGTGCGCCCGCAGCTGAACCTCACAGGTGAGGGGCAGCGCGGACGGCGCCAGCCACAGCGGGCGGTCCGCACGTACCTGCTGCACGTCCAGTGCCTGCCCCGGCCCGACCGTCACGGTGCGGCTGACCGGCTCGACCGAGAGTACGTAGCGGGGCCGGCCGTCCGGGGCGGGCACGGTCAGGGCCAGGCCGCGCCGCTGACCGATCGTGAAGCCGTACGCCCCGTCGTGCCCGCCGACGACCGCCCCGGTGAGGGCGTCGACCACCGGTCCCGGCTGCGACCCGAGCCGGCCCCGCAGGAACCCGGCGGTGTCCCCGTCGGCAATGAAGCAGACATCGTGGCTGTCGGGCTTGTCGGCGACAGCCAGGCCGCGCGCCGCCGCCTCGGCCCGCACCTGCACCTTGGTCAGGCGACCGAGCGGCAGCACCGTGCCGGCCAGCTGGTCCGGGCGCAGGACCGCCAGGACGTAGGACTGGTCCTTGTCGAGGTCGACCGACCGGCGCAGCTCGCCGCCGGCCAGCCGGGCGTGGTGACCGGTGACCACGGCGTCGAAGCCAAGGGCCCGCGCACGGTCCAGCACCGCCGCGAACTTGATCCGCTCGTTGCAGCGCAGACACGGGTTGGGGGTGCGCCCGGCGGCGTACTCGGAGACGAAGTCGTCGACCACGTCCGCCCGGAAGCGCTCGGCGAGATCCCATACATAGAAGGGGATCCCGAGCACGTCGGCGACACGGGAGGCATCCCGGGCGTCCTCCTTCGAGCAGCACCCGCGCGATCCGGTGCGCAGCGTCGCGGGCGCCGAGGACAGCGCGAGGTGAACCCCCGTGACGTCGTGGCCTGCCTCGACGGCCAGCGCCGCCGCGACTGCAGAGTCGACGCCGCCGGAGAGCGCGGCCAGGAGCTTCACCGGCGTACGGCGGGCAGCGCAGCCCGCTGTGCCCGCTCGACCACGGCGGGCAGCGCGTCGAGCAGCGCGTCGACGTCCGCGGTGGTGGAACTGTGGCCGAGCGAGAAGCGCAGCGAGCTGCGGGCGGCGTTCTCGTCCGCCCCCATCGCGAGCAGCACGTGGCTGGGACGGGCGACACCAGCGGAACAGGCCGAACCGGTCGACACCTCCACCCCGCGCGCGTCGAGCAGCAGGAGCAGCGAGTCGCCCTCGCACCCCGGGAAAGAGAAGTGCGCATTGCCCGGAAGCCGGTCGGGGCCGGGCAGTCCGTCCGGACCGACCGCGCCGTTGAGGACGGCGTCCGGGACGGCGAGCTGCACCCGTCGTACGAGGTCGTCGCGCATCGTGGACAGCCGGGCGTGCAGCGCGGGCTGGCGCTGGACGGCGAGCGAAGCCGCCACCGCGAGCCCGGCCACTGCGGGGGTGTCCAGGGTGCCGGACCGTACATCGCGCTCCTGGCCGCCACCGTGCAGCAGCGGCACGCAGGCGACATCGCGGCCGAGCACCAGCGCGCCGACCCCGAGTGGCCCGCCGAACTTGTGGCCGGTCAGGGTGAGCGCGTCGACCCCGCAGGCGGCGACGTCGACCGGGAGCTGGCCGACGGCCTGGACGGCGTCGCTGTGCAGCGGCAGGTCGTACTCGTGCGCGACATCGGCCAGCTCACGGATCGGCTGGACGGTGCCCACCTCGTTGTTGGCCCACATCACCGTCACCAGCGCAACGTCGGACGGGTCGCGCTCGATCGCCTGGCGCAGCGCCCCGGGGTGCAGCCGACCGTGGGCGTCGACCTCGAGCCAGTCGACGGTGGCGCCCTCGTGCGTGGCCAGCCACTCCACCGCGTCGAGCACCGCGTGGTGCTCGACCGCACTGGCCAGGATGCGGATGCGGCGCGGGTCAGCGGCCCGACGTGCCCACCAGATGCCTTTGACGGCGAGGTTGTCGCTCTCGGTGCCGCTGCCGGTGAACACGATCTCGGAGGGGCGGGCGCCGAGCGCGCCGGCAAGCTGCTCGCGGGACTCCTCGACGATGCGCCGGGCCTGACGGCCGCCTGCGTGCAGCGAGGAGGCGTTGCCGGCCGAGGACAGGGCCGCGGTCAGTGCCGCCGTGACCGTCGCCACGGCCTCGGGGAGCATCGGCGTGGAGGCCGCATGGTCGAGGTAGGCCACGCGGTCGAGCGTAATGGATGTCGGCTGCTGCCCGAATCCAACCCGATTGGCGCTGCTGATGAGGCAGACTGGCGAGGTGTCCTCACGGCTTCGCGCACTCGACGACCGGGCCCTGAACTGGGTGAGCGAGAACCGGCTTGCCGCACGCGCCCTGCTGGGCCTGCTCGCGTTGCTGCTGTCCGTGGGGTTGCTGCCCAGCACCTACGACGTGTGGGTCGGGATCGCGTTGTTCTTCCTGCTCGCCCGCCCGTTCATCGAGTACCGCGCAAAGAACTACAACGAGCCGTCGGAGTAGGCGGGACCGCCTTCAGAGCCGTATCCGGGTCGCCGGATCGGCCCCGCCGGGCAGCCGGCCGTCCTCGGCGACGATGACCTGGCTCGGGAGCAGACCGGCCGCCAGGCGCAGGTCGCGGGCGACCGCGACCGCGACGTCCGCCGCCTCGGCCTGCGCCGGGGGGACGACGTAGACGAGCAGCTCGTCGGAGCCGTCGCGGACGCTGCCGCCGAGCACCACCCGCCAGTCACTGACGTCCGGCCGCCCGGACAGGGCAGACGCCACCGCCCGGAGGTCGACCGACCGCGTGCCGGTCCGCAACACCAGCTCGGGCACGAGCGCGCCGCCGCGCAGCCCGAGCACACGCGGCACCGTGCGCCCACAGCTCGCGCACCTGTTCTCCTCGACCGCGTCGGCCAGGTCACCGGTGCGCCAACGCAGCAGCGCGCTGCCCCGCAGGCCCAACTGGGTCAGGACCACTTCGTACGGGCCGGAGCGCGCCGGCTGCTCCCCCGTCTCGGGGTCCACCGTCTGCACGACCTCCAAGTCGGGATAGGTGTGCAGACCGGTGCTGCCGGCCGACTGCCGACACTCGCCCCACAGCAGCCGGTGTCCGTCCGGGACGTGCACGGCCAGCACGACGGCGCCCGCGACGCCCGCGACCGACAGTGCGCCGAGCAGCGCCGCCCGCTCCGGCGGGTCGGGCGGTCCGGCGACCAGCACCGTCGTGACGGTGGACAGGGCCGCCTTCGCCTCGGCCAGGCAGCGCAGCAGATCGGCTCCCCCGACGGACGGCAC
>JBBSUR010000168.1:0-5193 GCA_038234255.1 Mycobacteriales bacterium | reverse complement strand
TGCAGATCGTGTCGCTGCGCGGCGAGGTCAAGGAGGCGGTGCTGTGGGCCGGGGCGGCCCGCGCTGGACACGCCCGGTCGGCGGTCCTGCTGCCGGCCGGCGACGTGCTGGCCGACGAGCCGGTGGCCGCGCCCGTCGTACGGCCCCCCGGGCCGTGGCTGCTCGAGCCCGACGGCGCTGTCGTCCGAGCCCACCTGGTGGCGCAGGTCGCAGCCCGGGTGGGTGGCTGGCTGGTCGACGAGACCATTGCTTACGTCTGCGCCGAGGCCAGAGTCCCTACCCCGTACGGGAAGTGGTTCGAAGTCCTGGAGGTGCTGTCGTTCGGGCTGAAGCCGCTCCGCGAGCGGCTGCGGGCGCACGACGCGGGTGCGCTGGTGGTGAAGAAGCGGGGGACCGCGGTCGAACCGGACGTGCTGCGCGAGCAGTTGAAGCTGCGTGGCACCCAGACGGTGACGGTGGTCCTGACCCGCGCTGCGGGACGGCAGGTGGCGATGATCGTACGGCCGGGCTGAGGATCAGCGGCGGTAGGGACACTTCTGCACACAACCTGATCCACTTGTCCGTCCCGGCGCGCTCAGCCACCCCCAGATCGCCGGGCCTGGCGATCACGTTGCGTGCAAAAGTTTTCCTCTGTGCCGCCTGCCGGCCGGTGACTACCATCAACGGCACCCTGCCCTGACCCGCACGAGGGAGCGCCCCATGACGATCGAGGTGGGTGACCAGGCCCCGGACTTCGAGTTGAACGATCAGCACCGCGTGCCGGTCCGGCTGTCGTCGTTCCGCGGCGACAAGATCGTCGTCGTCGTGTTCTACCCGCTCGCCTTCACCCGAGTCTGCCAGGGTGAGCTGTGCGGCATCCGCGACTCGATCGCCGACTTCAGCTCCGCCGACGTGCAGACGCTCGCGATCAGCGTCGACAGCAGCGCGGTCCACGCCAAGTGGGCTGCCGAGCAGGCCTATACGTTTCCGCTGCTGGCCGACTCGTGGCCGCACGGTGCGGTGGCGCAGTCCTACGGCGTCCTGCAGGAGGAGACCGGGCTGGCCCAACGCGCGACGTTCATCGTCGACAGGCAGGGCACCGTCGCCTACAAGGTAGTCAACGCGATCCCGGATGCGCGCGACCTGGAGGAGTACCGGGCCGTGCTCGCGACGCTCTAGCCGGAGTCGGGTGCATCAAGCGGTGGTAGTCGGGCGTCGTCGCCGATCTTCGGCGGCGGGGTCCGCTTGGGCCTGCGGTCGTAGCCGACCTCGCCCAGCCACCCCGTACGTCTGATCCAACGAGGCAGCGCGCCCGGCAAGGATCAGACGCAAGCGGCAGGGAGAGGACGGGAGCTTCTCACACTAGGGCGTCTCCCCGATCGCCCTCCCCAGCTTGTCGACTTCGTCCAGCTCGTGACCCGACGCACCCGCCAGCTCGCGTACTAGCGCCCATCGGATGCCTTCGTAGTCCTGGCCGGCAGCCTCGGCGAGCTCGGACAGCACCTTGGTGATCGACGATGGCGCATGCGCGGCAGCAATCACCGTGGCCCCGAGCAGGTGTGGCTCGTAGCCGTCACCGGCGGGGCTGGCCAGCGCCCGAGTCAACCCGAGGTAGATCACGCTCGTCACGTCGCCTGCGGCGAGCGCTGTGTCACCAGCCGCGCTCAACTGTGCGCGCACCGCGTCCACGTCATCTTCTCCCGCCTGGCCCACGGCGTGGTCAAGCTGTGCAGTCATCGGTCCTCCGACTTGTCGTGTTCGCCGGTCGTGAGCATGGCACGGGCCGGGCAATCGCTAACCGGTGCGGCCCCGGCCACCGACCGGGGCATACTCGGACTCTCGCGGACTGCAGGCGCCGGCACTACCTCTCTCGCCGTGCGCCAGTCCCGGGACCCATGGCTCAGTTGGTAGAGCAGCGCCCTTACAAGGCGAAGGTCGGCAGTTCGAGTCTGTCTGGGTCCACTTTCGCGGGCGCGATCGCTAACCTTCGCGCGTGACCGCCCGCCTCGCCGACGTCGTGGGATTCCTGGAGGAGCTCTACCCGCCGTCCTGGGCCGAGCCTTGGGACGCGGTGGGCCTGGTCTGTGGCGATCCGGACTCGGTCGTGCGTCGCGTGTTGCTCGCCATCGACCCGGTCGAGACCGTGGTCGACGAGGTGATCGAGGGCGGGTACGACCTGCTCGTCACTCACCACCCGCTCTGGCTGCGCGGTACGACGTCGGTCGCCGCCACGACAGCCAAGGGCCGGGTGGCCTCCCGGCTGATCGCCGCCGGCTCGGCGCTGCACGTTGCCCACACCAACGCCGACGTGGCCGATCCCGGTGTCTCCGACTCGCTCGCCGCGCTGCTCGACCTGCGCGACCTGCGGCCGCTCGCACCGGTCACCGAGTCGCTCGACAAGTTGGTCGTGTTCGTGCCGGTCGACGCGGCGGAGGCGTTGCTCGACACCTTGTCGGGCGCGGGCGCCGGGGCGATGGGCAACTACGAGCGGTGCGCGTGGAGCACGACCGGGACGGGCACGTTCCGGCCGCTGCCCGGGGCCTGGCCCGCCGTCGGTGAGGTGGGCCGCGTCGAGCGGGTTGCCGAGACCCGGCTGGAGCTGGTGCTGCCGCGCGCCCGTCGGACCGCGGTGCTCGCCGCGTTGCGCGCCGCGCATCCGTACGAGCAACCGGCGTACGACGTGGTGGAGCTCGCCGCCGTGCCCGGGCACCGAGGGCTCGGCCGGGTCGGGTCGCTGCCGGCGCCGATGCGGCTGGGGGCGGTGACCAGTCTCGCCGCGGACGTGCTGCCGGCGACGGCGTGGGGGGTGCGGGCGTCCGGCGACCCCGACCGGCTGGTACGCACGGTGGCGGTCTGCGGTGGCTCGGGGGACGGGCTGCTGGACGCGGCCGGCGCTGCTGCGGACGCCTATCTCACCGCGGACCTGCGTCATCATCCGGCAAGCGAGGCGCCGAAAGGGCTGGCGTTGCTCGACGCCGCGCACTGGGCGACCGAGTGGCCGTGGCTCGCCGACGTCGCCCGACAGGTCGCTGCCGCCACTACGGTGGACACCGCCGTCTCGACCCGGGTCACCGACCCCTGGACGCACAGTGCGAGGAGCCCCACCGCGTGAAGGCCGACCCGTTCGTCCAGCTCCGCCTGCTCGACCTGCAGGGGCTGGACAGTGCAGTGGACCGGCTGCGGCACCGGCGCGCCACCCTGCCGGAGATCGCGGAGATGCAGCGGCTCGACACTTCGGTGGATGCGCTGCGCGACGCGATCGTCCGCGCCGAGACCGAGGTCAGCGACCTCGCCCGTGAGCAGGCGAAGTTCGAGCGGGAGATCGACCAGGTGCGTAGCCGCAAGGACCGGGACGAGCAGCGGTTGGCCTCGGGAAGCATCACGATCGCCAAGCAGCTACAGGACCTCGAGCACGAGGTCGCCACCCTGTCCCGCCGGCAGTCCGATCTCGAGGACAGTGAGCTGGAGGTGATGGAGCGCGCCGAGATGGCGCAGCACGAGTTGGTCCGGCTCACCGCTCTGCGCAGCGGTCACCTCGCCGATCGCGCCGAGGCGGAGTCGGCGCGGGACCGGTCCTTCGTCGAGATCGACGCGGAGGTGGAGCGGACCGCAGCCGAGCGGGCCGGCCTGGCGGCAACCCTGCCGGGCGACCTGCTGGCGCTGTACGAGAAGTTGCGCAGGTCGGAGGGCGGCATCGGGGCCGGTGCGATCGCCCGGGGACGGTGCGGCGGCTGCCACCTGGATCTGATGAACAACGAAAAGTCCGCCTACCGGACCGCTCCCACGGACGAGGTGCTGCGGCATGAGGAGTGTGGTCGGATCCTGGTCCGCACCGCAGAGAGCGGACTGTGACCGCTGGCGGCGCCGGTCGCCGGTTGCTGGTGGAGGCCGACGGAGGCTCGCGCGGCAACCCGGGGCCCGCCGGTTACGGCGCGGTGGTGCGCGACGCCGTCACCGGTGAGGTGCTCGCCGAGCGGGCCGCCGGAATCGGCCGCGCCACGAACAACGTGGCGGAGTACGGCGGGCTGATCGCCGGTCTGCAGGCGGCGCTCGAGCTGGAGCCGGCCGAGGTCGAGGTGCGGATGGACTCCAAGCTGGTCGTGGAGCAGATGAGCGGTCGCTGGCAGGTCAAGCACCCGTCGATGAAGCCGCTGGCCGCAGAGGCGTCGGCGCTGGTGCGCCAGCTGCGCCGGGTGCGCTTCTGCTGGATCCCGCGGGCGCAGAACTCCTACGCCGACCGGCTGGCGAACGAGGCGATGGATGCGGCGGCGCGCGGGCACGTCTGGCGCCGCGGTGGCGACAGCGGTCCGGCGGACGCCGCTGACGCCTGGCTCGCGACGCACGAGCCGGTCGCCTCACTCGCCGGGCCGGCGCCGAACCGGTTGTCCGGCTGGATGGATCCCGCGGCGCCACCGACGACGACACTGCTGCTCCGACACGGGCAGACGGCGCTGTCGGTGGAGAAGCGGTTCTCCGGAGTGGGCGAACAGGAGTTGACGGGTGTCGGCCTGGAGCAGGCGGCGGCGGCGGCGGAACGGCTGGCCAGCAGCGGCGCCGTGGCGGTGGTGAGCAGCCCGCTGCGGCGTGCGCAGCAGAGCGCCGGGTTCGTCGCCGAGCGCCTCGGGTTGGACGTCGCCCTCGAACCTGATCTGCGCGAGACCGACTTCGGCGACTGGGAGGGTTACACCCTCGCCGAGGTCCAGCAGAAGTGGCCGGGTGAACTGGCCGCTTGGCTCGCCGATCCCGCGGTCGCGCCGCCGTTCGGCGAGAGCTTCGTCGACACCGCCACCCGGGTACGACGGGCCCGAGACCGGGTGCTCGCCTCGTACGGCGGTCAGCTCGTCGTACTGGTTAGTCACGTCACGCCGATCAAGACCCTGCTGCGCTTCGCGCTCGATGCACCGCCCAGCTCGCTGTACCGGATGCACCTGGACCTGGCGTGCCTGTCGGAGGTGCAGTGGAACCCCGACGGCGCCGCCGTCGTGCGGTCGATGAACGACACGGGTCATCTGTCGCGTTCCCCCTGAGCCGGTGATCATTCACGTTACGGCCGGACCGCTCAAGTTGGACGGCACTTCCGGCCGACAAGGTAGTCATGGATCCGTTGGAGATGCTCGCTGCTGAGGTGTACGGGGACGTCGCGGTCACCGAGGTCATCCGCCCTGCCGCGGTGCTGCCGGAGACGGCGGCCCGGGTGGTGCTGGTCGAGCTGGC
>JBBSUR010000167.1:0-5209 GCA_038234255.1 Mycobacteriales bacterium | reverse complement strand
GTCCATGACCGCGTCCGCGCCGGCCCGCAGCTGCGCCGCCGAGGCCGCTGCCGCGCTGTCCACGCCGAGCAGGGCGCGCAGGTCCAGCGCCGGACCGAGGCGTACATCCACCCGGGGGCGGGTCAGTGGCGAGAAGAACGCGCGCCAGCGGGTGCCTTCCTCCCCGACGAAGCGGTGTGTGCCCCACTGCGCCAGCGGCACGACCGGCGCGCCGGTGTCCAGCGCCAGCCGGACGACCCCGCTCTTGCCCCGAGCCGGCCAGGCGCCGGGCAGCCGGGTGATCGCGCCTTCGGGATAGAGCCCGACGCACTGGCCGGCCTCCAGGGCGGCGCGGGCCGGGCCGAGCGCCGCCTTGGGATCGGTGCCGCGCCGGTCCACAGGGATGTAGCCGACGCCGCGCAGCATCGGCCCGAGCACCGGCGCCCGGAACAGCCCAGCGGTGCCGAGCATTCGGATCCGCCTGCGCCGCCGGGCCACGGCGGCGGCCAGCACGAACGCGTCGGCCACGGACAAATGGTTGCCGACGACGATGACCGGGCCGGTCGCCGGCAGCGTGCCCACCTGGGTGCGCCGGGTGCACAGGTGCAGCAGGAAGCGGACGGTCCGCAGGATCAGTCGGTAGCCGCGCTCGGCGGGACGGCCGGCCGTCCAGGTCGCCGGCTCCCCGGTCGCACCGAGCTCACTCATGCGGGCAGCACCCGGGCGGCGTCGTCCTTGTCTGCGGTCCGGGCCGCCGCGATCGCGCCGTCGGTGTCGGTGCGGGCCAGCAGCAGGCCGCCGAGCACGAACAGCACCAGCAGCGAGGACAGGGCGCTGCGGTAGGAGCCGGTGATGTCCAGCACGACCGCGAAGACCAGCGTGCCGATCCAGGCCGTACCCCGCTCGGCCAGCTCGTAGAAGCCGAAGAAGCTGGCCTGCCGGGTCGCCGGGGTCATCGAGGAGAACAGCGACCGGGCCAACGCCTGCGAGCCACCGAGCACCAGAGCGATGAACACCCCGAGGACGTACGCCGCACCGGTGCTGTCCAGAGCCACGACCGCGTACAGCACGATGCCCACCCACACGACGAGGGACAGCAGCAGGGTCGACTTGGCCCCGATCCGGGCAGCGAGCTTCGCCGAGCCGGCCGCACCGAACACCGCCACGACCTGGATCAGCAGGATCAGCTGCAGCAGGAACGGGGTGGCGTCCTCGCGGGGCAGGCCCTTGGCGACGAACAGCTCGTTCTCCAGCACGACCGCCGACAGGGCGACGACGGCCTGGATCGCGTCGTTGAACAGCAGGAAGGCCAGCAGGTAGCGGGCGGTTCCGGGCAGCGCACGCAGGGCGGCAAAGGATCCCTTGAGCTGGCGCAGCGACGTGGCGACCTGGCTGCGGAGCGGTTCGCTGGTCGAGGCGCCGTCATAGCCCGGCAGCAGCCGGACGGCGTCCAGCCGGCGCAGCGCGATCACCCCGATGCCGGCCCACCACACGGCCGAGAGCCCGATCGCGAGGCGCACCGCCACACCGCGACTGATGCCGAGCGGTTCGGCGGCCGTCACCAGGGCGAGCGAGACAGCGAGGATGAACGCCCCACCGGCGTAACCGGCGGCGAAGCCGCGGGCCGAGACCCGGTCGCGGTCCGACAGCTCGGACACGTCGGCGAGGTAGGCGTTGTAGGCCAGGATCGCCGCGCCGTAAGCGACATTGGCGAGGACAAAGGCGAGCAGGCCGAGCAGGATTCCCGCGGCCGGGACAAGTGCGAGCACCACCGTGGCGGCCGCGCCGACGGCGGTCGACACCACCAGCAGCCGCCGCTTCGCGGTGGCCCGGTCGGCCAGCGCCCCGAGCAGCGGCAGTGCCAGCACCTGGAGCAGCACCGAGAGGCTGATGGCGTAGGCGAACAGCGACTCCGCCCGGGGGGCGAAAAGCAGCAGCGACACCCGTCCGTCGACTCCGGCCGCGTCCGTGGCCAGTGAGGTGAGGAAGGGACCACCCACCGCCGTGACCACCGTCGTGACAAAGGCGGAGTTGGCGACGTCATAGAGAGTGAAGCCGGAGACGGCCCGGCGTCGCACGGGGTCCGGCGCTGCGGCGGTGTCGCTCACGGGGCTGGCGGTCACGGGGGCTCCGGTCGGCAAGGGAAGTTCTCGGCGGAGGCGGGTGCCGGCGCACCGCCACCATCCAACAACGGGGGACCTCGGGCATGAGCAGGACTACGCAGTCGTGGTCTGTTCCGATCGACATCCAGCGTGTACGGTTGCCGAGGTTGCAGTTGCACCTCTTCGCTCGTGTTCATCAACGCCCGCGGACGTGTGAGTCGCGGGCGCTCTTGCGTCTGTCGACAGCTCAACTCAGGGTCAGCGCACAGTGCGCACCCCGACAGTCTTGAAGGAGACAGCAACATGGCTCAGGGTTCTGTGAAGTGGTTCAACGCCGAGAAGGGCTTCGGCTTCATCGCTCAGGACGGCGGCGGCGCCGACGTCTTCGTGCACTTCTCCGCGATCGCCACCGACGGCTACAAGTCCCTCGACGAGAACCAGCGCGTCGAGTTCGACATCACGCAGGGACCGAAGGGTCCGCAGGCGGAGAACGTCCGCCCGCAGTAGTCGTTCGCACTGTCGGCCCGGTCCCGCGAGGGGCCGGGCCTTCGTGTTTCTCCAGCCAGGCTGCCGGTGGGGCAGACTGACTGGACCAGCACAGCGACCGAACCTTGCACCCCGAGCGGAAGCAGGCGAGCACGCGTGGAAGACACCATCGCCCCCGAGACGCAGGCGGCCGTCGACACCGCCCTGCAGCGAGTGAACGCCCTCGTCGACGCCGACAGCGACCTCGTCTTCGGCGACGTCGTCGAAGCCGTCGCGGCCGACTGCGCATTGGAGGTGGCCGTACTGCTGTGCAGCCAGAGCATGGATTTCGTGCCCGACACCGTGCGGCGCCGGGTCTTCGAGTCCGACAACGCCGAGACCATCGCCGCCCACGCCCTGGTGGTGGCCGAGCGAGACGCCACCGAACACAAGGCCAAGCAGCGCTCGGCGAAGGCCGCCGCCACCCGCGCCGCCACGCTCGCCAAGGAGGCCGCAGTGGAGAAGGCGGCGCTGAAGTCCCAGACCTGCGACCGCTGCTTCCAGGTACGCGCCGCGTCCGGCGTGTGCGGCTGCGACTAGCGTAGAACTCCCTGACCCGAATCAAGGAGTTCTCATGGGCGTCACCTGTGGACTGCTGGCCCTGCTCGAGGCGAAGCCCGGCAAGGGCGACGAGCTCGGCGCCTTCCTGGAAGCGGGGCGCGCCCTTGCGGCCGCCGAGGAGGGCACCGTCACCTGGTACGCCTTCAAGATCGACGACACGAAGTACGGCATCTTCGACACCTTCGCCGGCGAGGACGGCCGCCAGGCCCACCTGAACGGCCAGATCCCCGCGGCGCTCGGCTCGGTGGCCGACGACCTGCTCGCGTCGGCACCCGACATCCGCCCGGTCGACATCGTCGCCGCCACCTAGCTAGCTAGAGCTGAGGTAGTGCAGTGCGTCAGTTTTAGCTGGCGACATGGTTGAGGGCGACGCGGCCCATTGTGCTCAAGTACACCGGCCGGCGGCCGACACTCCACTGTGTGACGACGTCTCATACTTGCGACCGGCGCTTTGCCGGCGGGGCGGATCTCGAGCGCTTCTTCGACCTGTCGACCGACCTGCTCTGCGTCGCGGGCTTCGACGGCTACTTCCGCCTGCTGAGCCCGTCGTGGAGCAGGTTGCTGGGCTACAGCGATGACGAGCTGACCGGCCGCCCGTTCGAGGACTTCGTGCACGTCGACGACCGCGCCCCGACGGCAGCGCAGTTCGCCGCCCAGATCGAGGCAGGCGCAGTGGGCATCCGCTTCGTCAACCGGTACCGGCACAAGGACGGCTCGTACCGGACGTTGAGCTGGAACGCCGCACCGGACGCCGAGCGGGGTCTGGTCTACGCGGTGGCCCGGTGTCTGGACGAGCAGATCGAGTCGGCTCGCGCCATCGAGGAGAGCGAGGCTCTGTTCCGGGGCGCCTTTGAGCAGTCGCTGGTGGGGATGTGCCTGACGAGCCCGCAAGGTCGCTTCCAGCAGGTCAACCCGATGCTGGCCGAGTTGCTCGGACGGCCCGCCAAGGATCTGGTCGGGATGCCCGTCGCCGAGGTCACGCACCCGGACGACCTCAAGGAGGACACAGCCTTTTTTCAGGACCTGCTCGCGGGGCGGCTGCCTGGCCTGCAGCGCCAGAAGCGCTACGTCCGGCCCGACGGCACGACGGTGGCCGTGAACCTGTCGACCACCCTCATCCGGGGACAGCTGGGGGCGCCGTCGCACTTCGTGACGCAGGTGCTGGACGTGACCGGGGAGCGGGCGGCGGCCGACGCGCTCGCGTCGACTGCCGCGATGCTGGACGGCATCGTGCAGAACAGCCAGTCGCTGGTGTACGTCAAGGACCTCGACGGTGTCTACCTGCTCGCCAACCGGCCGTTCCTGGAGGCATTCGGTGTCACCGAGCAGGAGCTGATCGGCCGCGACGACACCTGGCTCGACGCCGACCTCGAGCCGGTCTGGCGGATCAACGACCTGCGGGCCTGCGACGGCGCGTACCGCCTGCAGGAGTGGTCGGGCCATGGCGAACAGCGGCGCTGGTACGAGTCGGTGAAGTTCCCACTGTTCGACGGGTCGGGCCGCCTCTACGCGACGTGTGGCGTGTCGCTCGACGTGACCGAGCTGCACCGCCAGCGCGAGGAGGCGCGGGAGGCTGAGGCATTCTCCGCCGCGGTGCTGGCCGCCTCGCCGGACGCCATCGTCGTCCACGACGTCGCGAGCGGCCGGTCGCTCTATGCCTCCCGCACAGCGGCCGGTCTGCTGAGGCCGGGCCCGGACGGCGCGACGGACTCCGGCGTGCACCCCGACGACCGGGTGCGGCTGGCCGCAGCACTGACCGCATGCGGCGATCTGGAGGACGACCAGGTGCTGCAGGTCCGCTACCGCGTACAGGCATCCACCGGCGCTGCGCGGTGGCTCTCGCGCCGGCTCACCTCGTTCCGGCGAAGACCGGACGGTCGCACCACCGAGGTACTCAGCGTCATCCGGGACGTGTCGGAGATCGTCGCTGCCGAGGATCAGCTCCGCCACGCCGCGCTGCACGACCCACTCACGGGTCTGCCGAACCGCACGCTGCTGACCGACCGTCTGGGCGGGGCGCTGACGCGAGCTCAGCGGCTCGG
>JBBSUR010000166.1:0-5293 GCA_038234255.1 Mycobacteriales bacterium | reverse complement strand
GTCATGGTCGCGGTCTTCTTCACCTTCGCCCTGTCCGGCCCGCTGCCGCCCAAGGAGATGGGCGTCGTGCTCGGCATCGCCGTGCTGCTCGACGCCGCCCTGATCCGGCTACTGCTGCTGCCGGTGCTCATGCGCCTGACCGGCCGGGCCGCCTGGGCCTGCCCGACCTGGCTGAGCAAGGTCCTGCCCGACATCCGCTTCAGCCACTGACCTCAGCACTCACCGTCAAGCACTGTGCCCCGTTCTCTCCAGAGGCGGGGCACAGTGCTTACTACGGCAGGCGGTCGAGGGGTCAGCGTGCCGCGGCGGGGCGCTTGCGCAACGCATCGATGACCAGCGAGGCCGGGCAGGAGCCGGTGGCCACCAGCAAGAGCTGGTTGACCCCGACCGCGACGGCCAGGAGCAAAAACCACGACGACACCGTGACTGTGAGCAGTGCGCTGGCCAGGGTCACAACCCCGGCCAGGGCGAACAGGATGCGCGTGGTGGGCCAACTGCCGGTGGTGCTGCTCTGCGTGCTCACGTTCAGCGGCCGCCGGCCGCGGCGCGGAACGCCGGGCCGGCGAACGGCAGTCGGAACAGCGGCCCCAGAACGCACACGTCGAACACGCCGGCGGCTAGCGGCAACAGGCCCACCACGGCAAGGGCGAGCCAGCCGCCACCGAGCAGAACGCCCGTGCCGATCAGGGCTAGGCCCGCGGCCGCACGCACGAAGCGCCCGGGTTGGCTTCCGATGAATCTCAGCAGTGCCATGTCGCTCCTCCAGGTGGCGGTGCAGGTCAGGTCATTGCGTGACGGTGCAGGCGGTCGAGATCCCAGACGATGACGGCATCCACCACCCCTTGCTCTAGGTGGGTGAGCAGGCGTTCGTTCGCCGGCCGAAGCCTGGTGGTACTCGCGCTCAAGTGGTTGTCCTCGTAGAGCCCGACGACGGTCCAGCCAAAACCTCCGCCTTCGTCACACATCCATTGCGCTGACGTTCGACCCCGAGGCGCTCGCCCGTCGAGTCGAGGCTGTGACGGACGAACACGGCTGCGCGCGGGGACACAGACGTACCGTACAACCCCGGGGGTACTGGCTGGGGAACGCCTTCCCTTACGTTGCAGGGCTCTTCGCGCCCAGAGGCGCTGTCCGCCAGAACGCGGCTGGCGCCGAAGAACCCGCATTGCGGACAAGATCACGACTGCCCGTCATCGGCGCCGCAAGTGTCCGGTGGCCGTTCGGTTTCCGGGGCCGCTTCGGGACGTGGCGGAACATCGCAGAACCGGCTATCGGGTTATCGCCCGCACGGGTCACGCTCGGTCGCGGGAGTGACCCCCTAGCGCGGCGTACGCCGCTGGTACCCGTCGTAGTCGTGGCCGAAGGTGCGATGCAGGCTTCGTTCCTCGACGCGCACCCACCAGACGCAGATCGCGGTCGCATCCGCGACAGCAGCACGGGCACACCGATCCCCAGCGCCGCGGTCGCACTCCGTTCGGGCGTCATCAGATGTCGCCCAGGTAGACCGAGATGGCGGCGAACAGCGCGAAGCCAGCGGTCAGGAAGATCGGCCCGAGCTGGGAGGTCTCGCCCTCGTGCGCTTCACTCACCATCTCCTCGATGACGACCGCCACGAGCGCACCGCCGGTCAGCGCGAGGACCGACAAGGTGATCACTTCCGGAGCACCGCGCAGCGCCAGGTAGCCAAGGGCCGCCCCGAACAGGATGGGGACCGCGAACCCGGCGGTCAACAGCAGCCGCGTGCGCCGCTTGATGCCGGCGTTGCGCATCGAGGCGACCGCAGCGAAGCCCTCGGGCAGGTCGGCAGGCATCTGACCGAGCGCCAGCAGCAGGCCAAGCGCCGGGTTGACCACAGTGCCGGTGCCGATCAGGACGCCATCGCTGAACAGATCCATCGAGACGCCACCGAAGATCCCCATGGCGCCCTTCTGCTGCTCGTCGCCGCCGAGCCGGCCCTGCACGAAGCCGACGACGCGGTCCAGCCCGATGAAGGCGGCACCGCCTGCCACGAACGCCAGCAGCGGCAGCCACGGCGCGGAGGCGTTCAGCACCTCGGGCATGAGCTCAAGGCCCACGACCGCCAGAACGATGCCCGCCGCGAGGTGCAGCGCCAGGCTCAATGTGCGCGCGGACACGCGGAACAGTTCGGCGAGCCCGCCGCCGGCGAAGTTCGCGAGCGCAGGTAGCGCCGCGAGACCCATGACCACTGCAAACTCGCGCATACCGGGCGCCGTACCCAGGTCCCGGCTGCTCGCACGACGACCAGGAAAGGACAACGCTGCTCAAGCCGGAGCCGAGCTGCGCGCGGCGCTGAGCAAGCGAATGAGCCACCAGCCGGCCGTGCTGGCCGGCGAGCTGCCGTCGCATCCGCGCTTGGCTCCGCCCGCCCGGCTCGGTGGCCACGCCGCTGACACCACCCCATCAGGCCGACGCCAGTCGTTACAACGCGTCACAAGTCGAGTCAACTGGACGGGGACAGATCGTCTTGCCCGCACGCTCACGGGCAAGAACGCTGACCGGAGGGCGACGTCACCGTCCGTGACGGACTGAGTGGTCGCGGAGGCTGCCTCCTACAGCTGCGGGACGCGAGGCCCTGCGCCGGTCAGGGCCAGCGCCGGTTGCTGGGCCTGCCAGGCGGCCCGCACGACCCGCGGCAGGTATAGGTGCGGCCACAGCCGCAGGAGTTCCTGGCCGTCGAGCCACTTCTTCAGGTCGGCGGGCGAGGCCGCTTCGAGTAGGACGAGCTGGTAGGCCTCCTCCCGGTCGTCGGGGTCGGCGAAGTCGTAGACCGTCCGCGCGGAGGCGTCCAGGTGCAGCGGCAGTTGCCAGCGGCCGCTGACTGGTCCGCGGAGCGCAGCAAGGTCGGTGGCCACCATGACCCGGCGCAGCGCGTACCCGGTGCCCGGGGTCGGGCCGGTGCCCACGGCGTTGGTCTCACTCATCTCGTCAGTGTCTCGCCGCAGCGGCAATCGGTGTGAGCTGCGAGAAGCCGTCCCCGTGATGGGCAGGGCCTTGTGCGCCCGGAGGCGCGTTCCCCAGCGCGGCGGACACCGAAGATCATCGGAGAACGGTCACGGAGCAAGATATGACGTTCGGTTACCGAACCGTCCGCTGCGCGGCCGGCCCGGCAACCGAACGTCGGGCGACCGGCGGGTCGCGAGGGGCTGTCTGCTCGCCCGGGCGCGGGCGAGCAGAGACCGGTGGTGGGTGGCGGGGGCGGGGCCTGCCGACAGAATCCTCAAGACCGCCTGTCACACCGGGGGGATAGACCGCACCTGCCTCAGGTGATGGGTGAGCGGGTGGCGGTCGCCCTCAGCGAAAGGCGGGTGACGGCAATGGTGGAGCAGCCGGTAGGACCTGGGGGCGGCGACGAGCTGGTCGCGGGTGCGGACGGCGCCGACGGTGCGCTGGTGACACCGGAGGTTGTCGCCGCGGTGGCGGCAGGTCGGCATCGCCGACACCGGTTCCCGGCCAGGGGCCACGTGGTGAAGGTGCTCTACGCCGAGGAGGAACGAGCCGTGGTGCAGGTGGCGGCGGACCTGGCCGGGCTTCGGCCCAGCGGCTATGTGGCGGCTGCCGCGCTGGTCATGGCGCAGCGGGTCCAGGAGTCAGGCGAGGGCGGGGGAGCGGGCGCAGCGGCGGGGCGCAGGGTGGCGGGGTCGCTGCCGACGCTGGAGGACCGGGAGTTGCTGGCCGAGCTGGTTCAGGCCCGGTTGGCGCTGCGCCGCTACGGGACGAACGTGAACCAGGCCGCGGCGGTGCTCAACAGCGGCGGGCAGGCCCCGGTGTGGCTGGAGCTGGCCGTCGCCGGAGGGGACCGGGCGGTCGCCCGGGTCGATCAGGCTGCGGCCGCGGTCGCCCGCCGGCTCGCCTGAGGCGCCCGGCGGTGATCGGTCAGGTGCTGCCGCGCGGCAGCTCGGTCCGCGGCTTGCTGTACTACCTGTTCACCGAGGGCCTGGCCGGTGAGAAGGGCCTGGAGAGCGCGCACACGCAACCCCGGGTCATCGCCGGTTGGGACGGCGCGGACGCGCTGATGACGCTGCAACCCCCTGTGTGCGCCGGAGGCCGGCGTGATTTCGGGGCGTTGGTGAGCCGGCTCAACGAACCGGTCCTCGCGCTTGAGCTGGACCGCACCCAGCTCAAGCGGCTCAAGTGCGTCTACCACTTGAGCATCGCCGCGGCGAAGGACCCGCAGACCGGCGCGCTGGTCGACCGGTACTTGACGGACGAGCAGTGGGCCGACATCGCCCGCGAGTACATGGACCGGATCGGGCTGGCCAAGCGCGGCGATGACACCGGGGTGCGGTGGGTCGCGGTCCGCCACGCCGACGACCACGTGCATGTCGTCGCGACGCTGGCCCGTCAGGACGGACGGAGCCCGCGGTTGTCCAACGACCGCTTCCGGTCGCGGGAGGCGAGCCGATTCGTGGAGGACAAGTACGGGCTCGTAGCGACGAGCGCCGCCAGCCGGACCGGGTCACCGCTGACGAGCCGGGCGGAGAACCGCAAGCACCAGGCGACAGCAGCGCGACGTCGGGAGCAGGGCCGAGTGGGGCCGGCGGCGCCGGACCGGGAGGTCCTGCGTCGGCAGGTCCGGACCGCGGCTGCCGGGGCCAGCACCACGGCGGAGTTCTTCGGCCGGCTGCGCAGTGACGGGCTGCTGGTCAGGCAGCGGATGAGCGAGCAGAACCCCGGTGAGATCACCGGCTACGCGGTGGCCTTGCCGGACCGGTACGACAGCGGTGGGAAACCGATCTTCTTCGGCGGCGGCAAGCTCGCGTCGGACCTGACCCTGCCGCGTCTGCAACGACGGTGGCAGGGTCCTGGGGCAGGCGCGGGCAGCGTGTCCGGGCCAGCCGCTTCCGCCGCCCGCAGAGCCGCCGCGACGCAGGCCGGCACCCCGACCGACGCCCGGACCGCCGATCGGTTCGGGCTGACCCCGGGGGAACGGCTACGGATCTGGAAACAGGCGACGTTGGCGGCCAGCGCCGCCAGCGAACACATCGCTGCGAGCGCCGCCGGCGACCCGAAGCCGGCCGCCGACGCGGCATGGGCCGCCTCGGACTTCCTGGCCGCCGCCGGCAGGGTCATCGAGGGTCGCCGTGGTGGGCCGCTCACCGACGCCGCCCAGTCTTATGACAGCGCCGCACGCGAGCTGTTCGGGCGGACACCGCCACCGAGTTCGGCTGGCTCAGGTCTTCGGGTCGCCGGCCGGTTGCTGCTCGCCGCCCAGGTCGCCAAGCCCGGCGAGCTCGGGCAGGTGCTGGCGCTGATCGCGCAGCTCGCCGCGCTC
>JBBSUR010000165.1:0-5378 GCA_038234255.1 Mycobacteriales bacterium | reverse complement strand
GCAGCGTCGCCGACCAGCAGCACCCCCCGGGTGTAGTGGGGCGTGCGGTTGAAGCCCATCGGCAGCGCGCCCCCGCGCACCGGGCCGGTGGCGTGCGCCTCGTCGAACTGCCACTCGCCGGGCATCGCGCCGGTCCAGCGGACGAGCAACTCCTTGTAGTCGGTCTTCTGCCACGCCTTTGTGGTGTTCAGGATGCCCAGGCCGACGTTGCTGGTGCCGTCACCGACGCCGAACACCCAGCCGTAGCCGGGCAACAGATCACCGCTCCCGCTGCGCAGCTCCAGCCAGGACTCGAGCATGTCGTCGTCGTGCCGCGGGCTGGTGAAATAGCGCCGCACCGCCACCCCCATGGGCCGGTCGTCGCGCTTGCCGATCCCCAGCGACAGCGCCAGCCGGGCGCTCGCCCCGTCGGCGGCGATGACCAGCGGGGCGCGCACGGTCGTCTCCCGGCGGTCGGGGCCGACCTTGGCGCTGACCCCGACGACCCGTCCGGCGGCGTCCAGAACCGGACCGGTGACGGTGGTCTGCTCCTGCAGCCGGGCGCCGGACTTCTGCGCGGTGCGGGCCAGGAGCTCGTCGAAGTCCAACCGCGGGCGCACCAGCCCGTAGTCGGGGAAGCTGGCCAGCTCCGGCCAGGGCAACTCCAGGCGTACGCCGCCGCCGATGATGCGCAGGCCCCGGTTGCGGATGAAGCCGTTGTCGGGCGAGACGTCGATGCCGAGCGAGATGAGGCTGCGGACCGCCCGCGGCGTGAGCCCGTCGCCGCAGACCTTCTCGCGCGGGAAGCTCCCCTTTTCCAGCATCAGCACGTCGAGTCCGGCCTGCGCGAGCTGGGCGGCCGTCGTGCTGCCGCCGGGGCCGGCCCCGACGACGATGACCTGCGCGTCGTACGCCATCCCGGTCGTCATCACGCGCAAGTGTAGGCCGGTCGCTCGCCCCGGTGCAGCGCCACGATGCCGCCGGTGAGGTTGCGCCACGCGACCGCGGCCCAGCCGGCGCGCTGCAGCGCCGCGGCGAGTGCCTCCTGCTGCGGCCAGGCTCGGATCGACTCGGCCAGGTAGGCGTAGGCGGCGGGATCGCTGCTCACCCGACCGGCGATCGACGGCAGCGCCCGCATCAGGTATTCCAAGTAGAGCGTACGAAGCGGCCGCCACGTCGGCGAGCTGAACTCACAGACCACCAGCC
This sequence comes from Mycobacteriales bacterium, assembly GCA_038234255.1. Lineage (GTDB taxonomy): Bacteria > Actinomycetota > Actinomycetes > Mycobacteriales > SCTD01 > SCTD01. The sequence continues at coordinate 4,193 of JBBSUR010000165.1, read as the reverse complement.
GGCCGCCGGGCCGGGTGACCCGCAGCAGCTCGCGCAGCGCCCGGTCGGTGTCGCTGATGTTGCGCAACCCGAAGCTGATCGTGACCGCGTCGAAGGACGCGTCGGCGAACGGCAGGTGCAGTGCGTCACCGGCGACCAGCTCGACGCCCTCGGGCTCGGCCCGGCGGCCGATCCTCAGCATGCCGAGGGAGAAGTCGCAGCCGACGACGTCGGCGCCGGTACGCGCCAGCGCCGCGCTGCTCGTCGCCGTTCCGGCGGCCAGGTCGAGCACCCGTTCGGCGGGCTGCAGGTCCAGCGCGCCGGTCACCGCCCGGCGCCAGCCGCGGTCCTGGCCGAGCGAGAGCACCGCGTTGGTGAGGTCGTAGCGGGCCGCCACCTCGTCGAACATCGCGGCGACCTGGGCGGGGTCCTTGTCGAGCGTCGCGCGGGTCATGGGCTCATCCTCCCAGGCGGCCGCGCCGGTCGCCCGATCTTCGATGAGCCACGCATGCCCGGCCGCCAGGTGGGGAGAGTGCCGGCAGGACTGCGGGTCACGTGGTCCATGGACTGACGGAGGTACGGCGTGAGCACGCTGAGCGACGACGACATCACCACCACCCCGACCATGACCGTTCCGGGTGGCGACGCCGACCAGAGCGACGGCGGGGGGGACGCCGATCAGGGCGACAGCGGCGAGACGCAGGTCGACCCGGCGGGTATCGACCCGGCCGGCGCCGACCCGGGCGGCGGCGGCGGCGACGCCGACCAGGGCGACAGCGGCGGAGTCGACCCCAGCTGAGCGCGCTGAGCCGGTGCGTCGGCGTCGACCGCTCGACGTTCGCCGCCGAGCACTGGTCGCGCACGCCGCTCCTCTCGCTCGCCAAACAGTTGCCCGCGTCGTTCGAGGACCTCCTGTCGGCGACAGACGTCGACGAGCTGCTTGCCGACCGGGCGCTGCGTACACCGTTCTTCCGGACCGTGAGCGACGGTGGCGCTCTGGCAACGCCGGTGCGGACGGTGACCGCCGGCTCCCGCCGGATCGGCGACCTTGTGGACACCGATGCACTGGCCTCGCAGTACGCCGACGGCGCCACGCTCGTCCTGCAGTCGTTGCACCGGATGCACCCGCCGGTCGCCAGGTTCTGTCGCGAGCTGGCCGCCGAACTCGGCCATGCCACCCAGTGCAACGCCTACCTCACCCCGGGCGGCGAGCACCAGGGATTCGACTTCCACCACGACACCCACGACGTCTTCGTGCTGCAGGTCAGTGGCCGCAAGCGCTGGATCGTGCACGAGCCGGTGGTCCGGCTACCGCTGGCCTCGCAACCCCAGGCCGGCGCCCACCTCGTTGCGGCCGGCGCGGAGCCGCTGCTGGACCTCGAGCTGGAGGCAGGGGACTGCCTGTACCTCCCGCGCGGCTACGTGCACGCCGCGCAGACGACCGACGAGCACTCCGTGCACCTGACCATCGGGGTGCTGTCGACCACCTGGTACGACGTGTTAGGCGACGCGGTGACCCTTGCCGGCGCGCAGGAGTTGTTCCGGGATGCGCTGCCGATGCAGCCCGCCGCCGTGGTGGGCGCGATGCTGCCGGAGTTCCTGCGCACGGCCGCCAACTGGCTCGAGCAGCTGCCTGCGGCGTCGGTCCAGGAGGTCGTCGACCGTCGGCTGGGTCGGTCTGTACCCGCCGAGCCGCTGGGGCTGTTGGCTCAAGCCGAGGCGACGCGCGATCTCGCCGGCACGACGCCGCTGCGGCCGCGCCGTGGTCTCAGCACGTCGCTGCGTGTCGACGAGGGCCAGCTGGTGCTCACGACGCCCGGACGACGGGTGGCGCTGCCCGCCTTCGTCGAGCCGGCCCTGCTTCGGCTGCTGCACGGGCCGTCGACTCCGAATGACCTGGTGTTGGGCGGGTTGGACCAGCCCGGCGCAATCGTGCTTTCCCGCCGGATGCTGCGCGAGGGCGTAGTCGTCCCGGCCTGACCGGCCGGTCGGGTCGGCCGGTCGTACGGTGGAGTCGATGACCGAACTGTGTGCGGCGGCGTCGCAGTCGCGCGACGAGCCGATGACGGCGACGGCGAGCCGGGTGCAGCGGTGGCTGCTCGTGGAGCATCGCGGCGCGTGGGGACAGCCGGCCCTGCCGACCGGCCGGATCGAGCCGGCGGTGGCCCGGTCCCTGGCCCGGCAGGCACGGGCGGCGGACGCCCGACTGCTGCTGATCCGCCGCCCCGCGGGCGCTGCGCAGGCGGCCGGCCGGTGGGTCTACGCCGTGGACAGCCGTCCGGGTGGGGAACGGATCACGACCCGGCACGTCGTGGAGGATGCGGAGCTGTGCACGCTCGCCCCGCCGTACGGGTCGGTGCCGGTCGATGGGCGGATCGGTGGGTGGGAACCTGTCGACGAGCCGCTCTATCTGGTGTGCACGCACGGGCGGCACGACCGGTGCTGCGCGATCCGCGGGCGGCCGGTCGCCCTGGCCCTGGCCGGGCGCTACCCCGAGCGCACCTGGGAGTGCACCCATGTCGGCGGTGACCGCTTTGCGGCGAACATCGTCGTACTGCCCGAAGGCTTTTACCTGGGCCGGATCGAGCCCGCCGAGGCGGTGCACGTCGTCGACGACCTGGCTGCCGGCCGGCTGCCGGCCCGGAGGATGCGGGGGCGCAGCAGCCTGCCGCTGCCGGTGCAGGCGGCGCAGCAGTTCAGTCGTGAGCAGACCGGGCGTTGGGGAACCGACGACTTGGCACCGACGATGCAGGTCGGTGCCGGTCCGGACGCGTGGTCGGTGCGGCTCGCCGGTCCGGGTGGGCCCGACCTAGAGGTGACCGTGCGCTATGACCGGGCCGGCGGCGGCATGCAGTGGCTGACCTGCGACGCCGACCAGGCGCGGACGGTGCCGCTGTTCGGACTGGTGTCGCTACGGGCGCTCTGACCGGACGGGCCGGGCCCCTCCCTGATCAACTGGCGACCGGAGCGTCCCCTCCTGATCAGCGGGCGACCGGAGCGGCCCCTCCCTGATCAACTGGCGAGAATCGCGCGGATTCCGGCGGCAAACGCGCCACGTGATCAGGGAGGGGCCCTCAGGGCGCCACGTGATCAGACAGGGGCGGCCAATTCGGCGCCCGTGAGGTCATGGCTGCGAACGTCACCTCCGGGTTCAACTGCCGCTCCACGACCGGCGCGACCGCGTTCTCTCAGCATTCCTACGGCCGGGCCATCGACCTCAACCCGATCCAAAACCCTTACGTGCGAGGGGATGCGGTGCAACCGCCAGCCGGTCGCGACTACGTTGACCGCTCCGACCGCCGGCCGGGGATGGTGCTGGCGAACGACGCCGTGGTGCGGGCCTACGCAGCGGTCGGTTGGGAGTGGGGCGGCGAATACCGCTCGCTCAAGGACTACCAGCACTTCTCTGCCAACGGCGGGTAGCCGATGGGTAGTAACGGGGGCCATCCATGGAGGCAGCCCACGCCGCAAAGGATCAGACGCAACGCCACTCGCGGGCGGCGGCTACGGAGCGGGCGGCGGGTCTTCGGTCCGGTCCAGGCGGGCCCGCCGATCGGCCTTCTCGGCCCGGCGCTGATCCGACCGTGCGATCGAGGCGGAGGTGAACGCCTCACGCTGTGGACGCAGCAGCACCAGGGACAGCAGCGCGGACACCAGGACTGCGCCGCCGAGGGCCACCAGGCCGTCGGCTCCGACCGCGACCAGCACCGCGTAACTGACCAGGAGCAGCGCCAGCCGCAGGCCCGAGTAGACGACAAAGGCCCGGCCGGGGCGCGGCGACTCCATCCGCTCACAGTAGGACGGCCGCCCCCGCAGGACGGCTTCGGACACAGCGGCGGGCATACAACGGCTCGCACACAACGGCGGGCGCCGCCCCACCCCCGGCAGGGGGGAGGCGGCGCCCGGTCCCGCCCGGGTGCGGTCGGCCCGGCCCCGGGGCGGCGGGGCCCTCCTCCGGCGCCGCGCCCCCCCCGCCCCGCTGCCCGCCCCAACCACCTCGGCGTCCCCGGGCCCCCCCCCCCCCCGGGGGGGGGGGGCGGCGCCCCCCGCCGTTGTGTGCGAGCCGTTGTATGTCCGCCGCTGTGTCCGAAGCCGTCCTGCGGGGGCGGCCGTCGTACTGTGAGCGGATGGAGTCGCCGCGCCCCGGCCGGGCCTTTGTCGTCTACTCGGGCCTGCGGCTGGCGCTGCTCCTGGTCAGTTACGCGGTGCTGGTC
>JBBSUR010000164.1:0-5389 GCA_038234255.1 Mycobacteriales bacterium | reverse complement strand
TGCAGACTGCTCAGCTGCGCCTCGACGACGCGGTCGTGGCAGGTGTGGACGAGAGGAGCACGACGCGATGAGCGACGTCGACGACAGCAGCTACACAGCGGTGACCTTCGAGGCTTGCTGGCACCTCGCCGGGCCGTTCTTCCACGGCACCCGGGTAGCGCTGCAGGTCGGTGACGAGCTGGTGCCCGGGCGCGTCTCGAACTTCCACTCCGGCCGCGTCATGAACCACATCTACTTCACCGCACTGATCGACACCGCGGTCTGGGGAGCCGAGCTCGCTACGGCACTGGCCGACATCGACCAGCGCGGCTACGTGTACGAGGTGGAGCCCACGGGGCCTTTCGAGGACGACCCGAACGTCACCAACAAGAAGTTCCCGGGCAATCTCACTCAGTCCTACCGGTCTCAGTACCCGCTGCGCGTCACGCGGCAGGTCCACGATTGGCAGGGCCACGACTACGAGCAGCTCAACAAGATGCTCACGTCACTCCGGCTCCTGCGCACGCAGGGCCGCGACCTCCTCGAGGATTGACAGAGGCTTCGCCCGACAGCGACCTCCTGAGATACCGGCGCGGCCGAAGAGCATGAACGGTCTTGAGACAGATCTTCACCCTTGAGCGGCGAGTCCTGGCTGTTCGTGCCCACCGAGGCGGGAGGCCGCCGAAATCGCTAGGTCGTTTGCGGTCTGACGGCGTCGGATCGTCGTACTCACGGTTGAACGCGTCGGGCAACCCGGCCACGGTATCGGCGCCCGTCACAGTGGCCAGACGGGCCGGGTCGACCCTCGGCTGCTTCATGACACCGATCGTGTCGTTGACGATCGGCTACTGCGACTGCGGGCCGGCCGCGGGGATGGTGGCCAGCAATGCGGCGATGGCGCCGGTGACGGCACGGACGTGGTCTCGTCGGCGATCAGCCCGTCGGCGTCGACGGCGTTGCGATCGATGGGCACATGCGTGCAGGCCTCAGGCAGCACGCGGGCTTGGACGTACCCGAGCACCGTGGCCAGTTCGGCGTGGGCTCCTTCACCGCGGCGGGCGTCGGCAGCGACCCTGCTGCCCACGGTCCAGTCCACGCCACAGGCCGCGCGCCGTCAGTACGTGCGTCTGGCTCATCAGCCCAAGAAGATCCGACCACGTCGTCATATGGATCACTCTCCCGCACGCTCCGGAGCCTCGACGTCGAGGCCCGTGTCACGGGCTCGACGGCGGTCGTGGCTGCCGTTAGCTGCCGTCTCACCCCTGCCGATATGAGCGAACGTTCCAGGCTGTCCCGTAAGCCAGCGAGACGCAGTCGCCGCTACTGGTCGTAGACATCGCGTCGATGTCCAAGCCTCACGACGACCACCAACAGCACGTCGTCCTCGACCGTGTAGATGATCCGGTAATCGCCGACCCGGACACGAAGACCCGGCCGACCCTGGAGAGCACGTGCGCCCGGCGGGCGCGGATCCTGGGCGAGCAGCGCGATCGCACCTTGGACCCGACGGCGAAACTGAGGGTCGAGCTTGCGCAAGGCCCGGACTGCCGCCGGGCGAACCTCGACGCGATACGCGCTCACTCCCAGCCGAGGTCAGCCTTAACCTGCTCCCAGGGGATGTTCGGCCCCTCCTCGGCAATCGCCGCGTCGAAGGCCGCCACGTCCTCGACGTCTTCCAGGGCCGTCATCAGTTGCTCGTAGCGTTCGGGGCTCACCAGCACCCCGGCCAGGCGGCCACGGCGCTGGACGAACACCGCTTCGGTACGTGCGGTCTCCATCGCAGCGGGCAGGTGGTCTCGCGCGTCGCTGATGTTCATCGTGGCCATGCTCGGATCGTACGACTCAGTACCTGCATCGTACAAGTGATTCCGGATGACGATCCTGGAGCCGGGATGGCAGCACGGTTCCCGAGGACCTGCCGGTCCTGCAGACTGAGGCACGTGGACACCCCCGAGCCGCAGGGCTTCGCCGAGCAATGGATCAGCGCCTGGAACGCTCGCGATGTGGAAGCGGTACTGACCCTGTACGCGGAGGATGTTCTGTTCACCTCGCCCACGGCGCAGCGCGTCGTCCCTGAGAGCGGCGGCACGGTGCAAGGCAAGCAGGCGCTACGCAGCTACTGGACTCAGGCGTTGGAGGGCAACCGGGATCTGCACTTCGAGCTGGTCGGCGTCTACCACGGCGTCGACACCATCGTCCTGCACTATCGCAACCAGCTAGACGGTTTGGTCAACGAGGTGTTGACCTTCCGGAACGGGCTCGTCGCCGTAGGACACGCGACGCACCTGCAGAGGTTGCGCAGCGCGACAACGTCACGCTGACGAACCGGCTTGCGGGAGCACTTCACCGTCCCGCTCGTCGAACGGCAACCGGCAACCGGCAATACCCTCGGGCCGTGAGTGTCTCGGCTGCCCGTACTCGTCGGCGTGGCCGGATTCGTTTCGGCAGGAAGCAAAACTACTGACGACACGCCTCGCGCCCTGGTTGAGTCACGGCATCGAGCACATTGGCTCGACCGCGGTTCCCGGCCGCGCTGCCACGCCCATCCTGGACATGCTCGCAGGGATCACGGACTTGGACGCGGCACGCGAGGCCATTCCGGTACTTGCGGAACTCGGGTACCGACACGCGGACCATCGAGCCCACGAGGCGCTCTGGTTCTACAAGCAACCGGGCGGGAGGTACGAGGACCGCACCCATCAACTGCACCTGACGCGGACCCACAGCAGCCTCTGGCGGGAGCGCATTGCGTTCCGCGACGCCCTCCGGGAGGCCCCACGACTGCGGGACGAGTACGAGTCCCTCAAGCAGGTGCTGTCGTGCGAGACCGACCTAGTTGCGTACACGAGAGGGAATTGAGAGTTCGTGTTGGCAGTCCTTCTGGCCAGCGGCGTACAGCTTGGGTAGGTGTCGTCCCCTCGATGGAGACACCCGAGGTTGTTGGACACGGGTGCCAACAGTGCTCGCTCCGTGCCCGAGCACTGGCCGTCCGCTGCACGCGTCGCCAACCACCCCAACGCCGGTCGGACACCCGACTCTTAATCCGCGGGTTCGGGGTTCAAGTCCCTGGGCGCACCCTGGAACGCCTCGCGTAGCCGCCGGTGGTCCGCAGTCCTACGCTGGGCCGGTGAGGTTGCCGTGGTCGGTGCTGCTGGGCGGCGCACTCGTTGCACTGACCGCCTGCGCGCCGACCGAGCCGGCAGCCGAGCCACAGGCGGGAGCGTCGGACACCGGTCAGGACCTGCGGACAGCGGCGCTGGCCGGGTTGACCGATCGCACGTGCGAAGCCAGGCCGGTCGGTCCCGATCTCGAGGGCCTTCCCGGCGCCGCATTGGCCTGCCTGGGCGTCGGGCCGGAACGCGCCGTGTCGCGTGGCGACGGCCGGCCCACCGTCGTCAACCTGTGGGCGTCGTGGTGCGCCCCTTGCCTGCGAGAGATGCCTCTGCTCGAGCAGGTGTACGAGCAGAGCGCCGGGCAGGTCTCGTTCGTCGGCGTGGACACCCAGGACGAACGCGCCTCTGCGGCCGGGGTGCTGGAGTTCACCGGGGTCACCTACGAGCAGCGTGAGGACCCCGACGGCCTAGTCAAGTCGGCCCTGCGGGCGCCTGGCCTGCCGGTCACGGTCGTCTACGACTCCCGCGGCGGGGAGGTCGACCGGCGCTACGGCGAAATAAAGGACCAGTGGCTGCAGGACGCCCTGGCCAAGGCGGGCGTGCGGCTCGCAGCGGCACCTACGGCCTCGCCGACGCCCGGGGCGGGCTGACCGTGGCGCTGTCCGACGTGGTCGTCGACGGTTCGCTGCTGCTCGCCGGACCGCTGGCCGTCGCCGCCGGGGTCGTGTCTTTCCTGTCCCCGTGCAGCCTTCCGCTGGTGCCCGGCTACCTGTCCTACGTCGGTGGACTCGCCGGAACCCAGGCCTGCCGGCCCGAGCAGGAGCCGGCCGTCGTCACCGTCGGCGGGGGAGCGGCGGCGGCGCCGGTGCCGGTTCTGGCGACCCCGCGCGCCGAACCGAGCAGCCGCGCCATGCGCCGGGTCGTGCTCGGCGCGGTGCTGTTCGTCCTCGGGTTCTCCGCGGTCTTCACGGCGTACGGGGCTGCGGCAGGCGCGATCGGCGCCGTCCTGTACGACCAGGGCAGGATCCTGACGGTCGTGCTGGGCAGCCTCACCATCGCGTTGGGACTGGTGTTCGCCGACGTGCTGCGTCTGCCGGGAGTGAACGCCACCGCTCGCCTGCGCTGGCGCCCGGCCGCCGGGCTGGGCGGCGCCCCGCTGCTGGGGGCGCTGTTCGCCATCGGGTGGACGCCGTGCATCGGCCCAACCCTGGCGGCGGTGCTCTCGCTGTCCGCGGACAGCGCCACCGTCGGCCGCGGCGCCCTGCTTGCCTTCCTCTACAGCATGGGGCTCGGCCTGCCGTTCGTCGCCGTCGCAGCGTCGTTCTCCCGGGCGATGGAGCGGCTCGCCGTCGTCCGCCGACACGCCCGTTCGGTGATGCGGCTGGGCGGGGCGCTGCTCGTGCTCATCGGGGTGCTGCAGGTCAGCGGTCTGTGGGGCGACTGGCTCAACGCCCTGCGAGCGTGGGTCGGCGCGTACGGGACGGTGCTGTAGTCCGGTCGCCCTCAGCCGGCCGCGACGGCCAGCGAAGCCGTCATGCCGGCTTCGGCGTGGCCGGCGACGGTGCAGTCCAGCACCACCGGTCGACCGGCCGCGACCTGAATCCGCAGGTCCTCACGGGCCCCGGGCGAGAGCAACGATGTGCCGCCGAGGACCGCGCCGCCCTGCCTCAGACGCACATCGTGAGCAGCGCTGCCGGCGTTAGTGACCGTGACGACCACCTGCCCCGGAGCCAGCCGGCCCGCCGACAGCTGCAGCCGGTACTCCGACAGGCCGATGCGCAGCTCGCTGACTGGGGGTCCGCCGGGCGGGGCGACTGCAGCAGGCCTTCCGCCGCACCCGGCGAGCACCACGACCAGGACCAGGAGCATCCCGGTTCCGGTGCGCGTCACCGTCTGGCCAGCAGGTTTCGCACACCCGGCGCCGTCGGAGCGTCCGGTGCGAGCTGGAGGAAGCGCCGCAGAGTCGCCGTCGCCGCCGGGGCGCCGGTCTTGTCCTGGGCCAGGCCGAGCAGCAGCAGCGTGTCGGGGTTGTCCGGGAACCTGGCGGCGAGCGAGGTCAGCACCGGTAGCGCCTCGCGTGCGCTCCCGGCCCGCACCAGGACTCCGGCCCGTAGCAGGGCGACGTCGTCGGACCCTGGCTCCAGGGCGAGGGCCTTGTCGTACGCCGCGAGCGTCTCGGTGAACTGCCCCGTCCCGTCGTAGGCTCTGCCCAGCGCGATCCAGGCCTGGACGTCCGTCGGGCGCTGCACGGTCGCGGCCATGAGCCCGGCCAGCCCGGGCGCAGCGAGCGCCTGCGG
>JBBSUR010000163.1:0-5426 GCA_038234255.1 Mycobacteriales bacterium | reverse complement strand
CGTCCTGTACCAGCGCCGCATAGCGCGACGGGTGCATCCGACCGAGGTGGTCGAGCAGCGCGGTGAAGTCGTCGCAGGTCGCGCCGTCGACTTCGCGGGTGCAGGCAGTCACGGTGGACTCGTCGACCGGCGGTGGCGCTGCGGGTAGTCCACGGTGCCGGTAGTCCTCGCCCTCGATCCGTACCGACTCGAAGCGCGCTGCCAGCGAGGCGATCTCACGCAGGAAGTCGGCGGCGGCGAAGCGCCCCTCGCCGAGCGCGCCCGGCAGCGTGTTGGACGTCGCCGCGACTCGGACGCCAGCGCCGACGAGGCGGGACAGCAGCGTCGAGACGAGCACCGTGTCGCCGGGGTCATCGAGCTCGAACTCGTCGATGGCGAGCAGCCGATGCCCCGAGAGCGCCTCGACCGTCGGTGCGAAACCGAGCGCACCGACCAGGGCGGTCAGCTCGACGAAGGTGCAGTAGGCCTTGGGAGTCGGGGCCGCGTGCCACAGGGCAGCGAGCAGGTGCGTCTTGCCGACGCCGAACCCGCCGTCGAGGTACACCCCGGGCCGAGCCCGCGGGGGCCGCCGTCGCCCGGGCCGCCAGGTGGTCCGCTCGGTCAGCGTCGCGGCGAACCGCTGCAGCGCCATGAGGGCGGCCGCCTGGGAAGGGAACGCCGGATCCGGTAGGTAGGTCTCGAACCGGGCGCCGGTGAAGCGGGGCGGCGGGCTGAGCGCCGCGAGGAGCCGGTCGGGAGCGACGGCGGGGTTCCGGTCGACCAGTCGGGGGGAGGGGACGGGCGGTGCGGGCACGGGCGAGGCTGGCTAGATCGGCTCGGCCGGCTCGGCGCTGCCGTCGCGCTCTTCGGCCCTCCCGTCCTCATCCGGGTCGGGCTCGACCGCCTCCACCGCCTCGGCTCCGATACCGGCGGGGGCGCCGTAGGTCGTACCGGGCGGGGGATCTCCCGGCGAAAAGTCATCGGCGGTCCGCCCGGTGGCCGACAGTCCGGCGCCGGCGAGGTCGGGGTCAGGCTGTGGCGTAGTCATGGCTCGCCTCCTACCCCGAGGTCGGCTCCCGTCACGCCCTACGGTGCAGCCATGCCGCCCGCGTCCGCTGGAGCCGACCCGTCGATCGTCGGCCCGCACCTGGCGCGCGCGCTGGACGACCCCCGGTGGACCGACAGCGAGGTGGCGCTGATCGCGGGGGGCAAGAGCAACCTGACGTACCGCGTCCTGTCCCCCGCCGGAGCCGTCGTGCTGCGCCGGCCGCCCCTGGGGCACGTGCTGCCTACCGCGCACGACATGGTGCGCGAGCACACCGTCATGTCGGCGCTGGCCGGTACGCCGGTGCCCGTTCCGCGGATGCTGCACCAGTGCGCCGACGTCGACGTGCTCGGTGCGCCGTTCTACGTCATGGAGCACGTTGACGGCCACATCTGCCGGGACGCCCTGCCGGCCGGGTACGCCGACGCACCGGAGCAGCGGCGCCACATCGGCGAAGCACTGGTCGACGTCCTCGCCGCGTTGCACGAGGTGGTTCCGGCCGAGGTCGGGTTGCAGGGCTTCGGGCGACCGGAGGGCTACCTGGAGCGGCAGGTTCGGCGCTGGGGCACGCAGTGGCAGGCGACCCGGATCGACGGCCACGAAAGCCTCGACCGGCTGGCCGCCGACCTGGCCGTAGCCGTCCCCGCGACCCAGCGGCACACCGTGGTGCACGGCGACTACCGGCTGGACAACACCGTCCTGGATCCGACCCGGCCCGGCCGGATCGCCGCGGTGCTCGACTGGGAGATGTCCACGCTCGGCGACCCGCTGGCCGATCTGGGCGTGCTGCTGGGCTACTGGTCCCAGGCCGACGACGCCGGGGCGCGGACCCGGGCGGCCGTCGTGCCGGCGGCGACGGTCGAGGCCGGCTTCCCGACCCGCGCTCAGGTGGCGGCTCGCTACGCCGGGCGCACCGGGCTGGACCTCACCCCCCTTCCCTGGTACGCCGCGTTCGCCGCCTTCAAGCTCGCCGTCGTCTGCGCCGGCATCGTGGCCCGGGTACGCGGCGGGGCGATGCTCGGGTCGGGCTTCGACGGCATCGAGGACCGCATCGCCCCGCTGGTGGAGATCGGTCGCTCGACCCTGGCCGACCGCACGGTTTGATCGGTCGGGGCCCGGCACGAGCCGAGGTCAGCCGGTCGCCCGCAGCGTCGCGCACGGCAGCGGCTGGCCGCAGCCGGTGCACCGGATGTGCCGGCGCAGCAGGCCGGCCGGCTGCGGGCGGTGGGTCTGGCGTACGGCCCAGAGCCGCGCTGCCAGTTCGCCGATCCGGGCGACGGCCTCGTCCAGGGCCGGGTCGTCGCTGGGTCGGCTGTCCACGTGAAGGGTCATCTGCGGGCCTCCTCGACGGCTGTCGATGCACGGTAGACAGCCACAGCGCCGCTGCCAACCCGCCCTGTGGGCCGGCCTGTGCGCACGGTGGGGACGCTGCGCTCGACGCCTGTGCACGGGTCCGGTGCACGACTTGTGGACTCGGTGCGGATCAGCGCTTGCCGGCTGTGGACGGAAACTTTCCGGCGACCTGAAGCGCCCAGAGCACCAACGGCACCTGCAGCGGCAGCCGCGCAAGGGCCGCCCAGCGCGGCACGTCACCCGGCTCGATCGCCTGATAGAGGTTGCCGGGGAAGACCGCCACGAACAGCGCCGCCGACGCCAGCGCCCCCCCGCGACGGGTGGCCGGCACCGCCACTGCGGCGGCGCAGGCCAGCTCGAGCCCGCCGCTGCCGTAGATCCACGCGCGCGGCGCCGGCAGGAACGGCGGGATGAGCCCGTCGTAGAAGCCCGGGCTCACGAAGTGCATGACGCCGGTGACCGCCAGCCCCGCGGCCAGGACGTACGGCGACACCGAACGCAACCAGCCCATGCCCTGCAGTGTGGTGGATCGCCGCATCCGCTACCGGATCGGCGACGGCGTCGTGACGTCACGCCGCCGGTGACGGCCCGCCCTTGCGCAGCAGCACCATCAGACCGACGACGACGCCCCAGACCCCGAGAAGTGATCCCACCGGGAACAGCGCGTCGAAGCGGTCGGTGAACGCGATCGTGGCTGCGGCCAACGCGAAGGCAAGCCCTCCCACGACACCGAGCACGAGCGTCATGGGGTTGCCGAGCGTGCGGGACAGGCCGCCGGCAACTGCGAGTGCCGCGATGCCCAAGGCCCACAGCGGGTTGACGAGCGTCTCGATCCAGGCGAACAGGTGGTACATGAAGGTCGTGTTGCCGTCCGCGAGCGCCTCCGCACCGGTGGCGGCGAACAGGTGCACCGTCATCGCGAGCGCGGCCACGACCGCGATCACTGAGACAACGCGTACCACCGTGGCCGTTCCGGCGTCGACACCGCCGCGCAGTCGGATCGCGACGATGCCCGCGGCGAAGCAGACCATCGCCACCAGCAGCAGCGTATGCGAGGGATACCACATCGAGTCGACCAGCATCTCGTGGAGCTGGGAGACCTTGGACCCCTCGCCGCTGTCGCCCGGGTGGGTGGCGCCGCCCACGAAGAAGGTGACCCCGCCGAGCACCAGCAAGGGTCCGGCTATGCGGTCCGGGCGTCGCACGCGCGAGGGGTTGCTGCGGACTTCGGTCGACGTACTCATCGTGGCTCCTTCGATAGGGACGAGCTGGTAGTCCCACCGTCTGCGTCGTAGGGGGCCGGCGCACGAGTGCCCACCCTGAAGTTCGACCAGGGAGAACCCTCATCCGGGTGCGCCGCCGAGGTGTCAGCATGACTGCATGTCAGCGGCCACGGAGACGTACTACGAGGCGCCGTCGGCCGTCCGCGAAGCCGGCATCGCGCTGGTCGGGCTCCTGGTGGCGGCCCTCGTCGGCTACGGCTGGCAGCTCGGGTTCTTCCTCGAGAACGCGCACAACGGCTTGCTCGCCGGCTCGTTCACCGCCGTGGGCCTGTACGTGGTCCGGATGCGGCCGCGACACCGGGAGGGCTGGCTGTTCGTCGCGACCGGCGTGCTCCACGCGGTCATGTTCTTCGGGCGCCAGTACGGGCTGGAGGGCGGCGCGCTGCCGGCGGCCTCGTGGATCGGCTGGATCGGCGTGTGGCCGCTGCCGCTGGCGATCGCGCTGGCCGGGTGGACCCTGATGGCCTTCCCTGACGGGCGGCTGCCGTCGCGCGGTTGGCGGGCGGCCGTCGTTGCGATGATGACGGTCGCCGCCGTGCTCGCGGCGGTGTCGGCGCTGTGGCCGGTGGACTACGATCAGATCGGCTTGTCCGTTCCGCACCCGCTGCAGCTGCCCGGCGCCGAGGCGGCGGCACGCTTCTGGGAGTACGCGCAGGTCAACTACGTGGCCTTCCAGGTGCTCTGGACCGTCGCGATCGTCGCACGCATCCGGCACGCCGGCGGCGACGAGGTGCGCCAGATGCGCTGGCTCGTCTACGCGGTCGTGATGGCTGGCGTGCTGCTGGTCGCCGGCCTGCTCGTGCTGGGCAGCCCATTGCCGGGCCTGCTCGTGCTCCCGCTGATCCCGGTGGCCGCCGGGTTCGCGATCCTCAAGCTCCGGCTCTACGCCATCGACCCGGTCATCAACAAGACCCTCGTCGTGGGCGCCATGCTGCTGGTCGTCACCGCGGGGTACGTCGCGATCGTGGTCGGCGTGGGCGCCCTGGTTCCGGCTGAGGAACGAGTGCTGTCCCTGCTCACGACGGCGGCCGTCGCGGTCGCGTTCGAGCCCGTTCGGCGGCGGGTCCAGCGCCTGGCGGACCGCCTCGTATACGGGCGCCGCACGACGCCGTACGAGGCGCTGTCCCAGCTGTCATCTCACCTCGAAGACGCGCCGCAGGAGCTCCTCAGCGGTATGGCCGCCACGGTGGCCAACGCGGTCGGCGCCTCGGAGGTCGTCGTGTGGGTCGGCCGGGAGGACCACCTGGTGGCGCAGGTCTGCTGGCCGGCTTCGGCCTACGAGGAGGGTTCGGCTGCCCTGCCGGATCTCGGCGGCCCTCGCCGGCACGTCCGGCCTGTCGTTCATCAGGGCACCGTGCGCGGTGCGATCACGCTCCGAAAGCCGTCCGGGGAGGCGCTCACCTCCGCGCAGGATCGCCTGCTGGCGGACCTGGCCGCGCAGACGGGGCTCGTCATCGTGCAGCAGCACCAGGCGCAGGAGATCCAGGCCGCGGCCCGCCGGATCGTCACCGCCGAGGACGCAGCCCGGCGCCGGATCGAGCGCGACCTCCACGACGGGGCGCAGCAGCGACTGGTGACCCTTGGTCTGGAGCTCGGCATCCTGGCCGAGCAGGCGAAGGCCAGCGGTGAGGTGGCGATAGCGGCCCGGGCGAAGCAGGCGCGGGCGCAGCTACTGGAAGCCACCGCAGAACTGCGTGAGCTGGCCCGCGGCCTGCACCCGATGGTGCTGGCCCAGTCGGGGCTCGAGCCCGCACTGGGCACGCTTG
>JBBSUR010000162.1:0-5430 GCA_038234255.1 Mycobacteriales bacterium | reverse complement strand
GTGCAGATGTCGAGCCCATAGGTCACGGCGTACGCGCGGGCCAGCAGCTCGGCGCCGGCCTTCGCGGCGGAGTAGGGGCTGTTCGGCAGCAGCGGCGAGTCCTCGGTCCAGGAGCCGGTGTCGATCGAGCCGTAGACCTCGTCGGTCCCGATGTGGACCACCCTGGGCGGCCGCTCGGCCTTCTCCCCGACCCGCACGCAGGCGGCGAACAACGTCTGCGCGCCCAGCACGTTGGTCACCACGAAGTCCTGCGCCCCGGTGATGGACCGGTCGACGTGGGTCTCGGCGGCGAAGTTGATCACCACGTCGTGGCCGGGCAGGACCTCGTCCAGCAGCGCCCCGTCGACGAGGTCACCGTGGACGAAGCGGTAGCGCGGGCTGTCGCGGACCGGCGCCAGGTTGGCGAGATTGCCGGCGTAGGTGAGCTTGTCGAAGACCGTGACCTCGGCCCCGGCGTACGCGGGGTAGGCGTCGTTCAGCAGCTCACGGACGTAGTGGGAGCCGATGAAGCCGGCCCCTCCGGTGACGAGGACTCGCATCACAGTCGGGCCGACATCAGGCGATCGAGACCCGGCTGTGGTCGCCCAGCATCAGCCGGTGGGCGCGGGGCAACGCCGCCGAGGGTGACACCTCCACCTGCTTGCCGATCAGCGAGTCCTCGATCCGCCCGACGCCGCGGATAACCGACTCCTCCAGCACGATGGAGTGCTCGATCTCGGTGTCCTCAAGCATGCAGCCGAAGTAGATAGAGGTGAACGGGCCGACGTAGCTGTCCCGCACCACGCTGTCCCGACCGATGATCGCCGGCCCCCGAACGGTCGAGCGCTCGATGACCGCGCCCGCCTCCACCACGACCCGGCCGATCAACTGGGAGTCGGCGTCCACCGAACCGAGCACCAGCGGCTCGATCGACTCGAGCACCTTGCGGTTGCACTCCAGCATGTCCTCGAGCCGGCCGGTGTCCTTCCAATAGCCGGTCACCAGGTGCGGGCGCACATCGTGACCGGAGTCGATCAGCCACTGGAGCGCGTCGGTGATCTCCAGCTCACCTCGGCCGGAGGGCTTGATGGCGCGGACCGCCTCGTGG
Source organism: Mycobacteriales bacterium (assembly GCA_038234255.1). GTDB lineage: Bacteria > Actinomycetota > Actinomycetes > Mycobacteriales > SCTD01 > SCTD01. The sequence goes on along the minus strand of JBBSUR010000162.1, from coordinate 4,343 downwards.
ATGCCGGCGCGGAACATGTAGACCCCGACCAGGGCCAGGTCGCTCTGCGGGTCGGCCGGCTTCTCCACCAAGGTGGTGACCCCGCCGTGCGGCCCGAGTTCGGCCACCCCGAACTGCGAGGGATTGTCCACCCGGGTCAGCAGGATCTGCGCGTCGTGGCTGCCCGCCCGGAACTCCTGGACCAGCGCGGTGATCCCGCCGATGAGGAAGTTGTCCCCGAGGTACATCACGAAGTCGTCGTCGCCGAGGAACTCCCGCGCGATGAGGACGCAGTGAGCCAGCCCCAGTGGTGCCTCCTGGCGGATGTAGGTGACCGAGATCCCCAGCTGGGAACCGTCGCCGACCGCCGCCTCGATCTCTGCCTGGGTGTCACCGACGATGATCCCCACCTCGGTCACCCCGGCATCGCGGATGGCCTCCAGCCCGTAGAACAGCACCGGCTTGTTCGCCACCGGCACGAGTTGCTTGGCACTGGTGTGCGTGATCGGCCGCAGTCGGGTGCCGGCGCCGCCGGCCAGGACCAGGGCTCTCATGAACGACCGCCAGCGGACATGCGGTGCAGGCTAACCTCGATTGCCGGGGCAAACAGCACCAGGTCGGTAGACTGATCATCGCGACCGGAACCCGGGCCGGCTCCAGCACGTCTTCCTGGGGAGTTACCCCTGGACAACGGAAGGATGCCTTAGTGGGCCGGACGGACGGGAACGGCAGCGCCTCGCCGCCGTCTGCCGGATCGCCGCTGCCACCCCATCTCAATCCCCGCGGGCGGCCGGACCGGTCCGCCACACGGTCACCGACCCCCGCCGGCGCCCCCCCGACCGGCGCGCCCCCGACCGGTCCGGCGACGCGTCGACCGCGCCGACGCGTCGCCCGCGTCCTGTCGTGGATCGCCGTCCTCACCTCCGTCGCGGTGCTCGCCAGCGCCGGCGCCGGCTACGCACTGCTGACCTACTACGACGGCAACATCAACCGGATCGACGTCTTCGGTGCGAACTCCGGTGACCGCTCGGCCGCGCCGAACGGCGCCAAGAACATCCTGATCGTCGGCTCGGACAGCCGGGGCGACCTCGCGGCCGGCGAGGGGACGCAGGGCACGGGCAAGAACTTCGTGACCGGCCAGCGCTCGGACACGGTGATCCTGGCCCACCTCTACGGCGACGGCCACACCGCACAGCTGGTCAGCTTCCCCCGCGACTCCTGGGTCCCCATCCCCGCGCACACCTCGCCGTCCACCGGCAAGCAGGTACCGCAGCGGACGGCCCGGCTGAACACGGCCTTCTTCGAAGGCGGCCCGTCGCTGCTGATCCAGACCGTCGAGGCCCTGACCGACCTGCAGATCGACAACTACCTGCAGATCGACTTCGACGGCTTCCAGGCGATGGTCAACACCCTCGGTGGTGTCGAGGTGTGCCTGTCCAAGCCGGCCAAGGAGCCCGACTCGGGTATCGACCTGCCCGCCGGACGGCAGACGATCAAGGGCGAACAGGCCCTGGCCTTCGTCCGCCAGCGCAAGGGTTTGCCGCGCGGCGACATCGACCGGATCGGCCGGCAGCAACAGTTCATCGGCGCGATCGTCCGCAAGACGCTGTCCGCCGGCACGCTGCTCAACCCGTTCAAGCTCAACGGGGTGATCAGCGCCGCCACCGAGTCCCTCCAGGTCGACGAGGACCTGTCGATCGGTGAACTGCGCACCCTGGCGCTGCGCTTCCGTTCCTTTGACGCCGGGGGCGTGATCTTCTCGACCGTGCCGGTCGCCGACCCGGCGGCCCGGCGCGGGGGCGCCTCCGTCGTGCTGCTCGACGAGAGCAAGAGCGCGGTGCTGTTCGATTCGCTGCGCCGCGACATCGCGCCCAACAGCCCCGCGCCCGCGGAGCCGGGTCCGGCCCCGGACCAGCTGTTGGTGGCACCGGGCGCCATCCAGGTGAAGGTCTTCAACGGCGCCTCGGTCCAAGGGCTGGGCCGCCGCGCCTACGACGACCTCGCGACGCTCGACTTCCAACTGGTCGGCCAGCCGGGCAACCGCGGCAACTCGGCGACGCAGACGGTCGTCTTCCACGGTCCGGACAAGGCTGACTCGGCGCGCACCGTTGCGGCCGCTATCCCCGGCGCCACCACGCGGCTGGATCCCGAACTCGACCGCACCGTGGAGGTGGTGGTCGGCGCCGACTACTCCGGTACCCGACCGGTCACCGTCGGCGCTCCGAAGCGGCCCTCGCCCACCGGTTCCCCCCCACCGGTGCAGACCGCCGCGCAGGACCCTTGCTCGGTCTGACGGCGTGGACCGGCGGGCTGGCCGGCGAGCGGGACCCGGCACAGCCCCTATTGACGCTGTACGCCGGCCCCCCGTACACCGGAGGCCGGGTGGAGCTGTCCGGCGCCACTGCCGCCAACTGGGTGGCCAAGTCCGCCAACCTGCTGGTCGACGGCCTCGGCTCTCCGGCGCGCATCGGGCTGCTGCTGCCGCTGCACTGGCAGTCCGTGACCCTGCTTCTCGCCGGCGTCGCGACCGGCGCCACTGTCGTCCTCGCTCGGGATCCGGCCGACCTTGCCGACTGCGAAGTCGCTTTCGTGTCGGGCGAAACTGCGGCGGCGGCCCTGACTGCCGGCGTCGACGAGGTCTATGCGCTGTCCGGGCACCCGCTCGGTGCGCCGCTGGTCTCGGTGCCGGCGGGGGCGCAGGACTACGCCCGCGAGGTCCCGTCGTACGCCGATCACTGGGGGGGTCGCTCTCCCGCCCGGGTGGCCATCGAGGTCGGGGGTCAGCCGCTGGCGGCGTTGCCCGACCTCGCGGTCTCACCGGCGGACCGGGTGCTGCTGTGCGTCGACTCGGCCGATCCGGCCGGACTCGGCGGCCTGCTGGCCGTGCTCCGGGCGGGAGCCGCCGTGGTGCTCGCTCCCGCGCCGGGCGTGCTCGATCTGGCGGCAACGGCAACCGCCGAACGGGTGACGGCCACGCTGGGTCTGACCGTCGCCGGGGTGCGGCGGCTGGACGACGCCTGAGCCGCCTACTCGGGCCGGCGCAGCCAGCTCAAATCAGCCGGCTCGTTGTCGAAGTGACCGGCCGAGTCCGGTCCGGCCGGATCGGCGAGGTCCAGCAGCAGGGTCAGCGGTACGCCGGCGCTCAGCAACGCGCGGGTACGGCTGACCAGTTGCTCCTGCGTGCGGTACGGCTCGATCGTCGGACGTGTCGCCATGCTTGTCACCCTCTTCTGGCTGGTCCCGCTTCTGCCAGAGGTATCGGTGCTCAGGCCGGCTCGATGCAGGGCCGAACGGGTGCTCGCAGCCGGGCACCTGCCGCGCCCCCGTCACGTCTGCGGGTACCGACTCGGCGCGTTCGCGCGTTGTCGTGCGGGACGGGCGTTCTACACTGGGCGCTCTGACCCTGGTGTGACAGCACCGCCCCCGGCCGAGCCGCTGGCTCGACGGGTGCGCGCGGGTGCCGCGCCACGCGCCACCTCAGAACGAACGAAGGAACCCCCCTCATGAGCTCGCTCCCGTCCGCCCCGCCCCCTCGGGCCGCATCCGTGCCGGCGCCGGCCGGGGCCGCGTCCTTCGCCTCCCTCGGCGTCCCGCCCAGCCTCGTCGCGACCCTTGCTCGCCAAGGCATCCTGAGTCCGTTCCCGATCCAGGTCGCGACCCTGCCCGACACCCTGGCGGGACGCGACGTGCTCGGCCGAGGTCGGACCGGCAGCGGCAAGACCCTCGCCTTCGGCCTGCCGCTGGTCGCGCGTCTGACCGGCGGTGCCCGCCGGCCGCGACAGGCCCGCGCGCTGGTTCTCGTACCGACCCGCGAACTGGCCAACCAGGTGCTCGCCGTCGTCGCGCCGCTCGCCCAGGGGCCCGGGCTGACCAGCACCGTAGTCTTCGGCGGCGTCGGGCAGAACCCGCAGGTGAAGGCGCTGGCCCCGGGCGTCGACATCCTCATCGCCTGCCCTGGCCGGCTGGAGGACCTGATCGGGCAGGGCTTCTGTGACCTGTCCGGGGTAGAGGTGACCGTGCTGGACGAGGCCGACCACATGGCCGATCTCGGCTTCCTGCCGGTCGTCAAGCGGCTGCTCGACCGCACGCCGAAGGTCGGTCAGCGAATGCTGTTCTCGGCCACACTGGACAACGGCGTCGACGTGCTGGTGAAGCGTTACCTCGACCGGCCCACGACGCACTCGGTCGACCCGGCCGTCGCGCCCGTGTCGACGATGACCCACCACGTCTTCGCGGTGACCGCCGCAGACAAGCAGTCCGTCGTGCACGAGCTGGCTTCGGGTCAGGAGCGCAGTCTGCTGTTCATGCGGACCAAGCACACCGCCAAGAAGCTGGCCAAGCAGCTCACCGCCGCCGGCATCCCG
>JBBSUR010000161.1:0-5509 GCA_038234255.1 Mycobacteriales bacterium | reverse complement strand
GACGGCTGATGTTCCGCGAGACCAGCACCCTCGGGCTGCGCGAGCAGCAGGTCGGCAAACACGCCCTCGAGCGGCAGGAGGACACGGTTGACGTCGGCGGACAGACGGTACGGGTGAAGCTCGGCCTCCTGCACGGCGAGGTGGTCAATGCGATGCCGGAGTGGGACGACGTCGCGGCGGCGGCATCGGTTCTCGGCCGGCCGGCCAAGCAGGTGCTGCTCGACGCCCACGCCGCAGCCCGCCGGCTGCTGCCCCCCGCTCCACCGCGCTAGCGGCGAGCCGTCATCGAGTAGCGCAGCGCCGCCATGCCGTTCTGCGGAGCCGGCTCCATCGCCGCAGCCTCGAACAGCTCGGCCACCCGGCTGCCTACCTGCTCGGCGGTCCACCGCACCCCGCCGTTCTCGATCGCGGCCTCGCTGGTGTAGGGCCGGTACAGCTCGACGGTGTCACCCTGCACCCCGAACACTTTGCCGCTGATGTGGCTGCTGGCGTCACTGCACAGGTAGGCCACGAACGGCGCGACGTTGTCCGGGTGCCAGAAGTCGAAGTCCTGCTCGGTCGCGTCGGCGAGCTTGCCTGCGTACGACCCCTCTGTCATCCGGGTGCGGGCCGCCGGGCAGATGGCGTTGACGGTGACGCCGTGCCGCCACGTCTCCTGCGCGACGATCTGCGCGAACGAGGCGATGCCGGCCTTGGCTGCGCCGTAGTTGCTCTGTCCGAAGTTGCCGAGGATCCCGCTGGTCGAGGCGGTGCACACCACATGTCCGGGCTGACCGACCTCCCGCCAGTACGCCAAGGCCGCCGAGGTCACCGCATAGTGTCCGCGCAGGTGGACCCGGATCACGGCGTCCCACTCCTGCGGCATCATCTTCGTCAGCGTCCGGTCCCGCAGGATGCCGGCGTTGTTGACCACCGCATCGAGCCGGCCGAGCTCGTCCACCGCAGTGCGCACGAGTGCCTGCGCGACGTCGGTGTCGGAGCAGTCACCCAGGCACAAGGCGGCTGCGCCACCCCCCGCCGTGATCTCGTCGACCACGGCCTGACCGGCCGCCTCGTCGACCTCGCCGACGACCACCCCGGCGCCCTGGCGTGCCAACTCGATCGCCTCACCGCGGCCCAAACCGCGTCCCGCTCCGGTGACGATGCCGACCTTGCCGTCGAGAAGTCCCATGACCCCACACGGTAGTCCGCCAACGACCGCCTCCGTTAGGTCACCGTTAGGTCGGCGCGGGCCTGGGCAGGGTTGACTGTTGCCAGCAGGTTTCGCCGAGCCCGAAAGGAAACGCACCCATGTCCCGGTCCGCGGCCACGACAAGTCCGGACACGACAAACCTGTCCGCGGCGCTTTGGTCTGCCCTCGGCGAAGGGACCACCGCACTTGCGGAGCTGTCCGGCGCTGACCCGGTAGACCGCCGCGACCGCTTCCTCACCCTGCTGGCGATCTACGACCTCCATACGGCGGCGCTGGACACGCTCGGCGATTCCGTGCGCCACCAGGGCTCCCCCGCCGTCGCCGGCATCAAGGCCCGGTTGGAGGCCGACTGGCTGGTCGAGCTGGACGCCGCGTGGCAGGGCGCCGGCCCGCTCACCGCACCGCAGACGCCGGACGAGGTGGTGCAGGCGATGCGCGCGGTGGCCGCCCGGGACCGGCTCCCCCCGGCCTACACCTGGCTGGCCCGACAGGCGAGCTGGGAGCAGGTGGTCGGCTTCCTCGCCCTGGAGGGCGGTCCTGACGGCGGCTTCGATGACCTGGTCGCCCTCTGCCAGGTCGGGCTGTCCGGCAGCGCCAAGCTGGAGTTGGCCAAGAACTACTGGGACGAGATGGGCCAGGGCAACGCCGACGGCGTGCACACCACGTTGTACGAGCAGCTCGTCGAGGCGATCGCCATGCCGACGGTCCCCCGGACCGATCTACCGGTGGAGGCGCTAGAGCGAGCTGCGCTCGGTGGTCTGCTCGCGACGAATCGCTGGCTCCAGCCGGAGATGGTCGGCGCGCTGGGGCTGCTGGAGCTGCAGGCCGGTCCGCGCTGTCGGCTGGTGTTGCAGGCCTTCGACCGGCTCGGCGCGCCGGCGGACGCCTACCCGTTCTACGTCGAGCACGCCGAGGTCGACCCGGTCCACGGCAAGGACTGGATGGACAAGGCGATCCGGCCGACCGCACAGTCCTGCCCTGGGTGGGGCCCGCGGATGGTCAAGGGCGCGTGGTGGCGTGCCACGGTCAACCTGCAGTTCTTCACCGCCGTCCGGGCGAGCCTGCAGGAAGGGGAGGCGGCGGCGTGATGGCTTGCTTCCCGTGCGGCACAGGCGCAGGATGAGCGCATGAGTGAGGCCCGTTCGAGCCGCTACACCGTGTCGATGGACGAGCTCGAGCGGGGCGTGCACGTCCCGCTGGACGAGCAGGTGTCCGCACAGCCTGAGCCGCCTGCCGTGGGGCCCATGTCTGCGGAGGAGTTGGACCGTCAGCGTCTGCTGGGCATCACGGGGGCTGGCGTGCTGCGTCTGCGATGACGCAGCCAGCGCCGCACCACCGGGTCACCAGTGAGGTCGGCCGGCTGCGAACCGTGCTGCTGCACCGTCCCGGCGTCGAGTTGTCCCGGCTCACCCCCCGCAACAGCGCCGACCTGCTGTTCGACGGACTGCCGTGGGTCGCCCGCGCGCAGGAAGAGCACGACAGTTTCGCCGACGCGCTGCGCAGCCGCGGCGTCGAGGTGCTCTACCTGCTCGACCTGCTCGTCGAGGCGCTGGAGCACCCGCAGGCGCGCCTGGACGTGGTGGAGTCCGCGGTCGCTCCGACCGTCGTCGGCCCCCAGCTGGCGCGGGTGCTGCAGGCCTGGTTGCTGGACCTGTCCAGCGAACGGCTGGCGGCGGTCCAGGTTGCGGGGCTCACCCACGAGGAGCTGCCGGCCCACGGCGCCGACGGCGTGGTCGCCCGTCTCGCGACGCAGGGGGAGTTCGTCGTACGCCCCTTACCGAACCTGATGTTCACCCGCGACTCGTCGGTGTGGGTCGCCGACCACGTCGCCGTCACCAGCCCGTCGATGCATGCGCGGCAGCGCGAGCGAGCACTCACCGGCGCCGTCTACCGCCACCACCCGCGCTTCGTGGGCACGCCGCTGGTCTACGGCGGGAACGGCCAGGAAGCGTGGTTCGAGGGAGGTGACGTGCTCGTGCTGGCGCCGGGAGTCGTCGCCGTCGGCACAGGTCAGCGCACCACGCCGGCCGGCGTGGACGCCTTCGCCGCAAGGGCTTTCGTGGCCGGCATCGTGCACACCGTGCTGGCGGTGCCGATCGCGCAGGAACGCGCCACCATGCACCTGGACACCATCTGCACGATGGTCGACCGAGATGCGGTGGTGATGTTCCCCGCGGTGGCGCACACCCTGTCTGCCTATCGCATCACCACGACAGCCGACGGCCGGTTGCAGGTGGACGACCCGCGTCCCTTCCTGGAGGCGGCCGCGGACGCCATGGGCATCGAAGCGCTGCGCACCATCGACACCGGCCTCGACCCGGTCACCGCCGAACGCGAGCAGTGGGACGACGGCAACAACACCCTGGCGCTGGCTCCGGGACACGTCGTGGCGTACGAGCGCAACGCCGTCACCAACGCGGCCCTCGAGCGCGCCGGGATCGAGGTTGTTCGGATCGCCGGCAGTGAGTTGAGCAGCGGGCGGGGCGGACCGCGCTGCATGTCCTGCCCGGTGCTGCGTGACCCGGTGCTGGGCGACGGCGTGTGACGGCGGGGTCAGCGCAGGGTCAGCTGCCGCGACAGCAGGACGGCCCGGGCCCGCCGCTCGGGGCCGGTCAGCGCCCGCGGCGACGCGAGTTCCTCGTCGAGCGCCAGCCGCAGCGCCGCGGCCGGCTCCTCGAGATCGGCCGCCTCGCGGTCCAGCGGCAGGTCCCACACCGGGACGACCAGGCCGTGGGCGCGAAAGCTGCCGACGTACCGGGTGTCTGGACCCAGCCCCAGCCGGTCTGCGGTGGCGAGGCGCGCCATCGCATCCAGCAGCGGCGCCTCGTCCTCGGGCAGCACCCAGCGCAAGTGGCTCTTCTCGCGCATCCGGCACCAGTAGGCCGAGGACACCGAGGACAGCCGGGCGGTCGGGATGACCGCGTCGTTGGCCCGCTCCATCGACGCGGCGACCTCGCCGGTCGGGTCGGCGGCCCCCTCGACCCAGTAGTCGAAACCCGCGTGCACCGTCACGTCGAGCGGGTCGTCGGTCAACAGGTCCTGCAGGCGCGGTCCGGGGGCGGCCAAGGCGGTCGGCACGATGCTCGTCCCGGGCGCGCTCGCCAGCGCCAGCTCCAGCACCGAGGCGAGGTCGCGGCTGACGTCGCCGGATCGCGACTGGGCTTGTAGCCCGAGCAGGATCCGCCCGTCGGCGCGGACCAGTGCCGGCCAGGCCAGGGGCAGGACGGTCGACAACGTGACCGCCCGGTCGGGCGCGTCCCTGACATGCAGCGCGGCCGTGGCGGCCGGCACGATCTCGCGCAACGCCACCCACTCGGTCTCGTCGGCGCAGCCCTCGAACGAGCGGGTGACCAGCCGCCGGTCCACATCGGCGGTCCGGCCGTGACAGGCCTTGTAGCGCTTGGCGCTGCCGCACGGACAGGGCTCTCTGGCCCCGACGACGGCCACCTGTCCCGGTGCGCTGGCCGGCGACGGTGCGCCGGCCGGGCGAGCGGGGGGACGGCGCCGGGTGCTGATCGCGGACTCCTCGTGGCAGCAGAAGATCGGTGCAGCCAGCGTACGGCGGGGCGAGTCGGCGGCCTGCTACGGCGCCCGCGCGGCCAGCCGCTGGCGCACCCGGCCCGGTTCGTTGCTGATGATGGCGTCCACGCCTAGCATCAACACCAAGTCGATGTCGTCGGTCTCGTCGACGGTGAAGACGTATACGCAGCCGCCGTGAGCCTGCACCCGCTGGACGTAGCGCGGATGCGCCTTCAACACCGCCAGCGCGACACCGGCGCCGCCGACCAGGGCAGGCAGCCGCCCCTCCCGGTAGCGGACCGGGACCCGGTCCATCAGCAGCACCGTCGGCAGGGTCGGAGCAAGCAGGTGCACGCGCCGCAGCGAGCTGGTGGCATAGCTCATGACCGTGACCGGCGAGGACGCTTCCGCCGAAGCCGCTCCCGACGGCGGCGGGTCTGGCCGGGCCTTGCCGTAGCGCTCCAGCAGGTCGACCAGTGCACGCTCGACCAGTCCGCGGTAGCGCGTGGGGTGCTTGGTCTCGATGTGCAGGTGGACCGGGCGGCCGGACGGGGTGGTGCTGTCCTGCGCCAACTGCAGCAGCCGTTCCAGTGTCAGCACACTGCGCCGATCCGGGTCCTGATCGGCTTCCTCCCAGGCACTTTCGAGGAGTGGATCGTTTTGTCGGGCCTTCCACGAGGCGAAGTCCAGATCGGCGAGGTCGGCCAGCTCCAGCGTCGAGAGCACGCCTCGGCCATCGCTGACCCGGTCGATCCGGCGGTCGTGCACGCAGACCAGCACCCCGTCCCGGGTGAGGCG
>JBBSUR010000160.1:0-5529 GCA_038234255.1 Mycobacteriales bacterium | reverse complement strand
GAGCACGCCGACCACGTCCAGGTCGTACGGCGGGTCGAGCAGCGCCACGTCGTACCGCCGCTCGGGCTCGACCGCCAGGAAGCGCTCGACCGGCTGGGCCACCACGTGCGTACCGGCCAGGGCGAGCAGCGCGACGTTGGCTCGGAGCACCGCGACCGCGTCCGGGTCGTTCTCGACCAGGGTGACGCTGCCGGCCCCGCGCGAGGATGCCTCCAGCCCGAGCGCGCCCGAGCCGGCGTAGAGGTCGAGCACCCGGGCGGCGTGGATGTCGGCCAGGGACAGCAGGCTGGAGAACAGCCCTTCCCGGGCCCGGTCAGCGGTCGGCCGGGTGTGCAGCCCGCTCGGCACCTGCAGTCGGCGGCCCTTGGCAACACCGGCGATGACGCGGGTCATCGGCGAAAATCGTCAGAGAGACAGGACGAGCCGCAAGGCGGCATCGACCTGTCGAAGCTCGTCGAAGCTCAGTCGTCCGGCCGACGCGCCCAGTCGCTGCGGGTCTACCGCGGCGGTCTGCTCGACGAGCACGCGGGTCTCTCGGCCGCCCACCTGGACTAGCGGTCGGAGCGTCGCCGACCGCGCCGAGGTGGAGGTAGGGGCCACCAGCCAGGTCGACAACGGCAGCAGATCTGACTGGACGACGATCGCGAAGCGGGCTCCTGCCTGCTCATGCGCCCGTGCACCGCGTGGCGCTTTCAGGCGGTAGACCTCACCACGCACGCAGCGTCTCCATGTCCTTCAAGACCTGCGCGGCCTCGGCTCGATCCTCGACGTCAGCTCGCAGGCCGGCGGCTTCGGCGCGCAACTGCTCCTGCGCCCGCAGGCGAGCGGCGTCGACGAGCGCGTTGCGCACCGCTGTGGAGGTCGGCGTTCCGTCCTGCGTGAGCAGGAAAAGCGCCCGCCGGGCGTCCGCGTCAGGTCGGAAGGTCACGGTGTCGGCCACGAGAACACTGTCTCACAAGATGTAAGTGGGCGTCTCGGGCTCGAGCGAGCCTCAGGCCTTGTCCAGGAAGTCGGCCCGCTCCTCGTTGAGCAGGTCCAGCACGGCCTGCCGCAGAGCGGGGTGCGCGCTGAGCAGCAGGTCCTGCTCCACGACCGCGACCGCCTCGGTCCGGGCCACGCGGATCAGGCCCTCGTCCCGCACCAGTTGGAGCATCCGCAGCGAGCTGCGCGTTCCGGACTGCGCCGAGCCCAGCACGTCGCCCTCGCGCCGCTGCTCGAGGTCGACCTGGGCCAGCGCGAAGCCGTCGGACGTCGCGGCCACCGCGTCGAGGCGTCCCCGCGACGGGTTCTCCGGTCCGGTGTCGGTGACGAGCAGGCAGAGCCCGGCGTGTACCCCGCGGCCGATCCGGCCCCGGAGTTGGTGGAGCTGGCTGACCCCGAACCGCTCGGCGTCCAGCACGACCATGACCGTGGCGTTCGGCACGTCGACGCCGACCTCGATGACCGTCGTGGCGATCAGCACGTCGATCTCGCCACGGGCGAAGCGCTGCATCACCGCGTCCTTGTCCCCGGGGGGCATCCGGCCGTGCAGCATCTCGACCCGCAGCCCGTTCAGCGATCCGTGGACCAGCATCAGGTACACGTCCAGCACCGCCGGACCGGGCCGCCGGCCATCGGACCGGCGTTCCTCCGGCTCGTTCCCGCCGATGCGCGGGCACACCACGAAGGCCTGCCGCCCGGCCGCGACGTGCTCGCGTACGCGGGTCCATGCCGTCGCCAGCCAGGCCGGCTTCTCCCCGATCGGCACGACGGCGGTGCGCACCGGCAGCCGGCCTTGCGGCAACTCGGTCAGCGTCGAGACCTCCAGGTCGCCGTAGACGGTCATCGCGATGGTGCGCGGGATGGGGGTGGCCGTCATGACCAGCACGTGCGGTGGGGTGCGCCCCTTGGCCCGCAGCACGTCGCGCTGCTCGACCCCGAATCGGTGCTGCTCGTCGACCACGACCAGCCCGAGGTCGGCGAACTCGACGCCCTCGGACAGCAGCGCGTGGGTCCCCACGACGATGCCGGCCGCCCCGTTCGCGGCCGCGGCGAGCGCGCTGCGCCGAGCCGCCGCACCCGAGGCACCGGTGAGCAGCGCGATCCGCGTCGCGACCTCGGGCGAGCCGAGCTCCCCCGCCGACGACAGCGGGCCGAGCATCTGCCGCAACGACCGAAGATGCTGCTGGGCAAGGACTTCCGTCGGGGCGAGCAGAGCGGCCTGACCACCGCTGTCGATGACCTGGAGCATCGCCCGCAGCGCCACGACCGTCTTGCCCGAGCCGACCTCGCCCTGCAACAGGCGGTACATCGGTGCCGGCTGCGACAGCTCGGCCGTCAGGTGCGCACCGACCTCCCGCTGACCTGCGGTGAGCACGAAAGGCAGCGCATCGTCGAAGGCGTCGAGCAGGCCGCCGGGCCGCGGCGTGCGGGGAGTGCCGGCCAGGGCCCGCGTGGTCGCCCGGCGCTGGGCCAGGACGACCTGGAGTACGAAGGCCTCGTCCCAGGTCAGCCGCTTCCTGGCGGCGTCGATCTCCGCCCGGGCGGTCGGCTGGTGGATCCCCCGCAGCGCGGCCTCGAAGCCGATCAGGTCGTGCCGGGCCCGCAGTTCGGCCGACAACGGGTCATCGCCGAAATCGACCTGGGCGAGGGCGAGCCGAACGCTGCTCGCGGTGACCGAGCTGGGGGCCTTCGCCACCGCCGGGTAGATCGGAACGAAGATGCCGGCGAACTCCTCCGCGAGCACGCCCTCCTCGTCGTCCACCAACTGGTATTCGGGGTTGGCGAGCTGCACTCGCCGGGCGAACAACTCGACCTTGCCGGAGAAGTAGGCGCGCCGACCGGCTCTGAGCTCCTTCTGGACCCAGGGCCGGTTGAACAGCGCCAGTGTCATGGTCGCGCCGTCCTCGCCGCGGATGGTGATGTCGCTCTTGTAGAGCTTGGCTCGGATCGGGCGGCCGGTGGCCTTGGTCACCTCGGCGAAGACGGTGGCGTACTCCCCCACGACCAGGTCGGAGAACGGGGTCAGCGCTCCCCGCTCGACGTAGCGGCGCGGGTAGTGCCGCAGCAGGTCCCCTACGGTGTGCAGGTCGAGGTGCTCGCCGAGCACTCTGGCTGTCGGACCCCCCACGGCGGCGGACAGCCGGGCCCCGAGCTCGACCACCGGACTACTCCACCCCGAGCAGCAGCGGGTAGTGCGGCTGTCCGCCTTCGTAGCAGACGATCTCGACGGCGGGGTGGCCCTTCTCGACCCAGTCGGTGAGCCGTTCGCTCGCGCCGTCGAGCGCGTCGGCGCCGCTCACGATCGTGACCAACTCGCCGCCACCGGTGAGCATCCGGTGGAGCAGGTCGCGAGCCACCTGCTCCACGTCGGAGCCGAGCAGGGCGACATCGCCGTCGAGCAGCCCGAGCACGTCACCGGGTCGGCAGATGCCGGCCATCGTCGCGGCCTCGCGGACCGCGGTGGTGACCCCGCCGGTGCGGGTCGAGCCGGCCGCATCGGCCATCGAGGCGACGTCGTCGGCGAACGGGCGGGTGTCGTCCGCGACGGCCAGCGCCGCCAAGCCCTGGAGCACCGATCGGGTCGGTACGACCGCGACCGAGCATCCCTCGCTGCGCGCCTGCACCGCCGCCGCCCGCGCCACCGCCGCGGTGTCGGGGTCGTTCGGCAGCAGCACCACCTCGGCGGCCGCACTGGTCCGCATGACCGCCAGCAGCTCGGCGGTGGACGGCGCCGTCGATCCGCCCTCGACGACCAGCGCCCCGGACCGGGAGAACAGCGCGGCCAATCCGGCCCCGGGGGCTACCGCGACGACAGCACGGCCGATCAGCTGCGGCCGGGAGGCCGGAGGCTGCTCGTCGCGCTGCTCGGCGAAGCGGGTCACCAGGATGCGAAACGGCCGCCCCGCCTCCACTCCCGCCTCCAGGGTGGCCCCGACGTCGTTGACGTGCACGTGGACGGAGAACAGGCCCGGCGACGACCGGCCTCCCCCGACGACGACGAGGCTGTCGCCGAGCAAGCAGAGGGCTTCCCGCAGTCGCTGCACTGCCGCGTCGCCCGCGTCGCGGAGCAGGAACTGCACCTCGTACGCGAAGTCCTCACTGCCCGCCTCGCGCGCGGCGGTCAGCGCCGATCGGTCGCGGGGCACTAGCGCGGTGGGCGGGCTCGCGCACTCGCCGGTGACGACCTGCTCGAGCGCCTCCAGCAGGACGCACAGACCCCGTCCACCGGCATCGACCACACCGGCGGCGCGCAGTTGCGGGAGCAGGTCGGGCGTGCGGGCGAGCGAGCGCGCCGCGGCGCGGCGGGCCTCGCGGACGACCGACGCGAGGTCGACCGCTCCGAGCGCGCTGGCGGCCTCGGCGCACTCCCGCGCCACCGTGAGCAGGGTGCCCTCGACTGGGGTTGAGACCGCGGCGTAGCACAGCTCGGCAGCCCGGGTGAACGCCTGCTGGACCTGCGCCGCCGAGCACGTCTCTGCGATCTCGAACACCTCGGCCAGACCGGCCAACAGCTGCGACAAGATGATGCCGGAGTTGCCGCGGGCGCCCATGAGAGCCCCGTGCGCCATGGCGCGTACGGTCGCGGTCATGTCGAAATCCGCTGCCGCCAAGGCCGTCTCGACCGCCTCCATGGTCAGCAACAGGTTGGTCCCGGTGTCCCCGTCGGGCACCGGGTAGACGTTCAGGTCGTTGATCTCGGTCTGGGCCGTCGCGAGTCCGGCGCGTGCAGCCGCGCACCAGCGGCGAATGGAGGCGGCATCAAGGACCTGCAGCACGCGGGACCTCCTGTGCCGTTAGGTGGTGTTGGGACGCAGTCCCGAGGTTATCGGTCCTGCTAGGCTGTGGGGATTGTTCGGCGCTAGACCGGATCCGGCGTGACTGTGTTTCGTTCTCTACTCTGGAGTGACCGTGGCTGCGACCTGCGACGTGTGTGGCAAGGGACCGGGCTTCGGCATGTCCGTGAGCCACTCCCACCGGCGGACCCGCCGTCGCTGGAACCCCAACATCCAGACGGTGCACGCCCTGACCGGCCCTTCGGGCAAGACGCCGAAGCGGCTGGGTGTCTGCACGTCTTGCCTCAAGGCCGGCAAGGTCGTGCGCGCGTAGCGCTCGGTCTTGTCGGCCTGCCTGCCGCGTGTGTACGCTCGCGGAGGTCGCCAGTTCTGCTCGGGCACGCCCGCGTGAACGTCGCGGGCCGCTTGCTCGGCTGACTCCTGAGGACAACCCCGCGCGAGGGTCAGCACGACTCGGTCCCGCGGGGTGCGGAACCGTCCGGCAAGAGGAAGACAGCAAACATGGCACAAGGTGAGCTCAAACAGGGTGCAGTCAAGTGGTTCAACGCCGAGAAGGGCTTCGGCTTCATCGCCGTCGATGGCGGCGGCGCGGACGTCTTCGTCCACTACTCCGCGATCCAGTCCGACGGCTACCGCTCCCTCGAGGAGGGCCAGCGGGTCGAGTTCGAGATCACGCAGGGGCAAAAGGGCCCGCAGGCGGACGCGGTGCGGCCGGTCTGAGGTCTCGTTCGCGCGCTGCCTGAAGGCCCTGGTC